>JAFLCA010000178.1 GCA_017302875.1 Deltaproteobacteria bacterium
CTGATGCACCTAGTGCGAGTCATGGTCGCGTTGTTAAGCAATACGCCGAGGCCATTGATCCTGGTGCTTTGGTGATGCCGGCAGTTGATCCTGCCCCCGAAGGGAAGAGCGTGCATGAAATGAGCGACCGAGAATTGCTCGGCGTGCTCGTGAAGGGCGGGGTTCCTGAAGAGGTGACACTGAACGCTTTGCACGAGGCGCAGCGGCGAGCTTTGCCTGCGCTCGTCGATGCTAGTGTCGTCCCTCTGCAGAATGATTCTTTTATTGTGCGCAGCGAGACTATTAAAGTGCTGGCAAATGCCGGGGACAAGCGCATCGTTCCGCAGCTCATGCTCAGCTTGGATGATCATGATCCGATAGTCCGCCGCGAGGCAGCTCGCGCATTAGGTAAATTGGGAGATCGCAGAGCGCTGGGCTATCTCTCCTCGCGACTGCTGAAGGAGGATCTCGACGATATAAAGATTGAAATTCGAGCGTCCGTTGAGAAAATTAACGGTTTCCCGATGAACTAGTCCTTGGCCCTCACGAGCTTGCCAAGCGCGGGCTTAGGTGTCTGCTATGATGCACGTTTCTCGATCGCATCGAGATGTTTAAGAAATTCCTGCGGCTCAAGAAATCCGGTGATGCGCGAGTCGGGGATCTCCTTTCCATTTGCCGTTAAGAAGAGCAAGCAAGGAAGTCCGGCCACATCATACTGCTCCGTCAGTTTTGTGGTGTAATCGGAATCAAGCGTAAAGTCGACGCGTACGAGCGCAAATTTAGCTAAGCGTTCCTTTACTTCCGGATCGGAAAAGGTCTTGGCATCCAATTCTTTGCACGCCGCGCACCAGTCCGCATACATATCAACCATCACCAGCGTTGATCTTTGCTCGGCTGCGGAGAGACCTTCTTCGATGCGAGCGGCCCATGAATGCTGAGGGGCAGGCAGGGTCAAATAGAAGGCGGAACAGGCAAAAAGGATCGCTGCCACACATTTAAGCGCCCCATGGTGAAGACGGTATGCCCACATGGCAGCGAAGAAAGAAAGAATAGCAACCACGAAGAGCGCCCAGTGATAGTCGCTTAGCGTTTCTAGAACGTATGGAACGTGAAAGGGCTGAGTGATGAAGAGAACAACCGCAAACAAAAGCGCCGCGGTGAGAAATTTTACCGCATGCAACCAGTTTCCAGAGCGTGGCAGCCTATCCAAGAGCAGGGGAAATAGCGCCAGGAGAATAAAAAGAAGCCCCATGCCGAGCGCGTAGGTGAAGAGCAACAAAGCGCCCCATGCGCTGCTTTGCTGAGCCGCGGCCACTCCTAGAATAACCACCAACACAGGCCCGGCGCAGGGGGCTGCAACAAAACCACTCACGGTTCCCATCAGGAAGGCGCCGCGGAATCCCTTTCCTCCAATGCGGCTGGCGCTGTTCTGTAATTTCGAGAGCGCCGACAGTTTGACTATGTCGAGACTGAAAAGTGCGAGAAGGATAAGCAGGATCGACAAAACCGCAATTGCCCAAGGATTGCTAAGAAAGGAGCCAAAAATTCCACCAGTCTTTGCGGAGATGACGCCAAGCAGTGTGTACGTCGCGGCGATTCCAAGAACATAACAGAGCGCCAGAAAAAAGCGTTGCCGTCTAGAAACTTCCTTGCAGCAGCCGAAGATCGCTAGGGTGATCGGAATGAGCGGATAGATGCAGGGAGTGAGGCTGGTGAGGATGCCGGCATTAAAAGCAGCGAACAGTTGCGTCAGCGCTGAGCCGCTCTCAAAATCCGGTGACATCGGTTAGAAGCGCTTAAGCGAGGTTGTCAGCTTCTGCGTCCCTACGACGGTTAAGCGTGCCTCGTCATCGAGCTGCTCGAGCTGTCTCTCTAAATCGTTCATCTCATTTTCGTCTTCTTGAGAAATCGAACCGGCCTTCCACGCGCGAACCAAAGTGGTGCGATAGCGATCTAACGTGGATGTGAATCGATTGCGAAGGGAGGGCTCCTGAACCTCTGATTCGATGAACTGAGACCAGGTCTGAATGCGTTTCTGTTTGGCGGCGAGTGCAGATAATTCCATAAGGCTCTAATTCTACTGATAAATAGCCTGTATAAGGATACCGCGCTGCGCCAGCTTCGACAAGTGCAAGACATTATTGCTGCGGGACGCTCATTTACCTATGATGGTCGCGCTCAATCCGTTTCGCGCCGAAGCGGTAGCAGCCGCGCCGAGTACGCCGGCTGGTGGAGCTTCCGTTCGGATACGACAAGGAAGTGCGCATGACGAAAATTTCAGCTGCCGTGTTTCCGGGGTCATTCGATCCTTTCACGAATGGCCACCTCGACATCCTTACTCGCTCTCTCAAGATCTTCGACCGCGTCATCTTAGGGGTGCTGCACAATCCCAGTAAGAATACCTTGTTTAGTGTCGATGAGCGCGCCGTGTTAATTCGCGAAGTCTGCCAGCCCTTCGGCGAGCGAGTGGAGGTGCAGCCTTTTTCAGGCCTTCTGGTTGATTTTGTGAAGAAAACCAATACTCGAGTTATCTTAAGAGGGCTGCGTGCTATCAGCGACTATGACTATGAGACGCAGATGGCGCTTATGAACCGCCATCTTAACGAGGAGATTGAGACGCTATTCTTGGTTACCAGCGAACAGAATTCCTACGTCAGTTCCACGCTGGTCAAACAGGTGGCGACCCTCGGTGGTAGTATCTCCACCCTTGTTCCGCCCTCGGTTGAAAAGGCCCTGCGCAAGAAGCTTGGCGCGCGTACCTAACGCAGCGGGTCTACTACTGAGTTTTTACCCAAATACGCAGCACCTGCGGGCTGCTAGCCGCTCAGGGTGCCCGGCTTGAGTTGAGGCTGAAATTCCTGTAATCTAGTGCCCTTACGTAACAGACGGCCGCATTCCTTCCTTCTTTTGGCAGCATTGTTGGCGATGCGTAAGATTTGTGTCGCGACGCCTGGGCGTCGCTTATAGCTTTTGTACAAAAGGAATTAGCATGGGCCTCGAAAGAACTCTCTCCATCATTAAACCGGATGCCACCAAGAAAAACGTTATCGGCAAGATCCTGTCTCGATTCGAAGAAGCTGGATTGAAGTTAATTGCCGTCTCCATGAAGACGCTGTCTCCAGAAGAAGCTGGCGAATTTTATGCTGTTCATCGTGCTCGCCCTTTCTATGGTGAGCTCGTTGACTACATGACCACCGGTCCCGTGGTTATCTCGGTGCTCGAAGGGCACGATGCTATCGCCACTAATCGCAAGCTGATGGGCGCAACTGATCCGAAGAAGGCTGATAAGGGAACGATTCGTGCCGACTTTGCTGAGAGCATCAACGCCAACGCTGTTCACGGTTCCGATAGTGCCGAAAATGCAGCGAACGAAATCAAGTTTTTCTTCCCTGAGCTTTCGCGCTAGTCGCGCCAAAGTATACCTCGGAGACTGCGCATGGGCTTGGCTGTTCTCGAAAATCTAGATCAGCCAAGCGCTGCCGTGGTTTCCGCGGAAGGCTCCCGACAGGATTTTTTCAACTTCAGTCGAGAAGAACTGGCGGCTTTACTGCAAGAGCGTTTTGGCGCCAGCTCATACCGCTCCACGCAACTGTTTCAATGGGTCTATCGTCAAGGTGTCCGTGACCTGGCCTTAATGAGTAATCTGGCCAAAGAGTTTCGCGACGATCTCAAAGATTTCTTCCATTTCCCGCTCCCGCCAATTGTTGACCGGCAGATAAGTTCCGACGGTACGCGTAAATACTTGTTCGAGTTGGAGCACGGCAGCAACATTGAGTCGGTCATGATTAAGCAGCCGCAGCGCATGACCTTATGCGTTTCCTCTCAGGTCGGCTGCGGAATGGCCTGCGCTTTCTGTCGCACAGGAACTATGGGGTTTCATCGCAATCTCTCGACTTCCGAAATCGTTCGGCAGGTTCTGGGGGTGATTGAGGACGCCAAGAATTTCGATGATATGTTCCAGAATATCGTATTCATGGGCATGGGCGAGCCTCTGCACAATTATGATGGAGTGGTGCGCGCGGTTAAAATTTTGACTGATCCGCAAGGGTTGGCGATACCGCCGCGCAAAATAACGATCTCCAGCGTCGGCCTAGTGCCCGCGATTAAGAAATTTGGAGAGAGCGGGGTGGACGCCAATCTCGCCATTTCACTGAACGCGACGACGGACGAAGTTCGATCTCAGATCATGCCGATCAATAAGGCTTACCCGATACGAGTGTTGCTCGAAACCCTGAAGGGAATTCCGGCGAAGCGCAGAAAAAAAATTACGATGGAATATGTAATGCTGGCTGGGGTGAATGACTCCGATGCAGATATGCGTCGCCTGCCGCGCCTCGTAGAGGGTCTGCCGGTGAAAATTAATTTAATTCCCTACAACGAGAATGCAGGATTAGGATTTAAGACTCCGGCCGTCGATCAGATCCATGCCTGGCAGGATTATCTGACCCAGCGTGGATTGAATACGACCATACGCTGGTCGAAGGGCCAGGATATCGATGCTGCCTGTGGGCAGCTCGCCGTCAACAAGGTGGGGGAGCGACCGAAACGTCGCGTAGCCGCGCAGCCCAGCCTTTAGCCTGAAAAAGAGTTACCAAAAGAAATTTGAATTGCGTGCGACCTAGTTCGCTAGCTCTTCAGCGCCGGTGCTTGCTGTGCCAGCAGCAGCGGCTTCAACGGTTGCAGCCGCTGCTTGAGCTTCATCGGTTGCTGCTTGAGCGCTTGCCGAACGTTGAACGCGCATGGCGTGCAATCCTTTCGGGCCTTCCTTGATCTCGTAAAGGACTTCTTCGCCATCCTTGAGAGTTTTGAAGCCGTCGGCTTCGATGGCAGAGTAGTGTACAAATACATCTTTGCCGCTGGGGTGCTCGATGAAACCAAAACCCTTGGCGTCATTGAACCATTTAACGACTCCCTTCAACGTATCCGACATACTTCCACTCCTTAATGTTGAGACATCCGCCACTTGGAACGGGCAGAGTCCAAAAACCAGTCCTTAAAAACGTCCGCCGGGTGTGTACATAAAACCGGCAAACTAGTGTAGAGCTTCAGATTCACCAAAGAGCTTACTGGATCCAAGTTTCGCTTAAGGAGCGATTCATGACTGGCCAAAAGCTTGAAAGCACTGGTATGTGTGTTATGTAGCCGCTGATTTTTGCAAAGTCCAGAAAAATGTGCGGGTGCAAGGGCTTAATCGCTAGATGTGCCACCTAAAATGGGTCGATTTTGAGGGCTTGCGGGTTAATACGCATAATGGCGTTTCTAGAATGATGTTTCGGTATTCAGTCCTTCGAAGCAGTCCTGGGTACGTTTATCATTATTTTTATGACTGAGCAGACGCGCGTCTTGCGCGACGCATTAGATTCCCTCCGCGAGCCGCTTTTTATCGTTGAAGATAATAAGGGTTGTGTCTTCGCCAACAGCGCCCTCTTCCAATTTCTGGGCATTAAGCGTCCTGAAGATTCTGTTTTGGATTTGAGTGAGTTTTGGCCTGGAGTAACGGTTGGTTCGTTCCGTGGAGAAGAGATCGCCTCTGAGTTCAAGCTCAAGTCGGGCGACGCTTTTGCGGTAAAGCTTTCAATTCAGACTATTCATGAGCACACCTGGATCGTGCGCGTGTTGGCTGGTGTTTCTCGCAGCGACGCGTTGCATAATTTCCATGCCCACCGCTTAGAGACCCTCGGCATGCTGGCGGGCGGGGTCGCGCATGATTTTAACAACGTGCTGGCCGGCATTCTCGGACACATTACTTACTTGAAGATGATTCTTCCGGCGCGCGGGACGCACACTGAATCTTTGAGCGCGATCGAAGATGGAGCAAAGAAGGCATCTACGCTTACCCAGCAGATTCTCAGCTTTTCAAAGCTTGAGGGCGGAGAGAAGGTCGAGGAAGTCAATGTGTGTGAGCTTGCGCGAGGCGCCTGTAAACTTTTACGGGGAGCCATTTCTCCCGAGTATAGCCTCGAGTGCAATCTGCCTCAGGCTCCGGTTTGCGTTCTTGCAGTGGAGGGCAAGCTCGCCCAGGTAATTGTTAATCTCGTAATCAACGCTCGCGACGCCATTGGCCCGGAAGGTTTTATTCGGGTGAGCGTTGCGACGGTTGATTCGGAGAAGGAACTCGAAGCGGCCTTCGGCACAAAAGAACTTTCATCCAAGTCTTATGCGCGCTTGACGGTTACGGATAACGGACACGGCATGGACGAGGCAGTCTTAGAAAAGATATTCGAACCTTATTTCTCTACCAAGAAAGACAAGGGTACCGGTCTCGGCCTCGCGGTAGTGCGTGAAATTGTGCAGCTGTTTGGCGGTGCGATACTGGTTGAATCGAAGGTGAATGTCGGGACCACTATTTCAGTGTATCTTCCGATTGTTTCGGCTGCTGCGCAGCAACCGAGACTCAGCAAGGGCGCTCCAAGTAAGCCGGAACTGCCGCGAGGAAGTGAGCGAATCCTGGTCATCGATGACGAGTATCCGGTGCGCAACGTCCTGTGTGTCAGCTTGGAGCATCTCGGTTATGAAGTCGACGTCGCCGAGTCCGGGAAGGAGGCAATCGAGAAGTATCAGGCTTCGCAGCGTTACGATCTGGTGTTGCTCGATATGATTATGCCGCAGCTTTCTGGCGACCAGGTTTTTGTGGAACTCAAGAAGTTTGATCCGACCGTCCGCGTGTTGGTTATCAGTGGATTCTCTTCGGAGACCGCCGTGCGCTCGATTCTCAACTCGGGCGGAAGGGGCTTCATACAGAAGCCATTCACTATCGAAGAGCTCTCAAAGAATGTGCGATCCTGCCTTGCCTAAACAGGCCGGAATGGCCCAAAAAGCTCGGTTTGGCGAGGGGGCGGGAAGGTGGTAGGATAGGTCCCGCTATGCCTGGAAGTTTCCATATTCGCAATATTCCCATTAACCCCGGGTTGGTGCTTTCGCCGATGAGCGGAGTAACCTGTTCAGCCTTTCGCAGGTTGATAAAGGAGCTCAATCCCGGCGCCGTAGGCTTAGTGATTTCCGAGTTTATCTCGGTCGAGGGCCTGACGCGACAGTCGGACCGCAGCATGGCGATGATGCGATTTCATCCCGACGAGCGACCCTATGGAATCCAGATTTTCGGATATGACATTGAGCGCATGCGTGATGCCGCCATCATGGCGCAGGATGCCGGGGCAGATCTGATCGATATTAATTGCGGCTGTCCGGCGCCAAAAGTCGTCAAGAAGGGCGGCGGTTGCGAACTAATGCGGCAGCCCGAGCACCTTGCTCAGATGTTCCGTGAAGTTCGCAAGGCGGTCTCAATTCCCCTGACCATGAAGATGCGCTCGGGCTGGGATGAAGCCAGTCGCAATGCTCTCGAAATCGCTAAGATTGCTGAGTCCGAGGGACTTGAAGGAATTGCGGTGCATGGTCGAACTCGAGCTCAGTTGTACCGTGGCGAGGCTGATTGGAGCGTTGTCGAAGCTGTCGCTGAGTCGGTTAAGGTGCCCGTCAGCGGAAGTGGGGATGTGGTAGATGCTGCCTCTGCGCAAGCTCGTAAGCAAGGAAAGGTCGCAGGGCTCTTTATTGGCCGAGCAGCGCTTTGGAATCCTTTCGTGTTCAGCGAGATCTGCGGCGGAAAGCGCTACGATTTGCGGCATGAACGTGATTTAGTGCTGACGGTGCTAGAACGCTATCTGGCGCTTCTTCGCGAAGAGTTCCATGATCGGGTCGTGGTAGGCCGATTCAAACAGCTTGTTTCTCAGATGTGTCGTGGCCATGAATGGCGCAAGGATCTTTGCCGCGCCATGAAGCTGCAAGATCAGATCGACATTTTGAAACGTGCGAGAGATAGCGCACCTGATGCGGTGCGTTCGCAAAGTGAGAGCCCGACCTCCCTCCAAGCGGGGGCGGCATAGAAGAAAGTACATGTTAAAAGTTTCCGACATTCACCAATCCTTTGGTGCCAGAAAAGTTCTGGATGGGGTTTCTTTCGAACTTGGGGAAGCCTCGTTGGTAGGCCTGATTGGTCCGAGCGGCGGGGAAAAAGCACCCTGCTCAAAAT
>JAFLCA010000179.1 GCA_017302875.1 Deltaproteobacteria bacterium
TCATGTCGTGATCATCAATGCGCTTTCAAGTTGGGTAATCTGCTATGGAATTGTCGGGCTGGCGGTTGGAATGGGCGCCTTCTTTGCCAATTTCGACTGGGAACACGCTTCGCAGCTGGCTGCCAGCTTTGGAAGCTTGGTGTTCATGCTATTTAGCACCCTACTCATTCTTATGAACTTGATGCCAGCCGGGCTGCTTATCTTCCTTCGTACCTTGAAAAACTCGGGATACACCTTTTCCAATACCAATTGGTATGCCGCAGTAACCTGCGGAGCACTGCTCTTAATATATCTGAACTTCATTGCGGCACGATGGGCGCTAAACCTTGGAGAAGCTGCGCTCACCAATCGGATGGGCAAGTAAGTTCTACTGCACTTCAAAATCAGACGGAATTTGCGCCTGAAAGAGGCGCTCAGGATACTCTCCGTTTATATCTACGCTGGTAAAGTGCAAGGTAAGAGTGACTGCATGCTCCGGCATCGTAAGAACGATGGTCGAGGGCAGCTTTACGCCGCGCACGTCTTGAAATTCGCTCCACTCGACAAGTAGGGCCACATGATCATCAAACTGATTGATCAGAAATACTCTGCGGGGTTCAAGCTCAGGCCCACCCATCTCATACAGGAACTTGGATGAACGGACTTGCACTAGCTGCCGGGCACTATCCTCTGATACCTGAGTAGATTCAGCGCCGCTTTCATCAAAGGGGGCACACCCGGTAAGAAGAGCCATCAGACTCGACGGTAGAACTGGAATTCCCAAATACTTCTTCACCGTTGCAGCACTTAAAGGACCGCGCTGCGCCATTTTGGCAGCAGGATCGAGATACAACATCTCTTGCTGATCACTCACCAGCAAAGACAAGGTGTACACGGCATTGGTAGGCAGCGCCTCTAGCCGAAAGCGCTCCGGTTTCTCGAAGACCACCACATAGCGGAAAGCATTACGCTCCTCTTCCTGCTGAAGCGCAGCTCGCGCCAAGCCCCGAAACGAGTGCACCGCCGCATTACAGGAAGTAAGCCGCTCCAACGCTGCCGTTGCTGCTGCCCCGGAAAGCTGCGTGGGGAGGGGACGAGGAACCTGCGGAGCGCGACTTGTGCAAGCACAAAGCAGCGAAAGGCAAAGCGCTAAAGGAAGGCGAATTAGAAAATTTGATTGCATTAGCGCGTCGCAGCGTAAGACAAATGGGGGAAAGCCTCAATCAAAGCACTGAGCTTCTTTTCAATGCGAGCAACGGCCTCTGCTTCATCTTTGTCATTCTGGTCACGCCCGCGCTCAAGCGCATTACGATACACTTCAACTGCTTCGTCGAACTTTTCGATCTTCACCAAGCTATCCCCGAAATGCTCCTGCACGACAATATCCTCGGTGACGGTGGCGGCGGCTCGGCGCAAGGTGGCTTCCGCTTGATCGAACTTTCCCATCTTGAAATAGATCCAGCCCAGCGTATCGAGATAATAACCATCATCAGGCCGCACCTGCAGCGCGCGATCGATTAACTCCAGAGCGCGCGGAAGATTCTGATCTTGCTCCGAGAGTCCATACGCCAAATAGTTTAGCGCATCCGAGTTCTTGGGATTAAGCTGAATGACGGTTTCAATCACCTTTTGCGAGTCAGCTTCGCGCCCCATATCGCCGAGAAGAATCGCATAATTGAAGAGTAAGCGATCGTTCTGAGGGTCCTCTTCGACCGACTTGCGCATCAGCTCTTCAGCTTCTTTATATTTCTTAGCGTCGCGCAGGATAAGAATTAAGTACGAGAGGATATTTTTATTCTCGGGGTCAAAGGCCAGAGCTTCACGCACCGCAACCTCTGCGCGCTTCAGATCCCCGTCCTGTCGCATGATGAAGGCGGCGAAGGTTCGCGACTTCACGTACAGCTCTTGATCTTTGGTTATCTTGGATAGCTCTTGCAAAGCCTCCTTCTTGCGGCCGGCTCCGGCGAACAAGGAGGCTAGATAATAACGCGCCTGCGCATTGGTGGGGTTAGCAGCAAGCACTAAGCGAAGTTGCGTGACGGAATCACGAAAAAGTCGTCTCTCAATTTCGATGCTCGCAATACGAAAACGCGCATCCATCTGCGTTCCGAGCGGCTCGGTCAGAAACTGAAGTTGGGAGAGGGCCTGCTTGGCACCGCTATCGCCCTGCCCCAACTCCTGGGCAAGCTGACGGAGCTGCAAATTCTGCGGATCCTTGCGGGCTATCTCATCAGCGCAGTCATGTGCCTCTCGGTAGCGCTTCAACTTAAGCAGCGTCCGCAGGCTCTCGAAGGCGAACATATTATTCTGCGCATCTAGCTTCTCGGCCTCGCGAAATGCGGCCAGAGATTTGACGTATTGCGACTGGCGATCGTATGCACGACCAAGAAAATACCAGCCAATGGCGTCTTGCGGCGCAACTTTGACAAAGGCCTCGAGAACCTCAAGCGCCCGCGCGCTCTGATCCTTCGTCAGATAATAATTCGAAAGTAAAATGGCGGTATCGAAACGCCGAGGATCAAGTTGTGTGGCCTTCAAGTAGAGGCTCAAAGTTTCATCGCTGCGACCAAGCGCGTCAAGAATTCCGGCTCGTAACAACAGGTGCTCAGCATTTTCAGGCTCAGCCTGTATCGCCTTATCGGCCTCGCCCAAGGCCTTCTCAAGCTGGCCATCGGCTATATACAGTTCAGCAAGTTTGGTATTCAAGAACGGCGCGGGATCGTCATTGAATTCACTGGCGATAATGAAATTCTTCAGGGCTGCTTGCGAGTCTTCGGCGTCATAGGCCAGCTGCCCGAGTAAGAATGCATGCATAGCTTCGGAGGAGCGGCGCATCTGCAAGTCCATCGCTGCCGTTGGAGCGTCTTTCACGTCGACCTGTAGCTCACTACGAGCGGAGGACTTGGACATACTCGCGCAGCTGCTCAAAACGCAAAGCGCAAACACAAATACCAATCTGGTCAACACGAGCATCTCCTACAGGATTCGGCTATGAGCACTCACTATAGCGTGACTGCTAAAATCGGACATATGTTTCAAGCTTGGCAAAGGCGGCAGACGGCCCGCATAGAGCGGAAAATCTTGCGTTGCCGCATTCATTTTTTAAAGATTGGTTCGCCCACAAGGACTCGAACCTCGATTTTCAGAGTCAGAATCTGACGTGCTACCATTACACCATGGGCGAATAACTGAGTAGTTTTAAGCGCTTAGCCGTAAAGCCGGGACGCTTGAAACCTCCGCATCTTAGCGGAGATCGATAAAAGAAATCAAATGTAAGCAAGCCCGGTAACTCGACCTTTTATCTGCAATCTGTTACCTTCGTGGGCCCCCGCATACAAATGCGGAGGCGGCCTGAGTAATATTTGGCCCCATCGTCTAGCGGTCTAGGACACTGGCCTCTCACGTCGGGAACATGGGTTCGATTCCCATTGGGGTCACACACTCTGCTTCTGTCTTAAACTATATAGAAGAGTAGTTTTTCTATGGACCTTAAGACCGGTCTCGCTCATATGCTCTGCAACGGCGTCATCATGGACGTCGTAAACGTGGAACAGGCTCGTATTGCCGAAGATTCCGGCGCGGTCGCCGTTATGGCGCTGGAGCGCGTGCCGTCCGATATCCGCAAAGAAGGCGGTGTCGCGCGCATGACGGATCCTCTCATCACTGAGAGCATCAAAGCCGCGGTCAGCATCCCAGTTATGGCAAAGGTGCGCATCGGCCACTTCGCCGAAGCACAGATTCTTGAAGCAATCGGCATCGATTTTATCGATGAGTCCGAAGTGCTGACTCCGGCTGACCCACACCTTCATGTAAATAAATTTGATTTCAAGACGCCCTTTGTATGCGGCGCATGCAATTTAGGCGAAGCCTTGCGGCGCATCAGCGAAGGCGCTGCGCTTATTCGAACCAAGGGCGAAGCTGGCACCGGAAATGTTATCGAAGCCGTGCGCCATTTGCGCCAAGTGAATGGCGAAATTGCTGCGCTAGCCTCGATGTCAAACGAAGAGTTGCAGCTGAAAGCCAAAGAATATCGCGTCAGCCTGGAACTTTTGCAGCTCGTACAGAAGCAAAAGGAACTACCCGTTCCAAATTTTGCAGCCGGTGGCGTTGCCTCTCCTGCTGATGCTTCACTGCTCCGTCAGCTTGGCGCGCAGTCAGTATTCGTTGGCTCTGGAATTTTCAAATCAGAGCATCCGCAAAAGCTTGCGCGCGCCATCGTTGAGGCGACTTGCTTCTTCGACGACCCCAAGAAATTACTTGAAGTTTCTCGCGGACTGGGCAAGGCCATGCCTGGCCTTGAAATTTCCACTATTCCTGAAGAAAAACGCCTGGCAGGTCGCGGCTGGTAAGCGCTATGAAAGTCGGTGTTCTCGCCCTGCAAGGCTGCGTTGAACCTCACTTAAAAATGCTCGCTCGCGTGGGGGCTGAAGCAATCTCCGTGCGTCGCCCGGCCCAGCTCGAACAACTCGATAGAATAATTCTGCCCGGCGGAGAAAGCACAACCATGCTTCTGCTGATGGAGAAAGTGCAGCTCGGCCCGGCCTTGCGAGAATTTGGGAAGACGCATCCAGTGTGGGGTATTTGCGCCGGATCAATCCTCATAGCACAAGAAGTTTGCGATCCCGCTCAGTCCAGTTTAAATCTTATCCCCATTCGCGCGAGACGTAACTTTTACGGCTCTCAAACCGACTCTTTTAAGACGCCCTTGCAAACCGACCTTCTCAAGAGTCCCATTGAAGTCGATTTTATTCGCGCGCCCCTCTTGGAACCGCTTTCACGAGACATCACCGTTCACGCTTCGCATCAAGGACATGCGGTGCTCTTGCAACGCGGCAGAATCCTGGCTTCCTCGTTTCACGTGGAATTAGGCGAAGACTCCAGGCTTCATGAGTACTTTTTGAACCTGGAAAGCTAAGCGTATCCGCTTCCCTCAGGCGTCAGACTATTGTTTACTGGGTTCATGCCGAGCGCCGCCCCCTCACCGAAATCGACTTCCGCCGTTTCAGGCTGGCAGTTCGTCCTGCTCTTCGCCCTCACCCTCATAATACTGCTGCAAGCACCGCTACAGGCGAGCCTATGGCTGGACGAAGCGGTTTCTTTTTGGATTACAAACGATTCGCTGCGCGATGCGCTGCATCGCAGCTTTAACTATCAGGGCATGTCACCGCTGTACTTCATCCTGCTGTGGTACGCGCGTCAGGTGTTCGGACAAAGCGAATTCATGCTACGACTGCCTTCGCTACTGGCCTGTGCTGCCAGCTGCGGCTTTCTTTACGCCATCACGCGAGACCTTTTCAATCGCTATGCGGCGCTTCTGGCAGTTTTGTTCTTTATCTGTCTTGATAGCACCCAGAAATTTGCATTTAGCGCCCGCCCGTACGCGGCTGCTATCCTGTGCGCCCTCTGGTCGGTGTATGCTCTTCTGCATTGGCTGCGCGGCAGCCCCCGCTCTTCGCAGCTTGAGTATCTCTTCGCTACGGCACTCACCATTTATTTTCAGTATCTCTATGCTCCAATTGTCCTGATTCATATCGCCTTCGTACTGGCGTTAGGGCGTGCAGATAAAACGAAATGTAAGCGCTTCTTTTTTTTCATCCTGCCCTGCCTGGCGATCGCCCTTATCCCAGGACTCTATCAAATGCGCATGCTGGCGCAGAAAAGCAGCAGCATGCAGTTCATGGTCGACAGCTCCCTTGCTGATTTGGGATCCGCCATTCTTCCCATGAATATCATCGCCTATCTTGGCATCGCGATTCTCTTCAGTGCCGTGTATGACCGTCCGCGCTGGGTGGCTCTGGGAGAGAGTGAGCGACGCAGCCTAGCAGTGCTTCTTCTGTGGTTGGTCTTCCCAGCACTATGGCTATTTGTATATTCGCACGTTACGAGCGGCTCCCTCTTTGTTGACCGCTTTTACGCTTGGAGCGCTCCCGCTGCTGCGATTTTGTTGGCATGGCTCGCTTCTCATATTGAGCCGCAACGCTGCCGCAGAAATATTTTTCTCGTCGTTGCTTTTATGGCGGGAGTACGAGAGCTGCAGCATCAATGGAATCTCGAAGACTGGCGCGGCGCTGTTGCCAAAGTAAACGCTGACCCGAGCGAGGGCCCGATACTGACGTACAGCGGTCTCATCGAATCAGAGCAGCTCGAGTGGTTCAAAGACCCCGAGAAGTCCGCATTTTTGCGTGCTCCCTTTTCACCGTACCCCTTACGTCAGGAAAGCATTGTGCTGCCGGGAAGCTTCGAAGATCCTGCCGCGACTCGCTACATTCAAGAAACACTGAACTCGCCGCAGGCGCCCCTCGATCGCTTCGTTCTGATATGTCTGCACATCAAGCATGAGGTGCAACCGGGAGTATGGAAGCCAGTCGAGGAATACCTGCGCGAATACTTCGAGAAACAGGGATTTAAAGCATCCACGCTACAGGATAAAAATCTCGTGCGAGTTATTCAGTTTCAGCGGAGCGGTCTATAAAAATTTTGGCCCTCATCGCATTCTGCATCACGCTGCTGGTACAGCTTACGACGCCTGTGCCGCCCGACCTTGCCAGCTGCGCCTTTGATGGAAAATTCTATGGAGCAATGGCTTCCAGTAGTGGCGAAGCCTGGTATGTATATCAGGCGCCTTGGTGCTGGCGAGTTCTCACTCCCTGGATGGTCTCGATACTCCCCCTCCCGACGCTCACCGCATTTCAGGTTCTTAATTTCGTCTTTGCATGGCTGAATGTCGCGCTGGTGGGCTGGTTAGCGCAGAGAATATGCACACCTAAATCCTCGGCGCTTGCGGCAATGCTTCTGTACAGCGGTGTCTTTTGGTCGCTTAAATTTTCGTTCTACTGTCCTTGCTATATCGACATTCAAACTCAGACATTTTTCCTGATTGTCTTATGTTTGCTCGAGGTTCGTCGCTATCGAATAATCCCTTGGGTATTGGCCCTAGGCGTTCTTCAGAAAGAATCGATTGTGCTACTGGCCCCGGTGGTAGCGATTGAACAGTACTGCGCTCAGCGAGACCGCAAAAAGGCACTTCTGTATCTGCTTGTGCTGCTGGGCTTCTGCGGCGTCGCGCTTGCAGCGGTGAGAGGAACGATTACTCCTGTAAATCAGTATTTGTCGGAGGCCGCATTCAGACAGCAACTGGTATACGATCTAGAGAGTCTACTTAGCTTCCGTTCGCAGATTCTCGTGAACCTCCTCAGCGGACTTGGACTACTTTGGTTAATTGCAATATGGCGAGGGCGTGTGCTGCTGCGCTTCTTGCGCGGCAATCCGCAATGGGCGGCTGTTATTGTACTGGGCATTCTGCCACTCTTTGCTGGAACGGATAAAGGAAGATTCTTTCTCTACATGCTGCCCGCAGTCACTATCGTAGCCGTGTACTGCCTGCATCCGGTACTGCGCGCACTAGAACGACGGGACAGAGTGGTCTGTTTTTGGGTCGCGGCTACGCTGCTGCTGCACTTTTACATCGGTCACTTACTCAGTCCCGCTGGCGCACCAGAAGAGGTATTTTCGCGAATGGGACAGTGGCCCGCATTGACGAGCGTCGATGCCTACCGCTTCATCGTCTGCGCGGTTGCCTGGGTAATTCTCACGATTTGGCTGATGCGGCGGCGCCCCCAGCTCTTGCAGGTTGTCGCTTAATATTATTTGCGCGAAAAGAATTTCAAAACCTTGCTGACCATTTGATCATTCAGCTTCAACTTGCGCTTTAGCACCGAGTAAGTTCTCAGCATGAGGTTGTCGATCTGCGTCAGGAGGCGCTTTATTCCGGAATCTTCGGGTAAAGGCTTGTAGTAGGTACTTTGGCTTACCGCACCGGAAGACTCCGTGAAGTAATATAAAGCGATTGACTTCCTGGTCATGCCCTCCGGGCAAGTTAAGGGGTGCGGGAGACCATGGAAGGTATCAGTACCTGTAGTGAAGATAGTGCAGCGATTAAAGGTCGGAGCAATCTTTGCCTGACAGCTTTGCATA
>JAFLCA010000018.1 GCA_017302875.1 Deltaproteobacteria bacterium
AAAGGAAATGCTTGAGCGTCACGCTCAGCGCAGTGAAGGCGCTATTCTTTTCGCAGGCCCCACGGGGAGCGGAAAAACTACGACCATGTACGCGCTGCTACAAAATCTGGTCGCTCAAAATCTCAGTGTCGTAAGCATCGAAGACCCGGTAGAAATTCAAATTCCAGGAGTGGCGCAAACCTCCGTAGATGAGAAGCGTGAACTGGGGTTCTCGTCCTGCCTACGCTCCATACTGCGCCAAGACCCCGATGTCATCCTGCTCGGCGAGATGCGCGATGAGGAGAGCGCAAAAATCGCCTTGCAGGCTGCCCTGACCGGACATTTGCTCTTAACTACAGTTCACGCACGAGATGCGATTGAAGTTCTGTTGCGGCTAAGAGCATTGCAGGCCGATCTCTTAAGCGTTGCACAGGCGGTCAGTCTCATCGTGTGCCAACGTTTGCTTCCTCTTCTCTGTTCCCACTGCAAAGTTGTCGATCTAACAGCTCCTACCACGCATTCAGTAGAGGTTTTCAGAGCAGTCGGCTGCGCGCATTGTGATTACTCAGGCTATACAGGCCGCACGGTCGTCACTGAGTGTCTAGAAATGCACGCTTCGTTGTACGAAATTCTCGTGCACAATGAATTACATAAGCTTTCTCGCAAAAACTTTCCCATTGAACACTACGTGCCCTTAAGCTTAGGGTTGGAAAAACTCTTAAACGCGGGTAGCATTCCATGGACTGCCTTTAATTCGAGCGCATGAATCCATTACCCTTACGCCCCAATGTCTGCATGTTGATATTCAACGCAGACCATAAGCTCTGGCTCGGCGAACGCCTCGGCGAACCCGGCATTTGGCAGTTCCCGCAGGGCGGAGTCCAATCATCTGTGCCGCTAGAAGAGAACGTCTACCGCGAAATCGAGGAAGAGCTTGGTCTCAAACGCCCCAGCGTAGAAATTGTGCGCAAGCTCCAAGCTACCCATGAGTATGAATTCCAACGCCCGCCGGACTACGCCAAGGACAAGTGGCGAGGTCAGAAGCAGACATTTTGGCTGGTACGCTTTCTTGGCTCAGATGCTGAAATTGATTTGAACACCCATGAAGCTGAGTTCATGAATTGGAAATGGTGTACCCCAGCTGAAATCCGTCAATTTGCAGAACCTAAGCGACTGGGCGGTTACGAGAAGCCCCTGCAAGAATTTGAGGCATTTTTGGCTCTGGGGGCCTAGCCCCTCCGCGCCTCGGTGCTAATTGCTTTCCATCGGCATCTAAAGATGCAGAGGCCAGCAATGTTCGACTTCAACTCTCCGAGCGCCACCATTTTACTGTGCGGATTCACGCTGATAGCCATGCTGCACTGCGCAGTCAGCCTCTTTGTTTACTACTCACTGCGTGCGGCGAATCGAGAGCGGGAGATTACCTCCAAAGAACTGTTCGGCTTAATGAAGAAAATTGAAGGCTTAACGGCAAGTCGCCGCGAACACCTCCTGAAGGAATACGATAAGATACTGGAAAATCTCACTCATCGCCTGCCGCCCATAATTGCGGCTCAGGCCAGCGAAAGCATCATCGAGACCGAGAGTAGAATACTTACTCGGCTGGCTGAACTTGAACCAAATCTCAAAAAGGATGACATCAGCTTCAAGAAGATGGATGAACTCATTCAGTCCATGGAGAAACTGGAGCAGACATTAGTCACCTCAACTGCAGAAACTGTCGAACGTGTCTTAGTCGAGAGCCGCACGGTACTGCTCGAGCAGCAACCGGGCGAGTTTGAAACCTAAGACCCAGAGCACCGTAATCGCAGAGGTTTGTTATATTTGAAGCCTTCGTCTCAATACGATACAGTTTCTGTACGTAAAGAAGGCCAAAAAGAGAGCACCTCGACATGACCGCTGCAGCAAAGAGAGAACGACCCTACGACCGGGTGCAAACCGCTCATAAGGCCATAAAAATCAAGAAACAGAACTTGGAGGAATCCAAGAAGATCGCTGAAGCCTTGAAGCTTAGCGAAGTAGCGGCGCGAGTCTTAGCTGCGCGCGGGTTCACGCTTGGAGCAGACCTCGATAGTTTCATGAATCCAACTTTGAAGGACGGGTTGCCTGACCCGCAAAAGCTCAAGAATCTCGATAAAGCCTGCGAACTAATCCAGGAAATTATTGCAGCAAAGAAAGGCATCGCTATCTGTTGTGATTTCGACGTGGACGGGCTCTCCGGTGGAGCGCAAGTGCATCACTTCTTTAAAAGTATCGGAGTGCACAGTCAGGTATTCGTGCCCGATCGCTTCGAGGATGGCTACGGACTCAATGAGAAGATGATTCAGACGATTGCAGCCGAGAAATTCGGCTTGCTGCTGACGGTCGACTACGGCACCACCAACATCAAAGAATTAAACCAAGCTCGTAAACTGGGGCTAAAGACCATTGTGGTGGATCACCATCATGTCGGAGAGATTAAAACTCCCGCCGACGTATTCATCAATCCTAACCAAAAAGGCTGCGGCTTTGCCAAGAAAGTTCTCAGTGCGGCAGGATTGGCTTGGTATTTGATCGCAGGTTTAAAGAAACATTTGCCTGAAGCTGCAAGCGTTGACCCAAAAAGTTATCTCGATTTGGCTTGCTTGGGCACCATTTGCGACATGGTGCCTCTCATCGGTGCAAATCGCGTCATCGCCAAGCGTGGACTCGAGCTGCTCGGAAGCACGACCCGCCCTGGCCTCATGGCGCTCAAGAATGTATCCGGTGTGCGCGACCGAGTGACCTGCTCGGATGTAGGATTCGGTATGGGTCCGCGCCTCAATGCAGCCGGACGTATGGTGCATGGAAGTGTGGTCATCGATCTGCTGACAACTTCCGACAGTAATGTTTCCACAAAGGTTGCTCAGCGACTTAACAAACTGAATGTCGAACGTCAGGACACCGAAGCGCGCGTGAAAGAATGCGCCTTGGAGCAAATACGACAGCGTGGGCATCTCCCCGCAGGACTCGTGGTCTGGGACAAAGACTTTCACACCGGCGTGGTAGGAATTGTCGCCCAACGTATCGTCGAGAACTTTTATCGCCCCACCGTGGTGCTAGGCGTTGATACCGACGGCGTGTACAAAGGCTCAGTGCGTGGAATCAAGGGCTTTAACGTCGTAGAAGCGCTAACAGCAGTCGGAGAGCATTTAATCAAATACGGCGGTCACGAAGGGGCGGGCGGACTTTCTGTTGAAGAATCGCGCTTGGATGATTTTGCCGAAGCGTTTATCCGCGAATGTGAAGTACGCCTTGAAAAATTAGGCGGCCCCGCTGCGGAGGCTGACACCGAAGTCAATTTATCAGAAGTTGACCTGAAGCTGGTCGAAGAGTTTCAGAAGTTCGCCCCCTTCGGCATGGGAAATCCAAATCCTCAGTTGCTAGTTAAAAATTTAAGAGTTCTTGAAGTGAAAGTATTGAAAGATACTCACTTGAAAACCACACTCACGGACGGCAAGCGTTTTATCAACGGATTGATGTGGCGTCAGACTTCGCATCCAGCACTCGTAGCAGGTGCCCACGTCAACGTCGTGTGCCGCCCGGATTCAAGCACCTATAACGGACGCACTGAAGTAGTTGCCAATTTACAGGCGATCGAGAGCACCGCAGCGCCCAAGGAATAGCGGGCAATCAGCTCCCGGTAACGACAACATCGCGAATCTTGTCTTCCAGAGCATTGACCACTTTGGACATGTTCTTAGCGGCTTTCTCGATCGCATCGAGCGCGCAGCCGGAAGCAGGGGACGCATCTGCTCCCGTACGAGCAACAAACACCATCGCCACAATTTCTTGTAAGGGATTGTTCAGATCATTTCTGATATCAGCACCTAATGTCTGAATATCTTTTTTTAAACTTGCTGGAGCACGTCGGTTGATAATTGGGCCAACCGGTTTTGCGGCAGGCGTGACAGAGTTAATTCGTCGTAAAGCTGTGCACTGATAGGAAGAATCCGTAAAAATATTTGCACTGCGAGCATTCAAGTTTCCGACGACAACCAAGTCTGCCGGCTCCGCCATTTTTTCAAGAGAGCTCTTGAGACGCTCGATACTTCCATCGGGAAGGAGCGGACTTGAAACAACTAAATTTACGCGCCGCCGCGAAAGGATCCAGCGTGCCAGCTCGATACTTGGGGCATACATTATCGAGCAGCCCGGAATACTTAGGGTAAGCTGCAAAGTGATTTCCTTCGCCATATCCTGGCTCGAATTAACGACCAGAACAGTGAATTCCTTCTCAAAGCTTTCGTTTTGTAGTTTCTGTGTGATTCCGTCGGGGTAGTCCGACTCATTCGACCGCGCTAGGGACGGCTGCACCGCCGGGATGGCGTTCATTACCAGGGTTTTTCGCTTAAAAATAGAACGACTTTCGTTAGGACGAACCTTGAGCATAAAACCTCGCGCTACTACTACTTTAAAGATGCGACAGCATCGTTAAAGTTTCGAAACGGCAGAGAAAAGTCCGTTAAAACAGGGAATTACTTTCTTTTTCGACGGCGGCGGCGCAAACGAGGCGGTTTCTCCTCCCTGCGCGGCCTTGGAAGGATGTACTGAGCGACTAAAGTCTCATCTTTAGCCTGTAGCTCCAGGTTACTGAGCAGAATCGCAGGCGATATGGTCGTGACGGGAATAAATCCAGACTCCGCCCCGCAGTAGCCGTTATCAATCTCAAGCTCAGAGCCAACAGCCAGGATATTATTCAAAGCTTGTAGCGGCGTCCCCACAAAATTTACTCCGCGTACGCACACTTCTTTTCCATTCGGATAGACAAGCGTGGCAAAAGAAATTTCACCGGAGAATGCCTGAAAGTCATAGCTGGTGGTTTCCGTTTCACCACCTGAGGTTTCATATACGATCATCCCGAACGGCTTGCCTTGTTCTTTGATCTGCTCAATGAGGAGCTCTTTCAAGCGTTCGAAGCTCAACCCATCTTTACCCTCAACAATCGTGACTCCCATGCGACTGATCGGACGCTGAAATTTTTTGTTTCTAGCGTGCCCATTTGGAACGAAGCCCTTCTTCCGTAAAGCAGCCCGAGTCGAAAGGAAATCCAAAAGTACTCCGTCGCGAATTAGTTCTGCATTGCGAGCCGGAGTGCCTTCATCGTCGAAGTCATACGCGCCGATACAACGTACGCCCTGAAAAGATCTTAGTTTAGGATTATCGCGAATGGTGAGATCGACGTTAAGAACTCGCTTACCTTCCTGTCCCTTAAACGTCTGTCCCTCACCTGCAGAGAGCAGCCTGCCTCCCTCAAGCCGATGGCCAATTGCTTCATGGAAGAGAAGCCCTGCAGGAGCCGGAGCCAGCAAAACAGGGCCAGAAAATGCATGTATGGTCTTCGCCCGAATAAGGCGCTGAAGCTGCGTATACTTTTTCATGATGGCGCGCTTGAAGGCGCGCATGTCCGGCAGCTCAGATTGCGAGCCACAGTTAAGAACAAGGTCCTGTTCAATAGTATGACCATCAGAGGTGAGTTTTCGTAAGGTCGCCGACAGTGAGAAAACCAATTGATGCTGGACAACGATGCGATGCTCGGAGTTGACGAAAATTTTAGTTTCCTGCGCCGCATCGAATTCCACCCAGCTGCTACTTACCTGCTGTAGTTCTGAGATCCACCGCGATGCAACTTTACAAAAGTGCGTCCACTTCTCTTCATCGACTGCCTCAGGCTTTTTGTACTTAACCGAGCGATGCCGTTTTAACTTATGGAAGCTGGCCAGATGTCGATTCGGATCAGGCGTCGAGATGCGATTCGATTCTTTGGTGCTGTAGTCGGAGAGCGCTTCACGAAATTTTGCCTCTGACAAGCGCCACAGCGCTAATCTCAAAGCATCATGCGCTCGATCATCAATCGGAGCGGTGATGTGATTCATTGACTCCAGCTCTTCGTCATTATCTTGTAAACCACCATTGGTGGTCTGATCGTAGCGATACGATCCAACCCGCAGATCGCAATAGACATTTCGAGTGTGATCAGAGCGTTTTCGGTACACCGAGCCCGCGCTCGACCAAGTGTTGAACCAGTGAATGTCACGTAGAAGAAAAGAGGTGTAGTAGGGCCCGGGAAAGCCGCTGACCTTCATGCGCAATGCACGACGGGAGGCCTGCCTCAGAATTGGAATTAATTTTTCGACACTCGCCCGCTGGAGCATGCCTAAAACCCTGAAAAAACTACTTCTAAGATGAACCTCAGCCCCTACCTATATTTTACTATAGGCTGACCAAACTAGGAATTTATTGAATTATCAATAAGTTAGGACAGTTATGTAGTAGGCCAGCGAAAGGCCGTCTAAGAAATAAATCAGATTCTTTTCATAGGCTTAGAGGAGTCCTTCGTACCAGGGAGCCGATCGGGGAAGCCCCGGGCGTCGGGGCAGAAATGCCCCATTCGGCTCCACTGAAGGAAACGGCAAGCCGTTCGTGATAGGGCTGAAGCTGTGGAGCAACTCAAGGCAGTCAAACCGCTCTTCAGGGAATCGCACTCGCTCCACAATTCACAAACAGTCACTAGATTGCTTAGAACGTGCGCCAATCGAGAACAAGAAGAGGGCAGCGCAATCATTGCCCACAAAGTGGCCTTCCATTACAGCGGCACCCGCGCGTGCCCGCAGCCTTTCTTAAGAACATCAGGTTCATCCACCTCCAGGGATTTGTTTTCGATCTCAGGGATCCTTTTGCTATGCTTTAAGTAATCTCTCGTTTCAAGGAGCAGGCATGCCTTATATTAACCGTTCCGAACGCCAGCAATATCAAAACGTCCTATCTGAATTGGCTGCTATGGTTCCCAAAGATCCCAAACAGCGTCCGGGGCATATGAACTACATCGTTAGTCTGCTCATTAACAAAGTGTACGGAGATTCCATGCGCTACGCCGATCACAATGAAGTGACTGGCTTTCTGACTTGTTTGCAGCAGGAATTCTACCGCCGTTTCACCGCCCCTTATGAGGATGAAAAAATAAAAGAACAGGGTGATTTAACCGATCTTTAAACGGAATTTAGAAGAATGACAGAGGTCGTGGTTGTTGGAAGTTACGTGCAAGACTTGGCGTTTCGAACAACCACGTTTCCAAACCCGGGCGAGACGAGAATCGGAACATTTGCAGCGGGGCCGGGAGGAAAGGGCTTTAATCAAGCAATCGCGTGTAGCAGGCTCGGTGTACAGACAGCGTTTCTGGCTGCTGTCGGCAATGACGGCTTCGCACGTGAGGTACAGAATTTTTTACGCCAGGAAACTCTCGATGCTCGATTTGAAACGGTAAACGACCGCAGCACAGGAGCTGCCTCAATTCTCGTGAACCAGGCGGGGCAAAACCTTATCACGGTAGCTTTGGGAGCCAATGACGCCTTCTCGCCTGAATTCGTGCTTACACACGAAGATCTTTTTCGGGATGCCGCAATCGTAGTTGCACAACTTGAATGCAACCTCGCGCCTGTGCGCAAAGCTTTTGCACTTGGGAAAAAATACGGAGCAAAGCTGATATTGAACCCAGCGCCGATTAATCCCTTGGTGGACGCTGCTCTTTTGCATAGTGCCGATGTTCTCGTCCCTAATGAAACAGAAACTCAGTTTCTGATGGAGCACATTTATGGTCGCCAAATTAGCGCCGATCTTGCGAAGGCTTCCGACTCCGATTTATCCGAAATCGCCAGCGCACTGTCTTCAGCCACTGTAATTATCACCCTTGGGGCAGCCGGCGCCTTCGTAAAGCCGGCCACAGGAAGGGTGTTTCGGGTTCCCGCAATTGAGGTAGCTGCAATTGACACCAGCGGCGCGGGGGATGCTTTCACTGGAGCGTTGGCCGCTGGCATGCTGCGATTCCCCCATGCAATTGAGTCAGCGGTACGATTCGCGGTCGTTGCTGCAGGTCTGTCGACTCAACGCCAAGGTACCGCACCTGCCATGCCACATTATCATGAAGTAGAAGCACACTGGGAAGCACGGGCTTCTGCGTAATAAACTGAGCTGGCCTCGACTTTTTTTGGAGATAAAAAATGCAACCTCTCTCGATTTATTTTGCCGGTTCCCTCTTTTGCCATAAAGATTTAGTAGGGAATCTGCACCTTGCACATTCAATCGAGAATGAATCAAAGAAATCCCTGCGCTGCGTACTACCACAGAATCTTGAGTCAGTAGTTACGCGAGCCCTGGACGTGCGAAATCAAGATCTGTTGCAGGTCATTAATTGTGACTTAGCTCTTTTCAATTTTGACGGAACTGATCTGGACTCCGGTACTATTGTAGAGTTCATGATGGCAAAGATGCTGGATGTTCCCGCTGTCGTATTGCGCACGGACTTCAGATGGAGCGGCGACCAGAATAAGGACGGAGACCCTTGGAATCTCATGTGCTCAGGCTACCCACGCAGTCGAGTGATTCTTAAGAATGGTATGGCAGAATATCAGGCTGCACAGCGTAAACATCAAGACAAACATCCTGTCCACACCGTTGAAGAACTTCATGATTCATGGGCGAAGGAAATTGTGAGTGCTTTCTCCGAATTGCGCCGCATGCCAAGTCTTTTCGACGGCGATCAGAAGCAGGCGCTCGCTATTTACGAGTGGGCAATCAAATTCCCTGGTGGTGGATTAAGCGTCCCTTCGGGGTGGTGTAAAGAACTCGTCTCCAGGAAGGCCGCAGCCGGACTGATTTGAGTCCCATCCATCAAAATGAAAGCTTGCCCCAGTCACCTAGCTTTTTTCCTCGACTAGTAGATAGGGACTATCCGCGATTGCCTTCGCAGCACAGTAAGCTGCCTGCTCAGTCATAGATCGCTCCTTAACTGCGCATCGCTGCGGCTGATTAACTTGCCGATGTTGCGGTGCTAAACGGCGCGGTCCAGTGGGATCATCAGGATCGGTTTCGTAGCAAGCACCACCGCCCGTACAATCGGCCGGCTGACAAAGCCGCATTAGAGGACAAGCCAAACCACCAGAGTCAATTGCCAGCTTACCGAGGACTCCGTTAGCCTCACGGAAATAGACTGGGTTGCCGCCAAAAGTGAGCCCATTATTTAGATAGGCGAAGCGATTTGCATTGCTCATGCATTGACCAAAACATTCGGCACCGAGAGTACTGCAGTTTGATCCGCCCGGAGGACAGGGCGAAGTCGATGGTGCATTCGCATCTTCAAAAATCTTCTGGTCGGGCGCCGCACCATATCCGCTGAAACCACTCACCAAAGCTTCATTAAGATCAATAAAGCGCCCATCTACCTGACGATTTATAAAATTTGTATCTAGATGCGTGCCTTGCCAAATTACGGTAAGGGCAATTCGTCGCTTTTTTAGCTCAGGCAAGATCTGGTTCAGTAACTCGGCCCGCGTGGCTGAATTATAAGTCTCGTATCGCCCGTCACACACCGATGAAGCCGGAAAGGTTCCCGAGGCAAAATCTATCGGATAAGAGCACGTCGGGATTCCAGTGGAAGTTAAGACTATTGCCTTCCTAGAATTTGCGGGGCACGACGAGAGATCATTAATAGCAGTAACAAGAGCGAGCGTTAAATTGTTCCCCGCAAAATTTACACCATCGGAGGCAAGGGGAAACCAGCCTTTGTCGACGAAATTCGGGTGCCGCTCTACGCTTCCGCTTGTACCTAAATTAAGCACATTCGTAAGCTGTTGCAGCATTCCTGTGTCATTCGTAAAGCCGCTATTCGTGGGCCAACGATCTTGGGCAGGATTGATTGCGCCTCGAAACACAGTCATGACAGTCAAATCAGCACCCGAGGACTGAATGGAAAGGAGTCTTAGCGCAGCGTTCAAGGCCATGAAAAACCGACTAAACGGCTCTCCGATAAAGACGCCATTACTTGGTTGTGCATAATTCTGAATTTGCATCTGTCCGTAAGGAGTATTGACCAGCTTGTAGTCGCTTCGATAATGCTTGAAATAATCTGTATCGGCATCTCGATTAAGATACTCCACGCCGTTAATTGCCAACGTGCGGCTAAGGTTACACCACATCAATTGGTCGGCGCTGGCGGAGCCAAGATTGTTGCAATTACCAGCTGCAATTTCTGCCTGCTTCATTACCATCAGCCCGAAATTGTAGCGGCCAGTGGGCTGATTCAGAATGCGATTGGGAGGCGGCTGCGGCGGTGGCGGGGTCGGGGGGATCGATAGTGCTCGACTCACCCCCACCAAAGAATGCGACTCTTGAGTTACAGCTAAAGAGAGATCTGAAAGTAAGGCAGTGCAACGTTGAACGAGGGTAATCGTCGCTTCAGCCGCCAAACCAAATCGTTCTGGACCAAAGAGCTTAGCGAGGGGAATAAATATTTTATTGTTATCCTGCGTTCGCGCGCGAATACGCACCGCATTTGCAAACGTGGGAGTAGTCGGAATGGGATTGTCATTCGGTCGGAAGCAAGGGTAGTCCGATGGCGAATTACCGCAGGGGCATTGGGTCGGAGTACCCGAACAGGCCTGCGCCGGGAAACCAGGATACTCTCGGTGCCAAAGCCCAAACTGGATTTCACCACCAGGAGAAACTACAGCTTGATCCAGCGCGGGATCGCTTCTTTTCAGATCTCCCAGTAGTCCGCTTGCACCGATTAATTTGTTCTCTCTTAGAATTGCATTGGCCTTATCCCGCGCAGCAGCAGAGTTCGCTAGATAATTTGAGCCACCCCCTTGATTAATAAATTCCTCCATAGCGGCGAGAGCCGCCAAGTTTACTGACGCCTGCAATTTATTACGGTTTGTGGAAAGAAATGCGGTACCCACAACCAACAAAACGAGACCAAAGAGCGCGAATAAACCGACAGCCAGAAGGACAATGAATATGCCTCTGTCTCCCGCCTTACCCCGGAGAATTTCCTTTATCCTAGCTCGGCAGTGATGCGTAAACTCAGTCATATATTTCTCTCTTCGAACTACTTCAGTCCTGCGCTTCCATCAGCCCCAAAACCGGCTCCCGATTAGTGCGGCAGCAAGTCGCAATTGATACCGCAATATCCGTCGTCCTCAGGCTGAGTACACTGGTAATGTGAAATACAAATTCCATGCGCCTGACAAATAGCACAATCAAAGACCGTCGAAGTCGTAGTTAGGGACGTGGAAGTCGTAGTTGTCGTCGAAGTACTCGTTGAAGTCGTAGAAGTCGAGGTTGTCGTTGTCGAAGTACTAGTAGTGGACGTACTGGTTGTCGAAGTCGAGGTGGTACTCGTAGTTGTTGTTACTGTAGTAGTGGTCGTGGTTGTGGATGGCCCATGGTAGGTAGTCGTAGTTGTACTAGACGTAGTTGAAGTCGAAGTTGTTGAGGTGCTTGTAGTTGAAGTCGACGTTGTCGTTGTACTAGTCGTCGTCGTCGAAGTCGTAGTGGTACTGGTACTTGAGGTTGTCGTTACTGTAGTCGATGTCGTCGTTAGGGTCGTCGTCGTCGTGACGGTAGTCGTCGTCATTATCGGCGGAGAGGCGATTCCATACTGCCTGCTGCGTCGGAACGCAAACGCTGATGCGCGCACCGGAATCGGCCCGAATCCCGGCGTTACCGGACGAAAGCTGGCCTCGAGTAACACCATTATGGGCTGCTGATCAAGCAGCGTAGGCCAGGTTTCAACGGCATTTGGCCAGCCCTGCGCAGGGCCGGTCCCAAATCCGCGCGTTGGGTGGTCAACGGGGCCAACTACCCCTGAAAGGCGCAGAACTCTTTCGCCTGGTCGGAAAAATGCCGCATCGCTCGTGATGGAGGAGGCCGAACAAACTCCTCGCGTGACGCAGCCCGGTAAACCGGAGTTATTGGGAGACGAGGAATAGATCGAAGTATCGTAGTGTCTAAAATTGGTAAGGCGCACCCCGCTCGGCGTCGCGGAATCACTTGCCACGAGACGCGCGATACCAACCGCGTCATTCAGAATTCTTTCAACCCGCCGTACATAAAAATTGCAGCGGTGATCATCTAGGATACAATCGCTCTCAGTTATGCCCTGCTCAACTTCGAGCTTGGCGCCCAGGTCCGCGGCATGATGAGCTGCGTACGTGAAAACCAGATAGACAAAGAAGTAACGGGCAAGATCAATGATAATGAAAAAGAGAAGTAAGAAGACCGGAATGGCAATCGTAGCCTCGAGCATCGAAGCGCCGGTCTGCGCCCTTCGGATAACAGGGCTCTTTATGCATGACTTACCCATGTCCGACGAAGATCTTCAAATAACGTGAGGAAAAACGCGCAAGATTAAATGTAACACACTGAGTCAATCGCGCACTAAGCTATCTTTACCCGGGCCTCCCAAAATCTCAACGCGACACAAAGACCGATTAGTAGTCTATCGCAATTTCGTAGGGATCGACGTAGAACTCAATTGACGGGTAAAGGAGCGACTTCTGCGGCACGATTATAACGGGAGGAAGCGAACACACTAAAGCGGCGCATCCTGAATAACTTCCACAGCAGCTTGTCACAACCCCATTGCAGTTATAAAGGCAATTAGGATTCTTAAACTCATTCAAGTTTCCAGCAGCGGCCGGATCCAAGGCCAACATCGGGCCGACAAGCTTCATGGATACAGGCAGACTTATAATTGGTGTCAGGGTCTTCACAGTCGCCTGCACATCCATTTCAACCATATCCTCTGCCTGCCTGTAGAGCGGACTCGAGGTATGGGTCAGAATTGCTTGGGACTGAAGATTGAAAAGCTGGTCGAATTTGGAATGCATCGCCAGCTCTCCCGGAGCGCCTGGAGGAGATTCAGAGCCCGCCAAGACTGAGACATAGCTCACATTGGCCAGCCATGACATTTGGGTAAAGAGACGCCCAAGCTCGAGCACACCGACGACTAATATTAGAACGAGGAGAGGAATGACAACGGCAAGCTCAACGAGCACTACGCCGCGAGAAGATTTAGTTTTACGAGATCCGACTCTCACAAAAACCCTTCAGGAAAAGGCTACAATCCAGCCCTCACTAGTTAGATAGATTTTACCATAAAATCGTTCCTAAGCCTGCTCGGCAAAAGTCTTGTTCTAAGGCTAGGGTTTGTTCCTATGCGAATAGGAACTTTTGGGATAAAACTAGTCAAAATAGGCCCTTAAACCCACTCATAGGGGAAAACCTGAAGAAGTGCCCTGCGTGGGGCCTTCGAAAAAAGTAATTTTCTGCTTCTAGAAACACAGAAAAATCAAGCATTCCTGCATGAACAGCACGCGCCGCAGCCATCGGAACCTTGAGCGGAGCATCGACTTTCTGGCACTAGCCAGCATTTTTTTCTACACGATTTCTCTTTTACCCTCGAACATCTTTGACTCCGGCCCAGCAACGGGTGGGGACATGGGCTCTCATTTTTGGCCGCTCAAAGTTCTCTTAGAGTACGGCCTCACAACCGGGAATTTAAGAATTTGGAATCCGGGAAACCTGGGCGGTGAGCCGTATTTTTTGCAGTATTTCCCGCTGCCTTATTTTGTAATGGCGCTGCTCTCGACCATCCTTTCGACAAGTAGCGCATACAATCTTGGTACCTTGATTCCGATACTCGCACTTCCGATTTGCGTGTATGCCAGCCTGCGCTTGCTCCGTTTGCCGTTCCCTTCACCAATCTGTGGCGCCGCTTTTTCCGGAGTATTTCTCTTCAACGAGTCCTATTCCATGTGGGGCGGCAATGCGATGTCGGTATTGTCCGGGCAGTTCGCTCATTCATACGCACTCGCACTTTTCATGCTTAGCGCTGGAATATTTTTTCGTGAATTTCAGCGACAGCGCTTCCCCTGGCAAGGGGTTATAGCCTCTGTAGGCGTAGGGTTGAGTCACGCCTATGTTTTTCTAGGCGTTCCGTTTCTTCTCTTGAGCACTTCATCATGTCCGGAACAGAAGCGACTCTTAAACTTCCGAAACGCTTTCATTGCGGGCCTACTGATCCTAGGGCTTCTGTGCTGGTTCATTCTTCCCATGATAGAGAACGGGCCTTGGACCACTGATTTTTCATATCGCTGGGGCAGCGATAGAATTGTGCAGGAAGCAATTGGCAGGTATATTCCCGCGTTCTTGAGCGCCGGCGCGATTTCCCTAGCGGTACTCTCTTTTTTCTGGAGCGGATCGACTCGCAGATATGCACGAAGAGTTTGCTGGGTATTCTTTCCTCCAGCGCTTGGGTTCCTGCTGCTGTACTTTGTTTTTCCGATTCTTAAACTGATCGATGTGCGAGCTCTGCCGCAGGTCAGTTTTTTCAGTCTGGTCATTTCCGGGGCCTGCGTCGGCCTGCTCATCCGTAGATGTTTCCATCGAGCCAGCGCTTTACTTACAGTTCTGATTGTCGGGCTCAGCCTTCTGGCAACCGATTTTTCCGTCGTAAACTTTCAATCCTGGGCGGCGTGGAATTATTCAGGGTGGGGAAGCAAGCCGCTCTCAGCTCCATTGCAGGATTTATCAACCTACCTTCGAGGAAGCTTCTCAGATCCCCGCATAGCATATGAGCATAGTCCGGGAAATCAAGCTGCCGGGTCGGAGCGAGTTTTCGAAATGCTGCCATACTTCAGCAACAGAGCAACGATGGAAAGTGTCTACCACTATGCCACGCTTCTTTCGCCGGCTGCTTTTCATCTGCAAGCAGAGTTGAGCAAAACTCCAAGCTGCCCCTTTCCGCAGTATGAATGCCCCAAGCCGAATCTTTCCCGAGCGCTCGTACACGCAAGACTGCTTGGCGTAGGCGGCCTCATACTTATCGGCGAAGAAATGAAAGCGCAGGCTCGAAATACTCCCGGACTAACGCCGCCTCAATCGTTTCCACCCTGGGATTTTGTTCAGCTTGATCCGCAGCCTAATTTAGTAGAGGTTCCCAAAGTTCCGCTCCTGCCAGTTCAGGACCCATTTTGGGATGGAAAATTCTCTATTCGAGAGCGCAGTGTTGCGCACAATTATGCAACCAAGGGCCTGCCCGTTCCCGCAACAGATTGGAAGGAACGGTTCTACCAATGGTTCGTCTCCTACGATCCGTCCGTGCCGTATGCCTATTACGATCCCGCTCATCAACTCACCCAAGCCTTGGAAAACCTTCCCGGCGAATGCCATCCTTCGGTGAGGGTCAACTTCAGCAAACTCGTGCTACACACCGACTGTCCAAAGCGCCCGCATGTGCTGCGCTTTGCTTACCACACTGCTTGGACAGCCACGAACGGAGATGCGCTGTTTGTGGTGAGTCCTGGCTTCATTGGATTGCTGCCCTCGGAATCAGAAGTTACACTCGAGTTTAGCGGAACTCGCCTATGGAATATTTCGTGGCTCATAAGCGGGATCTCTTTGCTGATACTTGTATTACTGGCATTAAAAAAATGAAGCATATACTGGCACTCCTCGGTTTCTGCCTGCTCCTCACATCAAAAGCCTGGGCCGGAAGTATCTCAATCACGAGTACCACCGAGATGCGGACCACTGTTGAAAACCAAATGGTGCATCTGCAAGGTAGCGTGACGCTCAGTAACGGCGGCGATGAAAATGCAATGAACGTTTTTCCGACGCTTCGCGCCGGCGTCTGGGCCTGGTCAGGAGATCCCCATAGTGTGGCCAAGGGAGCAAAAGAAAGCTGGAAGATCGACGCAAGCATTCCACTTACTGAGCTCATGTGCGAAGTCGGCAGCAGCTGCTCAAAGGAAGACTCTGGCATGGCGCCAAGGGGAGTGATTCCACTTTTAGTGCGAAGCCATTACTCCGATCTAAACGGATATAAATTTACTGGTCCGCATGTCGCCCCCCTATACATCGGCGCTTTGACGCCGGCTGATACCGTAGCGCTTCAAGAGCCAGAAGTCTCAGCAACACTTTCGTTGTCGGGGAATGGTCAGAGCTTCACAGGAGCCTTGCGACTCTTCAATAATTCCAATCAAGATTTGCAAGTTTTAGTTTCAAGCTTCTCCTCTGTAGAACTCCAAACGCTCGACAAGCCACGTGAGGTAACAGTAAGGAGCAAGACGCCCGAGGTAGTAAAACTCCACATTCAGAACGGTACTGGAACGCTTGGAAGCGCCTATCCAGTATTTGCGATCGTGCAGTGGAAACAGGATGGCCTCTGGCATCTAAGCACTCCATCCGATTACCTCACTATCGCTCGTAAATCTTATACGATGACTATTCTACTGGGCACGGCATTCTTTGCAGTGCTCGTAGCTAGCGTCGCGGCCTCCCGGCGACGTCGACGTAAAGCACGCAGCTCCTAGAGCGAATATACCGAGACCTACACAACCCCCAATGAAGAGCGCGCCTATGGAAGCGCTGCGCCCTGCATGAAGGCAGCGAAAGCCAGCGGAGTTTCACGAAGAGTGCCTTGCATGCGAGCTACGACTGACTGAGCTGCACGAACTGTCGCATCACGCAGCGGAGAGTCCGCGCGAACGAGAAGAGTAAACTCCTCTTTCTTATTGGGGAGCGCGACAACGAACATTTCATACTCACGCAATTGCTCCGCGAGAGCTGAAAAATGTTTTCGTCCAAAGTCATCCTTCAGCACCACTACATCCGGCAGCACGGCAGGAGTAGCAATCTCACATAACCCGTAAGCTCCGAAGTATTCACGACGGAAAGGGTTCGTAAACATATAGACATCACGATGGGCCGTGAGCAGGTAGTTAAGAGACGTATAATCTGCCGATAAAATAGCTTGGGCGGGCAGTGCTCGGTCCAGCTCTTCGAGGAATGTCACTCGAATATCAGGGCTCTGCAGCCCATCCGCAGCGCGAATCAATCCAATCGGATCGACTCGCAAAACCTTCGGAGTGAAAACAAGAACCGTACTAGACACCGCAAGAAAGACCAGGGCCACGACCCGCGGGTGCCTAGCTTTCTGAATTCCAATCAGAAGCCCGCCGATCACCATCGCCAAGGAAGAATGGTCATAGTGCCAGACACCTTGGGTTAAATACTCACTTGAAGAAAGAATATTTATCGCTACGGCGGGAAGAGGAAGAAGCGCGAGCCAGGGACAAGTACGAATAAACAAAAGCAGGGGCCACAGTAACTTTGCGAGGTAGGGGAGAATGTCTGGCCGCGAGGCGAATTTCTGGATGGTTGCAAGCGGCCCTTGCGCGAAAAGTTGTGCATACCAATGTACCGGTACTCCCTGCAAAGACTTCGAATATGTTGCCTCCTGACCTAGCCAGGCACAGGTTTGCTCCAAAAAATAAGGCTTCACGACCAGCAAATTGACTCCCAGGAGCGCAACGGAAGCTAGAACAATTGCGCCGCATAGACGGCGCGAGATTTTGAAGTTATTCCTGTCCAGCGCGACTACGAGAGCAAGGGCGATAACGCTGAAGGCAACGTCTTCTTTTGCCAAGAGCGCCAAACCGCACAGCACTGCGAACCAACGTTCGCGATTCGTATACGCGCAAAGAATTGCTCCAACCAACAATGCGGTAGCGCAAGCCTCAGTATGAATCGGATCTAGATTCATGTTTATGAGAAAGGGGCTAAGAAGAATCCCCACCGCAACGCATACGGCGACTAAGAGATCTTTGCGCAAGAAGCCGTAAGCTAAGAAAGCCGGTGCAACAATAAACGAAGCCGACAGTAGCAGCAGGCTATATGCCGCGCCGGGAAACCAGTGCAGAGGCGCAAACAGAAGCTGTAAATAGTCCTGGTTATCAGCCCAAGCATGCAGTCCGCGCACACGCATGATAGGGGAGGCGCCCAACGAAAGTAGGCGAGTCGAATGATAGAAAATTCCATAATCGAATGCTTGCAGCCAGTAGATGTCGTAGAGGCGCCAAGCAGGGATGACATATCCAAACACGGCGCCCAGCAGCAGGAGCAGCAGCGCAAAGACGCGTCGTATGAGAGGCGGAAAAATTGTATTACCTGCGCGCAAGAGAACTTTGAGAAGCTGCATGTGAGTGGTGTGTCCGACTTAGCTACCTAAGCCTTTCACCCACCATACAATTCTGCGCAGACGTGGCAAAGAGTAGTAAAACTAAGGGCAGTTGCTACAGGTTAAGCTTAGATCGGCCATGGTCAGCCGCTTAAGCGCGAGCCTATCTTTCTCGGCCAACGTTGAATGGAACTCAGCTACTCCGAAAGCATCGATAGATTCGGGCCCTTTAATCTTTACGTCCTTCTCATCGCTACTTTTGTAGGTAATCAAGGGCTTTTGAGCCGCAATAGACTTGGTATTCCGTACAAACACGGTAAACGTACCGTCCGGAGCGATTTCCGAAATGTCAGAAATCTCGAGCTTTGGCGAATTACACGTAAAACGAAAGCGGGCTGAGGCTTCCTTGAATCCATCAAGGCAAATTACCGAACCGTCTGAATCTGGCCCGGCAGGACAGTTGACTCCGCCATGCTTGTCACACGTGGTCAGCTTCTGCTCAACCAACTTCACTTCACCACGCATGATCGGGGGAAGGTCTGCGGGTTTCGCTCCCTTGGCTGGCGGCTTTGATGAATAGACTACATTTCCATCTTTATCAGTGGACTTATAAACGACAGACTCTGCAGCAGCGAGGGAATGCAGGGCTGCACTGGAAAGCAACGCGGCGATGAGCAGTAATTTGGAGTTCATAAGAGTAATGAAAACGTAAGGGTGAAAGAACTCTATTACGTTAGTCCATACTCTTTCAATTTGTAAAGGAGCGCGCGATGGCTAATCTCTAACACCTTCGCAGCGCGTGTTCGATTGCCGGAGGTCTTTTTAAGTGCCTTAAGAATCAATGAAATTTCAAGAGAGCGGGCGTGCTGCTTGATGGAGAGATTGTCCTCGTTAATCTCAGGGAGGGCTGGGGCGGCATCAGCTCGTGCTTCAGGGGCACCCCTAACTGCTTCAGCCAAGGAGTCAACATCAACCGATTCAGACTCTGTCAGTACCAACGCACGTTCGATGCAATTCTCGAGCTCGCGCACATTACCTTTCCAAAAGTGCTCCATAAGGGCTTTCATCGCTTCGGGGGTAACACTCTTTATCGATAGCCCGAGGCGCTTATTATGCTTCTTCAGGAAATGCTCTATCAGGACGGGGATGTCCTCTCGACGCTCGCGAAGCGGCGGAATATTAATCGACACCACATTTAAGCGATAAAATAGATCTTCACGAAAGCGACCCGTCTGAACATCGTCTTCCAAATTTCGCAGCGTCGCGGCGACAACCCGCACATCGATATCAATCGTAGCCTCGTCTCCGACGCGGCGAATCTGTTGTTCCTGAAGGGCTCGCAGGAGTTTCACCTGTAAGTGCGCAGGCAACTCTCCAATCTCATCCAGGAAGATCGTCCCGCCGGTAGCCTCTTCAAATAATCCTTTCTTGTCACGCGTTGCGTCAGTGAAAGCACCTTTCTTGTGTCCGAAGAGTTCTGATTCCATCAGATTCTCCGGAATCGCACCGCAGTTAATTGCAACGAAGGGCCGTCCACGGCGAGGCGAGTTATGATGAATTGCCTTAGCCAGCAATTCCTTTCCAGTTCCAGACTCGCCCGTGATCAGTACCGTAGTGTTAAAATTTGCCAGCCGCTTTACCGTTTCAAAAATATCCTTCATCACCGAACTCTCAGCGATGATGTTGGAGAAATTATACTTCTGAGTAATGGCAGATTTTAGCGCCTCATTCTCTTCGAGCAATTGTTCGCGCTCTTCGATCTTCTTTAACGTTAGAATCAGTTCATCCGGCGAGAATGGCTTCGACAAATAATCATAGGCACCTGCACGCATCGCCTTAATCGCCATCTCGGAGCTTCCGAATGCGGTCATTAGTACAATGACTGACTTGGGATCCGCTTCGCGACAGCGCGGGATGAACTCCAAGCCGTCCATATCCGGAAGCTTCAAGTCACACAGCACGATATCGAAGCGGGCAGTGCGTAGAATATGTAAAGCTTCAGCAGCGCTCGATCGCACCTCCACCAGATAGCCCGCTTGCTTGAGGATCTCGCTCAGCGAAGATCGCAATGACGCATCGTCATCAACCACCAACACCGTCAGATTGCCAAGCTCACTCATCCGATTATTGCCTCGTCGCCATCTGAATTAAGCGAAAAATGAAATCACTGCCGGCAAAGATATAGGCGAAAGTTCCGAGAGCTAAATACGGCCCGAACGGAAGCTGCTGCGACATCTTGCGTCCCGAGCAAAGCACCAGCAGCACTCCCAGGATAGAACCCAAGAAGGATCCAATGAAAATCGTGTATAGAGATCCTTCCAGTCCAAAGAGTGCTCCGGTCATTGCGAGCAATTTCACATCGCCCATGCCGAGGCCCTCTTTCTTCCGCAAACGTAAGTACACTTCGGAAATGAACAAAAGGAAGCCTGCACCAGCAAGAATTCCGAGGCCTGCATCCTTGAGACCACTTACGATCGGAAACTTAAAGATACTGTAAAATTGATTAATCCCAGCCAAGACAAGAGCGATAACAGTTCCGGGCAAGGAAATGACGTTCGGGATTATGTAATAGTCGTAATCAATGAAGCTGATTACGATGAGCGCCGCACAGAAAATAAAAATCACGGCCCCTGTTGGATTCATTCCAAAACTTTGGAAGGTCATCACACTGACCAGCGCAGTCATGAGCTCCACTACCGGGTAACGTGCGGAGATTGGAGCTTTACAGAAGGCGCACTTTCCGCGCAGCACAAGCCAGCTCAAAATTGGAATGTTATGGTACCAGCTTAATTGCGCTTTGCAGTGCGGACAAAAGGATCGACGCGGATAGGCTATCGATATCTTCTCCTCAGGCTCGGCTTTTTTGGCAGGCTCAGCCAGATCCTCCTCGGAATCCAAATGCAGTCCCTTGCTGATTGGAATTCGATAGATGCACACCGAAAGGAAACTTCCGATGATGGCCCCAAAGATGAATTGCACTATGATCATATCTTCCTATTTGATTCGGCTTGCCCCGGTCTCGATGTCTACTTTTTGCATAGTTAATATTACACGTAATATCAGGGGGTTACTTACGCAACAGAAAACTTTGCAGTCAGCGTAAGAATAAATGCGTAGTTCTTCGTGCCGCGACTCCAGCGCTTCACAAAGTGGAATACGTCTACGCCCAATGATACTCTGCTGGCGTTGTAGGAACTGCCCATGTCTGGACTCTCCCCTCATATCCCGCCCTCATCGAGACCGGCAGAGTCTTTGGTCGAGCAAGCACCTCAGTTGGAGCCAACTGGAATGCAGATGCCCGTAACTCCCAAAGCCATGCCGCCGTCAGAGAAAGTTCTTTCCTTCTCATCCCAGCTAGCGCATGAGCGAATGATTACACCATCTGAGGTGCAATCCGCTTTTCCTGAAACATATTTTGCATCGCGCGAAAGATTCTTACAGAGCGCAGAAAAGATTCATGCCCGTATTTTCACCAGAGAAATCATCCCACGTGGCCCCGATAACGAGCGACTCCATATTGATATCGCTCACATCGGCGCTGAAGCCCCTCGTAAGTTGATCCTGCACTTAGCTGGAGTGCACGGGGTTGAAGGCTTCGTAGGGTCTGCCGTCCAATATGAGTTGCTACGAGCAACCCCAGTGCTAGCAGAGGATACGGCACTTGTTCTTGTGCACTGTTTAAACCCTTACGGGATGGCGCATTTGCGCAGAGTGACGGCTGATAATGTGGATCTAAATCGCAACCTCATGCCGGCAGGCGAGAAGTGGAGGGGAGCAACTTCGATTTACAATCTGCTCAGTCCATTACTGAATCCCAGCAGCATCGGATTCTCTTGGAGTCTGTATCCTCAGCTTTGGCTTAAAGCGCTTGTTCACGGAAAAGAGAATGTGAAGGATGCTCTTTTGCATGGTCAATACAACGAGCCACGCGGATTATTTTTTGGCGGCACGCAGCATGAAGAGGAACTCGTCATCTTAAAAGACTATCTCACAAAACGTTTCTCTGCTGCCGAGCGCGTGGTGGGAATTGATGTACATTCCGGCTTGGGAGAGTTCGGCAAACAAACTCTTTTCCTGGAAATACCTGCCCGCCGAGCACGCTTCGGGTTACTTGAGAAAACGATGGGAATCACACTGACCCCCGAGCCCGATGATTATCATGACCCGAGGAAACATCCGCGCGGGGCGCTATGCGACGAACTTCCTAAGTTCTTTCCAAAAGCACACGTGGATTGGTTCTTACAGGAGTTCGGGACCTACAATCCGTATCGAGTACTCGCCGCTTTGCGCGCTGAGAATTGCTACGCGCACATTGGGCACGTCGCATCACGCTGGGAAGCCGCGCAAAAATTGAAGGAAATGTTTGCCCCCGCGGACATTAGGTGGCGAACCGCAGTGCTACGCATGGGCACTCAGGCGGTAGCGCAAGCACAGCTTGCGCTACTGGTATAGAAAGGGGCCCGCGAGGGTTGGTTACGCTACGCTTTTCTCGCGCAACTTCTTCATCAAACCGTCGAAGGATTCTTTGCGGATGATTCCGGCAAATTCGTTGCGATAGTTGGCAACAAGTCCGATGTTTTCAATTACTACATCATACACTTTCCAGCTCCCGCCTTCGTTCAAGAGCTTGTAATCGAGGGGAAAGTTATCTCCCTTATACTTGACGATGGTCTTTACCAAGGCGCGAGGAAAGTCGACCTTCTCACCGTCAAACTTCACCATGCCCTCTTCGACGGTTTCGATCTTGGATAAATACGTTCGGGCCAAAAGATCGGAGAAGACCACCACAAATTCTTTCTGCTGCTCAGGGGTAATTTCTTTCCAATAGGTACCCAGCGAGCGTTTGGACATCTCTTCAAAATCGAAGCGCGGATTGATTACTTCGCGCAATTTATCACGGCGCACCTGGAGCTGCTTATCTGTAGGATAAGTAGTTACCACCTTGATGACTTCATCAAGCGTTTTCTTCACCTCATTGAGAGCAGAAGTCTGCGTTTGGGTTGCGGCGGCGGCAGTGTCGGCGTATGCGCGCGGAAGCGGCTGCCCGGTGAGAAGGAATCCAAAGAGTAGCCCGCAAACAGTTAAATTTTTCATACGAATCCTTTTAAATATCTGTAAAACCTACCTACTCTTTATCCTTACCTTTCTCGGACTTATCGTCGGTCAAACTGTGGACGATCTTTCCGATAATATCTTCGAAATCAACTACTGATTCTGTTTCCGGCATGCGTTTGCCAGGCGCGATGACGACATCGGAAGAGCCGCGCGAAATCTTGATGTAGCGGTCGCCAATAATTCCCTTGGTGCGAATAGAGGCGATATCGTCGTCTTTAATAAGTACGCCGTTGTCGATCATGAGCGTGAGGCGTGCCGCCGGGTCGACCAGCTCAATCGCGCTAACCTCTCCCACGGGTACTCCAGCAATTTCTACGCTGGCACCATTCTTCAATCCGGAAATGTTGTCGAATTCCGCGATGATGGGATAGCGATTCGACCGAAAAATCTTGATGTCACCCAGTCCGACCGCCAGATACGCGACCGCAGCCACCGCCACGATCAAAAACAATCCGACCCAAAACTCTAGACTCAGAGATCGCTTCGGCAAAGCAACTTCAACGTGCTCGGCATTGACACTCTTTTTCATCTCACTACTGGATTTTAATTGGTCCATCTACTCTCCCGTTCAGAAATTGCTGTACAGCAGGATTCGCGGAAGAAGCAAGCTGCTGAGGGCTGCCTTCTTCAATCACTTTTCCATTCAACAGCATCGCGATTTTATCCGAAACTTGAAACACTTCAGGCAATTCGTGACTGATCACGACGCCCGTGAACCCCCACAATTCCTTACAGCTCTTAATCAGATCGTACACTTCCTGCCCGACCAGAGGATCCAGTCCCGTATTCGGCTCGTCGAAGAGCAATACTTTTGGTTCGGTAATAAGGGCGCGCGCCATGCCGACACGCTTTCGAATTCCGATCGATATTTCCTGCGGAACATTGTGGCAGTACTCTTCGAGACTCAGCGCCTCGAGCATCCGCACCACCTTCGAATGAATTTCTTTGCGAGTACAGCGCGTTCGTTCGACGAGAGGGAACGCTACGTTGTCATATACCGTCAGAGAATCGAACAAGGCAGCGGATTGAAACAGCACGCCCAAACTCTCACGAATGCGATTACGTTCTGCTTCGGTGCGCGCGCGAGTAATACTTTCTCCCGCAATTAGCACTTCGCCCTCATCCGGTGCGAGGATTCCCATAATAAGCTTCAAAAGCACTGATTTGCCCACGCCGCTGGGACCGACAATGGTAGTGGTCTTTCCGTCCTCGATCTCGAGCGAGACCCGGTTGAGAACAACCTGTGCTCCGAATCGCTTTGAAACTCCTTGAACGGATATCACGTGCGTCCTACTAGTCGAAGAATACGCGAGTTAGAATGCTGGTGAGGAAGTAATCAACGACTAGCACCGCCACAGAAGCTGTCACTACCGATTGCGTAGTAGCCCGGTTAACACCCACTGCTCCGAAGCCGCAGGTAAAGCCTTTGTAGCAACTGACCCATCCGAAGATCAGACCAAATACGCAGGACTTGATGAATCCGGAATAAATGTCGACTCGACCAACTGCGGATTCCATCTCGCTGATGAAAGTTCCCGAGCTCAAACCAAGAAGTCCCACACCGACGACATAGCCACCGAAAATTCCGATTGCGATGAAGATGGCATTCAACAACGGCATCGCAACAAAGCCGGCAAGCAAGCGCGGCGCCATGAGATACTTCATGGGATCGACCGCCATAGAGCGCAGCGCATCGATCTGTTCGGTTATCTTCATGATACCGACCTCAGCAGTGATGGCGGAGCCAGCGCGGCCAATCACCATGAGCGCAGTCAGCACGGGCCCCAGCTCTCGAATCAAACTGAGCGCCACCGCCGATCCCGTAAAAGCAGTCGCACCAAACTTAGAAAGGGTATACACCGCTTGCACCGCCAACACCGCGCCAGTGAACAAGCCAATTAAAGCGATAACGAGTGTGGACTTCGCTCCAATTTGCATCAGTTGATAAACGAACAAATGAAATCGGAAGGGGGGCTTTAGAATCGCACCAACAGTCTTGAAGAGGAAAATCCAGGCATTTCCCCAACCCTCAGTAATATCGAGAAAGGTCTTTCCGACTTTTTCAGTCGCCGTATAGGAATTCATCGAGGGCTACTTTAAGAGCGTAAATATACAGTAACAACAGGCTTTTACTTTATCGACAGCGACTCAAAAGCACAATCAATTAGAGAAAGCCGTTCTAAGATTGCCCCTTATATCCCGTCCCAATCAGATAGAACTCATTAGAGGTCTTGCGAGTGGCATCCAGCTCCGACCGTTGCAGCTTCTCGAACGCAGGCCGAGCTGCTCGGTAGAAGAGCTCCGTCTCGTTCCCTTTAAAAACCTTACAAACGAAAGAGCCCCCCTTTTTAAGCAAAGTTTGAGCCCCCCACAGGGCCAGCTCAGCGCAAGCAACTGTCCCGGCCTGGTCCGCTTCTTTTATACCGCTAAGCTTCGGAGACATGTCCGAAAGTAGTAAATCAAAGCCTTCCGGCGCATAGCTACGCACTTTCTCAATGTTCACGTCCTCACGCGCATCACCCGTGACCACGTGGACATTGGGCTCACTGAAAGGAATAGTTTCTACCAGGTCGATGCCAACCGCGACGCCCTGCGTCCCCAGCCGTCCGGCCACCACTTGCAACCAGCCGCCAGGCCAGCAGCCGAGATCAACGACCTTAATTCCCGACCGCAACAATTTGTACTTTTTATCGAGCTCGATCAGCTTAAAGGCAGCTCTTGAGCGATAGCCTTCTTCCTTGGCGCGCTGATAAAGCTTGTCTTTTCGGTCGTAATTTCCAGACATATCAAGACCTTATATCATAACATGAGCTAAGTAATACAGTTCCCGCATGATTTTTTAGTAAAATTCACACTAGAAATATACTTGAACTTCGACTCAGCTCCTGGTATAGAAGTATTATAGAAAACGTTGATAACCGGAGGGACACTATATGCTACACGATTTTGGAATGAGCCTCGATTTCTTAGCCGCTCTTTGCACCCTTCTTTATATCGGACGTCTCCTTTTGCAGTCGGAATCCTACGAGGGAATGCTTTGCAATGAAATGAAAAAGCGCTCCTTGCTTAATCAGCACGTTCGCCCAAAGGCTGCCTAAAATTTCTTAACGATTGAGCTTAGTCGGGAGCCACTGGTCGACGGTGTGACGAACTACTCCGGCGCTCTCGCTTCCGACTAAGCTTCTTCGTTTTTGTCTTTTCGTCCGAAAAATTTTCAGCTGCCTATGCTAAAGGAGAGGACGAACGATCAATCTGACTCTGTTCGTCTGTACATTCCCTCCGATCTCCTCCAAAATGTCGCCGTGATTCCTTCCAACGAAAGCCGCACGGCTCCTTACCTTACAAATTTAAATCCTCCGCAACTCGAAGCGGTGCAGCATTTTACCGGTCCGATTCTTGTCCTCGCCGGTGCCGGCAGCGGAAAGACAAGAGTACTGACACATCGCGTAGCCAATCTGATTCTAACGCATGGCGTACGACCGAGCAGCATTCTTGCGGTGACCTTTACCAATAAAGCCGCAGAGGAAATGAAGAACCGGCTGCACTCTTTGCTAGGACCAGCCGGACGTGGACTCTGGATTTCGACTTTTCATTCGGCAGCCTTAAGAATCTTGCGACACCATGCAAAGCTATTGGCTTATACGAACGACTTCGTTGTCTATGACGAGCAGGACACCAAAAGCGTACTAAAGCAGGTGGTAAAAGAGCTAAACATCGACGACAAGAAATTCCCGCCACAAATGTTTGCCCGCTTCATTGATCAGTGCAAGAACGCACTCGTCACGCCTGAAGCTGCACATAAAAACGCCAAGGATTTCGGCGCACGCCAGCAGGCGGATGTATATGAGCGCTACCAACGCGAGTTGATGAAGGCAAATGCCATGGACTTTGGCGATTTGCTGATGAATGCCGTGCTCATATTCAAGCGATTTCCCGATATTTTGGAACTATATCGGAGCTACATCCATTTCGTTCTTGTGGATGAATTTCAAGATACAAATGCAGTGCAGTATGAGTTTGTGCGGCTGATGGCAGAGCCTCGACGAAACTTACTGGTTGTGGGCGATGATGATCAGTCCATTTACGCGTTCCGAGGCGCAACCATTCGAAACATTCTGGAGTTCGAGCGGGATTTCCCAGAAACAAAGGTAATCAAGCTAGAACAAAATTACCGATCGAGTGCGCATATTCTATCCGCTGCTCACGCGGTAATTGAGAAGAACAAGTCCCGAAAAAAGAAGAAGCTGTGGACAGACCGTGGTGAGGGGGCCCCCATAACGGCTTATCTCGCAGAGACGGAATCAGAAGAAGCTTCATTTCTGGTACGCCAAATACAGACTCGCTTCCGCTCTGGAACGCCATATTCACAGATTGCCGTTTTCTATCGTACGAACGCACAGTCCCGCGCGATTGAAGAGGCCTTGGTATCCTCGGGAATTCCCTATCGCATTTACGGGGGCCTGAAGTTTTACGATCGAAAAGAGATTAAGGACATTCTTGGGTATCTTCGTCTGATTGTGAATGAACAGGACAATCAGGCCTTCGCTCGCACTCTCAACACTCCGCCGCGCGGAATAGGCGCACAAACATTTCAGAATATCGTAGATGAAGCTAACGGTGCTGGAATCCCATACTTGCACGCTGCCCGTAAGATCGGAGAACGGAATAAGCATGTCGCTGCCTATTTAGCTCTCATGACGCAGTTTACACAGGCGGCAGCCAGCATGTCGCTCTCCGAGCTTATTCAAGACGTCATCACGAAGACCGAGTACGGACCAAAACTCAAAGCCCTGAAAGATCCGACCTCTGAGTCACGCTTAGAAAACTTGCAGGAGTTAGTCGCAATCGGGGCAAGCATGCAAGCCAGCGCTGAAACGCCGCTAGAGGTGCTTCGTCAGTTTCTAGATCGAGTCTCGCTGACTTCCTCAGCAGACTTGCCTGAAGAGAAGGAAAACCAGAACCCCAATTCTGCAGAGGCAAAAAAGCCCGAAGCTGTCTCGCTCATGACACTGCATTTGGCAAAGGGCTTGGAATTTCCAGTAGTCTTCCTTACCGGAGTTGAAGAAGGATTAATGCCGCATCATCGCTCCATTAACGATCCTGTGGCGATCGAAGAAGAGCGCAGACTCTGTTATGTAGGCATCACGCGCGCAATGGAGCAGCTCTACATAACACGAGCTCGACAACGCGGTATGTTCTCAGCAGGGGACGGGTTCGGTGTGAGTGGAATGTTGCGGGAAGTTTCTCGCTTCATTAAGGATATTCCCCCCGAACATATCGATAGCCTGGGAGATGATTTTATCGCCACGTCTATGCCGAGGTATGAGCCTGTTGAGGAAGACGAGTACGTGCCGCAGTTTGGACGCAGCCGCGATCAATACAATGGGCCCGGAAAGTCTCGCTATAGCGTGTCAGCTGGCAAAGCTATGGCCTTCTCCGCAGGACAAGTTAAAAAGCCGCTCTTGAAGACCGCGGATCAGCTTTCAGAAAAGACACACCGGGATTGGTCTGCAGATTTGGCTACGGTCGAAATCGGACAGCTCTCTGAGGGACTGAATATCATTCATCCTACGTTTGGACGGGGCACCATTGAATCAGTCGAAGGCGACATCGAAAACAACCCGGGCAAAGTAAAAGTCGGCATTCGCTTCGCAGAATCGAATGAGCCTCGAAAGCTAGTATTCAAGTACGCAAAACTGTCCTTGCCCAGGTAATTTCAAGAATAGCGCTTATTCAGTTTTGGCCACCAAGGATTGGCCCCCAGCAGATCCTACTAACACGGGACGCACCGCATTAGCGGCCTGTGGGAGAGTGCCTTCAAGCAGGATAATTTCTGTCTGCGCACTCGGGGCTGTAATTGATTTCAGATCTTCATAATTGGCCGCACAGATCCAAGCAAATCCATGCGGGGCACGAGGATCGGGCTGAGGAGAATAAATCGCCACCGATTCAATTCCGAGGCGCCGGAGCTGCGCGATAATTCCCGAAATCTTGTCAGGCTCGGCACGTGCCTCGACGCGCCAGTCACCAATACGCTGAGCGATTTCAACGGTGACCTCATCTACATTCAAGCGCAGAGGTAGATCGCAAGAGCGCTCACTATAGTTAAGCTTTAATGCTCCCTGTTCCTTAAGATCAGCCAAACGGGTTAGTGCGGGAAGCAGAGCTGAGTGAACTGACTGTGCTTGATAGGCATCGGAATTGGGAACGTTGCGATCTAAGCGGGTAATCTCTACAAGCTGCGGAATAGATGAGTTCTGGAAACGCGATTGAGTATCAGGCTCAGATTCACGACGCGTAGTGTCGAGGCTCGGCATGCTTCCTCCGCTGGATTTACTAGAAGTATAAACCAGGCTTCACCTCTAACGAAAAAGAGATATCAAAGCCGATATACAGCAGAACAATCCTCTAGGTGCGCCAGATCGCCTGAGAAATAATTCAATTGCATTGAGCTTTAAGGCAGCTATTATCCCTAGCGAACCGCCAGAGACCGACCCAGTAGCACCTCGGCCAAGACATTCTTCTATTGGTATTTGATATGCAGCCCACTCTCGGCCCGAGCGCCCCCAAAGAAATTCGTCCGCTGCTGACCCCCTTCGACATTTCCGAAGTTGAGAAGCAACTGCACGATGCGACAGTCATGTGGAACGGCGGAGCATCGATAGAAATTGCTCTACGTGGTCCCTCCGTCAACGTGCGACTGTACTTTACGCCGATCTCGTATGCGGGAAGCACTTCACTTCTCGTCCAGGCCCGCCTTACCGACGATGGTTCAGTTGCGCTTTCCCTTGAAAAGTTAAACTTACACGCCATCATCATCACAACCGAAGAGCAGGAACCATTAATCGCGAAACCGGAGGCTCATGCTTTGGCGCTTAGCGATGTAAGAATCGGAACCACCTATCTACTGCAAGTAATGCATCCACCGGCGGTGCCGCGTGGAACTAATGAGGTAATGCCCACTGACGATCATGCACATCCGCTCTCAGAAAGCGGAATGTTCGAATTATCTGGGGGAAGGGAAGGAGCTAAGATTACCGGAATGCGAGAGCACGCTTATGCGCGCGCCGGATGACAGGAGCACTGCCGGATAGTATCCGGCAGTGCTGTCGAGAAGAATTACTTAACAGCCATTAATTCCACATCAAAGATCAGATCAGCATTCGGAGGAATCGCGCCACCGGCACCACGTGCACCGTAGCCGAGCTTAGAAGGAATATACAAAGTGCGCTTTCCGCCCACTTTCATTCCCGCAATCCCCTCATCCCATCCGGCAATAACCATGTGCTGTCCAAGCACGAAATCAAACGGCTCGCCGCGTCCAACGGAGCTGTCGAACTGTTTACCCTTCTTATCTCCAGCTTCAAGAAGATAGCCGGTGTAATGCGCGGAAACAGTCTTTCCCGCAACCGCTTCAGGTCCGCTTCCGACCACGGTGTCTACATATCGAAGGCCCGAAGGCGTGGTTACCATTTTCGAATCAGCTTGAGCACTGGCCGTAGTCATCGCAAGTACAACTCCAAGTAAAAATAATCCAAGGCTTTTCATGTATTTCTCCATCCAAAAAACTTGAGGTAGGGCACAGTCGCCAACCGCCTCAGGCAGGCCCAATATGCAAAGAAACGAGCCACTGCGCCAGAGGAAGCAGAAGGGAGGGCACGAATGCCAACGAAACCGCCGCTCCCGCAAGCGGGAGTGGATTCTAATCCTCTGGGAGGGTGTCCCAGCCGAGTTCGTCGGCCAGCGCTTCTTTGAACCAAGTTTGCTGCGCTGCGATCAGTTTGAAGTGATAATCC
>JAFLCA010000180.1 GCA_017302875.1 Deltaproteobacteria bacterium
ATTCCGGGTATCGTCGGCAGTTCGACAATTTCAACGGGGATTTCAGCCTGCAAGACCCCCAATATCCAACGGTCGATATCAAATTGCGTCTTCATCTGATATCCGATCAAGAGCAGCGTAACTTTGCCAGCAAAGGCATCCGGAATAATTGTCTCTTTACCTGCCAAGCTTTGCCCCTTCACCTGCGGGAACGGGCGATTGATAACTTGCGACTGCGGAACCAAGACCGTTTTCGAACAGCTAAGAAAAAACAAGCTGGCTAGAACTACAAGAAATCGTTTCATTGCGCTTTTCCAATCTAAAATGTGAGGTGTCATAAGCTTCCTACGCTTCGAAAGTCGGCACAAGCTTTCAGGCTGAGGGCTTCGGCTACCACGAGAAGCTCCACTATGCTATTTATTACACTTATTGTACGGTTCCTATGAAGTACCTCAGGTAGCAGAATTATGTCTCTAGCAGTGCAGTCGTCTCTTTTAGAACAGAAGGCAACGCTCACCAGAAGCGGATGGGTCCAGGATGGGAATGCCTGGAATATGTTCGCTGGGGGAAGTGCCGACCTTGCGAATTACCCTATCGGTTCTTTCGTTTCTGCTTGTCGGCTCATAAGCACCGATCCGGAGGTGGGAGGTTCTCGCCCCTACTTTATTCACGTCGGACAAGTAGTTCCTCCGGGAAGCTTTTGCGCTGAGCAAGGAGTCTTTACGGTGAACCTAAACGGAAACTGGGAAGCCGTTCGCACCTGAGCGCGCATTCCGGAGCACGGACCTAACGCCAGCCAATAGTTTCTAGGCCTCGCTCAGATAAGCAACGTTCAACAAATCGTCGATACATGCGCCCCGACTCGCTGCTACCACTGCGGCTTTGAAAGATTCCGCGACTGACACCACCGCCCGCCCCAGAGATCGCCACAATGGCAGCGCCCTGCCCGACATTTCCCGTCACAGCTCCAATCGCTGTCCCAGTTACTGCACCTGCCGCAGTAAGAAGAGAGCTATCGATGGCGGTTTCCTTCGCAGTCTCGACGCTAGGATCTCCCGTATACGACTTGGCTAGTGCCATACAGCGATCGATCTCACCATCAATGGTTTGCTTACTTTCGGCGCGAAAAGCCTCATTGGGATACAAAACAGGTCGACGGGCAGAACAGGCGCAAAGAGAAAAGAACGCCACAGCGAGAATCAGTTTAGGGAGCTTACTCATACCACTATACTACCATGTTCCCTGCGGCTACTTCGGCGAAAGGTTGGAGCCGGCAGGCATGCTGATTCGACGTTCAGGTCTGCCCTGCATGGTCGCGCTAAGTGCGCAGAGTTTCAGCGATTTACCTATATGCCTGTAGCGCGACATTTTGCCGTAAAGGACTACGGCTGGAATGCCGTTTTTCTAATGGTGACGCTATTTTTGTTCGCCCTTTCGATAGTACTGACCATCACGCACGTGGTGGTACCGACCTTGCGCGCTAGGAATGCTCATGCCGAACGGGAATTCAAACGTCGCTACAAAAATTTCAAGCTTTACTCCGTAAAGAAATATCATCCCGCATTCCGAGACGGCGGACCACTTTCACGATTGTCCTATGACGAAATTCGTGAGTCATATAATTTAGACGAGTGCTACGAGCAGATTAACTGACTTGCCCTTTGTCGGCTGCATGCTTAGATGAATACACCAAACCATTTTCGAGAATTCAAGCTCATAGCCAAGCTCCTCTTACTACTCGCAAGTATTGCCTTACTACCGGTGCTCTGTCTGGCACAGAGCGGGGTCGATTCCTGGGGAACCGAGCTGCGATTCTCTAAAGACGGCTCGCTTGTAATCACTGAGGAGATCAAAATATCCGTGCAGCCGGGCGAAGTGGTACGCGGTGTTTCGCATAAACTCCCCACGCATGCAGGTGTGTTTTATCAGAAAACTGCGCGATTGAATTATACATCGCTAGTCGGCTTTATTAACTCCACCAGCGCAAAGCCCATCATTTCGAATTCAGGCGATCAGGCGAAAATTCAGATTCGTGACGCCCAAGTACTAGCTCCCGGATCGCATACCTTTATTTTGCAGTATAAGGTCGATGGCTCGATCCTAAAGGAAGCATCAATGGATAGTTTCGCCTGGCCGATCGTACGACCGTGGAAAGGCGGAGTTCGCGCATACTCGGTAAAGATCGTGCCGCCGGAATTTATGGACCCAAAATCCTTGATGCTCAGGCTCATGCATCGGTCGGGCGAGACCATCGCTTCTGTTTCCCCTTCAGTTGCAGTCGAAGAGTCCTCGCTATCATTCAACGGTAACGCAGACGCTAAACACTTGCCCTTAATTGTCGGGATTGGTTTCCCTAAGGGGTTCTTCTGATGAGGCGAACCGCCTACAGTTAGGCCTGGGCTTCTCCATCAGAGTCAGAGCCTTCCCCTTCACCGAGGGAGCCAATTCCTGGTAGTCCAGAACAACTTCCCGGAAGCGGCGGCAGCGAAGAATCCTCGGCCATCATGAGCGCAGACAGGTCAATCGGGTTGTCGTTTGATTCAAATACAAAGCAGTTGAGGCGATCGTTTGCTGAACGCCCCAAGTAATGGATCGATGGGAGAGCCACCAATGCAATAAGCGACAAAAGAAGACAAAGCTCCACCATGCTGGCGCCCTGCTCTTTCATTGCCTTACGGGTAAGCATCAGCCGAATCCTCCGTAGTGGAGATTCGGCTGTTACAAAATGTTACACTAGCTATTGACGCATAAATCTGTGAACACTGGGTAAATCAAGAGATTGCTCAGTCTACATCTAAGAACTTTTCGTAGAGATCTCGCCTGGAGTCTATATGTATCAACTAAAAGCCCTCCTCCTAGTACCTGCTCTGGTTTTGTTCCAGGCCTCAGCGGCCCCCGCTGTGCCCAACAGCGACCAAGCAGCTTTCCCCCAAAAAAGCTTACTCGCAGCGTCGGGCAACCTTTCGACCACGGATTTAGCCATTCCGTTACCCGCCGGGATGAAAATGGGGCAGCTTCCTGCGATTGCCGGTGGGGTTTCAAGGAATGGCAAAGGTCTATGCGCCTATACGGTGAGTAACAATTTTGAAAAAACCGTGCAGGTGAATCTCAGCGTCCGCCAGTATAACGCGAAGGCACAAAAGATAAGTTCAAGCTCTGCTGCTTGGACCCTAAAGCCTGCAGAGACCCAAAAAGGGCAAGTGAGCGAATCATCCGCAACTGCCGGTTGCGCATTGGTTCTTGAAAGCTGGAGGGCCCGATAATTTCAAGCGTGGCGAGGGCCTAAGCTGTCGTCACACGCTCTCATTCCGAGCAAATCCACTCAGAGATTGATTCTGAGAAGAATTCGAGCCACACCTACGGCTCAATGACCACATGATATTTTCCGGGCTGCAAAGCAGTCAGGCGTTGCACTGTTCCTGACGGCCAGCGTATTTCCGCGTCGACTTTCGTGCTGCCTCGCAATCCGAACACCAACCGAGCATCGGACATAGCGAGAAATCCACTTTTCCCCGCAGTCGCGTTACGGTGTAACTCCTGACCGTCTTGAGCTATTCGCACCGCAACACCGCTTGGCAAAGCGTTTCCGCGCTTGTCGGTAAGCTGAAATCCGATCCAATGCATTCCGGGCTCAAGCGTATTTCGGAAAAGCTTGACGCCTTCGTTGCGAGTTGAAACCAGTAAGTCGAGGGAGCCATTATTATCAATGTCTATACTGGCAACGGCGCGCCCGTCCGAATAATCATCCAATCCAGCCTGTGTGGCGACATTAGCAAAGGAACCATCATGGCTCAGAAACAGACAATCACGCTGGTAGCCTGCAAACGACAACCGACCTACTGCCGCCTCCCCGCTAAACATATCCGCAAAGACAGATCCGCGGCTTAACACTGCCCCGGGTAGCGCTTCCAATGTTCCCATTTTAAATGAGGCGTCCCCCTTCCCGGCTTGCGTATCGACATAGATATCCGGCACAAATTCCTTTCGTTCAGTGCCGGAAATAAATCCATTCGCTACATAAAGATCCTGCCATCCGTCGAGATCGAAATCTGCGAACACCGATCCCCAGGCCCATAGACAGTAGTTAGAACCGCGCGGCAGAGCCTCGTCGGCGAAGTTCCCCGAGCTGTCCGCATGCCAAAGGAAATTGCCCTCGTGCCGATACCCAGGATGGTATGCATTCGATACATGAATGAACGGACGCGCTGTTTCATCGAGGTAGCCGAAGGAAACGCCCATGCCGAGTCGACGATCGGGAGCGCCGAGTCTTCGAGAAACGTCCACAAATTTCCCTTCCTGAAGTTCGAACAGAACATCCGGCCCAAAGTCATTCGAGATAAGAATTTGCAGAGCACCATTGCCCGTGAAGTCTCCCGCTGCAGCGTCGAAGCCCCAGTGCCTATCTCCACCCCCGACCTGCGCTGTCACATCGGTGAAAGGCCCGTCGCCGTTGTTTTTATAGAGCGTGTTAGTGCCGCCATTGGTCGCGTTATAGGTACTATTCACCCAAGTGTTCTCATCGAGCGTGGTGAAAAGATCTCGATCTGCGAAATAGCGCACGACATAGAGATCCTGAAACCCATCTTTGTTGTAGTCGAGCGGAACCAGGCTCTGAGCATTCTTAGCATCCAGAAACGCTCCGACCTGAGAAGAGACCTCGAAGTGACTCCCGCGATTCTCAAACAACTTAATGCCTCCAAGTCCTGCGACTAACAGGTCGGGTTTTCCATCGAGATTGACATCCATGAACAGCGGAAAAAGCGAGGCGAAGGAAATATTCTTGGGCGGAACGGTGGGATTAGCGCTCACCTCTTCAACCGTGCGATTGAGATCTTGGATGCCCCAGGTGGCGGCCGCCTCCTTAAAGGTCGCATTGCCTTGATTCAGATATAGTTGGTTCGACCCTTCATGTGCAGCGGTAACGACGTAAAAGTCCATCAATCCGTCACCATTTACGTCGGCAACGGCCAGCCCAGCACCAATCACATGTAGATCTTCTGGAACCAGGACTTCAGAAAGTTTCGGAGCTGCATAGCGAAACTGCAGGCCAGCAGCCATTGTAATATCTTCAAAACGCAGGCCCGAACTCTTGAGCGCCGCCGCCACTCGCGCTTTGCGTTGCTGATCGAGCCACTCTCTATACGCTTCAGAACGGACAAAGGCACCGCCCGCCAGTAACAGGCATAGCACTACAAGTCCGACATATTTGCGTATGGAAGATCTGTTCATTTTACCACTCTAACAAAAAGATTCGATTCACGATAAGATAAGTTATATGAGCCTGCCTCTCGATCCATCCGTGTCCGCGGCGTCCCCTCTTCGCGTGGCACCCGCTCTCTCTTGGCGCGACCCCAGATTTCTTCAGCTTGCCGTACTGTTCCTCTATGCCATTGTTGCCAGAGAAATCTTTCACATGGATAGACCGCACGCCATCACCTTGGCTTGCTGCGCTACGGCACTAGCGCTCGACTTCACGCTCGGACTTATCCATTTTCGCGTGATTCGCTTCCCCCTGTCTTCACTCGTTATCGGGCTAGCGACCAGTTTATTGATAGACTCCCGCTATCCCGCAGTTTACTTGGCCGCAGTCACGCTAGCGATTCTCTCTAAGGCGTTCATAACGTATCGCGGATTTCATCTCTTTAATCCCGCGAATTTTGGTGTGGTGTGTGCGCTCATTCTTGCGCCAAACATAGCCACAGGAATGCCAGCCTTGTTCGGCGGCTACCTGGCTCCCTCCATCGTATTTTTCTGCCTTGGAGTTGTTACCGTTCTCTATGCAAGGCAATCCCTGATCTCGTTCTCTTGGTTGGCGGGCTTTCTCGTTTTTGCTTTCGTACGCGCAAGCTTAGCGGGCAAAAGTTTCTTGCTTATGGCAATGCCGATACTAGGCCCCGCGTTTCTGCTCTTCACATTCCACATGATAAGCGATCCTGCGACGAGCCCGCGATCCAAGCGGCATAAAATCATGTATGGAATTGTTATCGCTGCCCTCGATGCGATCTTCCGCTACAAGCAGATTCCTTACGGAAACTTCTACGCTCTCTTTCTAGTTAGCGCAGGCATGCCCTGGATGCGCGACTTGGAGATGCAGCGCGATGAAAATTTCCCTCGTTCCGCACCCACGGAATAGTACCCGCTCACGTAACGGCAGGAGAAATCGCTAATCCTCTCATAAGTTTCGATAACTTATTGAATTAGTAACATTTCAGGTCAGATGCTAAATGCACTTATGGTGCATTAATTGCATCTCCCCTAATTCACGCCAATTAGCGGTCTGCACGAACAGAGGATGTAACTACCATGCAAGATGTTTGTTCCAGCACCTCCCTTCACGATTCCGCCACAGAACGAAGCTGTGAAAGGATCTCCCTCGTACCGCGATTGAATCGCAGAAAACCGCCCGCAGTAACGGAGAGCCGGACCTGCGTGCAGAGCACTGCGCAGCCCATTCCCCAGGCGCCGCCTCCTCGTTTTGCCCGTGGGGCTAAGCAGGTAATTCCGGGAAATGCCTCCCTACCCGAAAGCAAAATCTCGCTTACGGTTTCCCGCGCAAGACCATTGACTGATCTTCTTATTCTCTGGCTTGGCTCGGGAATTATTCTTGCCTTCCTGATCGGCATGACAGTGCTGACCGCACAAGGACGTTTGGAATGGAGCACCCCCGAGCCCGCCCCGCGCGACCCTCGTTTGGTGTTATTGGAATAGAAGCTGAGGGTGCGAAACGAGCAGCGACCTAGACCACCGGAATATCATAGCCAGGCGGATACTTCGCAAGCTGCACGAAGACTTTGTCCGAGTACTCATGCTTCTGCGAAGTTGCCGGATCCCACACATGACGATGCGTCTCTATCAGATCACCGAGCTGTAGGTGCAAAGCCACCATATCAGTGCTGCCCAGATTGCCGGACATCACAATTTTCTCGCCTGAAAGAGAGAAAACACAAGGTGCCGGGTAAACTTGCTCTTTAAGCTTTACAAGCTCGCCGCCGCGCTCCTCGTAAAAGGTATTTGTTTCAGCGCCCTCATAGACCGCGCATATGGTATGGTGTCCATGATCATGCGGCGGATAGACCACCCCCGGCACAAAACGAATTCTCCAGATCGTCAGATTGTTGGAGCGGTGAACGAGGAAATCCTCTTCGGGGCGGTCAGGAATCAAACTCTTCAAATGCGGTATGTCTTTGAGTGCCTCTTTCAGCACCGCTTCGACTTGCGTTTCCGGACTCTGAGAATCTGCTGCTTTCTGGCAAGCCTGCACTAAATCTTCAAGCGAATTCATAAGCACTCCTATCTATCAATGGTCGGTCTAAGAACAAACGTAAAGGCACTCGGATATCGATGCAAGTCAGGGGTATAACTCTCAAGATGCAACACCTCTAGCCCTGAGGCACGCGCGACTGCGGCGAATTCTTCAGCTCCAAAAGTCTGGTTTTCGCTGACCAGGCTAGTCCCGAGAATGCATCCTCCTGAGACTAGAAGCTTCTTCAAATTGCTAAGGGCCGGCTCTAGATGCGAGACTTTTTCTAGATTCTCGAAAAGCTCGTTTGCAATAATCACGTCATAGCGATTCGAGGTAGAGGCCTTACTACAATCAAGCACCACGCAATCGGCAAGTTTACGATGAAGCGCCTGCACTCTCTCTAGCGCTGTCCGCGAGGCGTCGAGTTTATCGAGCAAAGATAGAGTTCCCGGAAAACGCACATTCAAGGTATCAGGCGTCAGCACCTCGATTCGCTGCATCTCCAGTTCAATCATGCCGCGATCCTTGTCACTAAGCGTGAAACTCGAAACCCGCCCGGCATACGCAAGCGCCCAGTAGTGCCCTACCGCCCCACAGCCCACATCCAATACATGCCCACCCGTAATTTGCTGGCAAAGCAGTCTGAAAACCTGCTC
>JAFLCA010000181.1 GCA_017302875.1 Deltaproteobacteria bacterium
GTTTCATGCCTGGGTTTTAAGTCTCTTTCCTTCCTCACGTCGGCGGCGCGTCGCTGAGGTGGCGCGTGAGATCGACGGACACATTTCAGCCTTTGTGCGCGGGCAACTGACCGTTGGCACCATTCTCTTCGTACTGTATTTGATCGGCCTGGGCATAGTCGGAGTGGAGCTTTGGTTTCTTCTGGCCGTAATCGCCGGGTTCGGGGCCATTATCCCTTACATGGGGTTTTTGGCAGGAATCGTGCTTTCAAGTATCATGGCACTTGCGACCTTTGGCGATGTTTCGCACTTGATTCAAGTGTGGGGCGTTTTCTTTGTCGTGCAATTTTTGGAAGGTACTTTTATTACCCCCAAAGTTGTAGGAGATAAAGTTGGGCTCTCGCCGCTCGTAGTCATTCTTGCCATCGTTGCTGGCGGGCAGCTTTTTGGCCTCCTTGGTGTCTTTTTAGCGGTACCCGGCGCTGCCGTAGCGCGCGTATTGCTGAGACATCTGCATCTTTGGCTTGTATCACAGTAGCAGCATATGTTTCGTTCTCCACTCGTTGTTTCCCTCGTTAAGCTAGCCCTCGAAGAGGATCTTGCCTTCGGCGATATCACCTCTGAACTAACTATTCCGCGTGGGCATCGCTCCTCGGCGGTGATCGTGGCGCGCGAAAAATTGGTCGCAGCGGGCTTGCCGATTATCGAGACAATCTTTGACATGATGGGTGCCCGCGCCAAGGTAAAAATCGAGGAGGATGAAGGTACGCTCGCAAAGGATGGAACAGTGCTTGCTCGAATCGAGGCCAAGACTGCTGACTTGCTGTCTGCTGAGCGCACAATCCTGAATTTCTTGCAGCGCATTTCCGGCGTCGCAACGCACACCCGTACTATCGTGGCGCAGGCCAAGGGGCTGACAGTTCTCGATACGCGAAAAACTCTGCCGGGATGGAGAGTGCTCGATAAATACTCCGTAAAACTGGGCGGTGGAACCAATCACCGCTTCCACCTTGGCGATATGGTGCTCGTGAAGAACAACCATATCGATGCACATGGGGGAGATATGCGCGCCACGTTGCGAACGATTACCGCTAAAAAGCCGCGGTACATGCCATTCGAGGTCGAGGTTCGCAACCTGAAGGAGCTGCAAACGGCCCTTGAGTTCAAGCCGCAGGTGGTGATGCTCGATAACATGAAGGATTCGGAAATTCGTAAGGCGCTGCGCCTTGTTGAGGACTCTGGGCAGGAACCCATGGTTGAAATTTCGGGCGGGGTTCACCCAAAACAGTTCGCCAGACTTAAGAAGCTTGGCGTGCACTGTGTTTCCATGGGAGCGCTTACAACGCAGGCCATGAATGTAGATATTTCGATGCGCATGCGCTGATCGCCGCGTTTCAAGCGGAGGGAGCTAAGATTTGAGCTTCTCTCGCATCTTTTCTAGGACTCGTTCTTTTGCCCCGCTCGGAATCGGTGGTACTTCGCTTCCCTCTTCGGTGAGATTTTCCCTTGGGCCAGTGAAAGTGCGCCGCAGCAGGTCAACTTGCTGTCGAAACTTGTCGCAGGATTCACAGATGAAAAGATGAAATCGTAGGGCCAGGCTCTCGCTCATGCTCAGTGGCTGGTCAGCCTGCTTCGAAACCAATTCGCTGGCACGTTTGCAAGAAATCATGATTTTCCCTCCGTCGCGCCGCGAAGGAACCAAGTAGCTTGTAAACACTGCTGCAAAGAAAGACGAGCTCGATGAAGAAGGACTGCCGCGTTACTAGCAGAAATCTCAAGTTGTGAGCAGATTTGATCTCGCTCTATGCCCTCAAGCTCTCTGAGCAGGAACAGTTGCCGCATTTTTGAAGGTAACTTGCCAAGACAACCATCCAAAGCCTTAAAAAATTGCTTCTGAGCCAGCGCCCCGTCAGGACTGCTGCGCCAAGCGACCGGGGCGGTGTCGCGTTGCCAATGCTCAACCTCATTGAACATAGTGCCAAGCGATTCTCGCTCGAGCGCGTCGAAGTCGACAGGTTCTTCTCGATGCTTGGTACGCAAGCGGTCAATAATTTTATGTCGCAAAATGCTTGTGAGCCAGGTGCGCGGCGAAGACTTGCCTTCGAAGCGATCATACGCCTCAGTGGCAGCCAAGAAAGTTTCTTGAACCAGATCCTCAGCGAGATCCGAAGAGCGGAAATAGCGGTATGCATAGCGATATAGGTAGTCGAAGTTCTCCTCGACGAGCGTCTCGAGTTTGTCGTTATGCACGGGTAGAGCGGTTTGCTTTTTCAAGGCCAGCGATTTCAACAAGGCTTGAGGTTCTCCATGTATGCCATAGCTTAAGGCTGCAAACCTAGAGTGTTTCTTACACCACGGGTGCCTTGCCTATTAGTCGAGATTGCCGCAGCGCAATTACAAGATAATTTTCTCAGTCAGTGTAATTTTCAGCTCTCAGCGTCTACTAATAAAGTATCAATTCTTTGGAGGTCTTATGAGCTTTACCTTGTTATGTTTTGGAACTATTCTCGTCATCGCAATTGGCTCAGATGGCGCGTAGGTAGATTCATGTCGCAATTAGAACGTATTCCGGACTGGGAAGAGCGTATTCAAACGTTGAGGGCCGGACAGGCGCCGTTGCTTACCCACGTGCGTTGCTATGAATCGCTTGGGTCCACCATGGATGTAGCGCGCGAACTTTTGCCGGCGCTTGCCACCCACGATCGCGCACTCGTGCTGACGAAGCATCAGCAGCAAGGTCGCGGCAGGCAGGGACGGCGCTGGGAACAACCGCGCAGTGGTTTCTATGGCACCTTTGTCTTTGCAGCGCCGCCCGCACTGGCCGGAATTGCGGGTTTTTCCTTGGTCACGGGGATTGCCGTTGCCCGCACGCTGCGCACCATGGGCGCGACCGTGCAGCTCAAATGGCCGAATGATGTGCTGACTCCTGACGGCGCAAAGCTCTGTGGAATTTTGATCGATCTTGTTACGGAACAGCAGACGAACTGGCTTTTGACCGGCATCGGAATCAATTTAGCCGGCGAACCAAATGTAAACACCACGACGAGTTCAATTGCGACGCTCACAGGAAAAGAGATCGATCCGTGTGAGGTGGCGACCGCCTTGACGCCGATTTTGCTAGACCTCTGGAATGTATATGCCGTTCAGGGGTTCGCCGCCTTTCGGTCGGAGTGGATTTCACATGCCTATGGCATAGGACGCAGCATTACTATTGATAGCGGCACGGACAGAACTACGGGAGTTTTTCGAGGCGTCTCGGATCGCGGGGGCTTGCTTCTGGAGCGCGGCTCGGAACTATCTGAATTTATTTCCGGCCATATCCTTGCCATATAGCGTAGCCGACTACTCGATTAGCGTGGCGCCGCCCTCTCTATCGGTAACGAACACCAAAGCTTTGCCGTTGCCCTCAATGCTATAGCGTTGGCCATCTCCAACCAGTATGTGATCTTTTTCCTTCAGCGTTGTCTGTACACCGTCCACGCAATACTCGAACGTGCCGCTTATAATAACGGAAAACTCACTGCGCCCATGATTTCGCGCCGTTTTACCGGCTTCCGGATAGCGGCCGTGCTGTTCCACTACGGCGATATATTTTTCATTGCCGAAGGGCTTATAGACGCGAACAACACCATCTCCGCTAAGAGGGTATTCTTTGACCACATCACTGGAGTTTTTCATGTTCGATAATTCCAAGAAATTCTTGACTAGTCGCGCTGAACAAGTAGAGTAGCATACATGTTGACGACTTTCATTCGCTCAATCCATCTCGCTTCTTGCCATTTCCACTGGGCCTAGCCCAGTCATAGTTTCTCCTCCGCATATTTCTTTTTTCTTTTGCTCTGCGCGCTGATTTTTTGCGCGCACGCACTCGATATTTTTGAATTCAGGCTCGCCTGCGAGCCCACGGGAGAGGTGTATGAATCAGCTCATTGAATCAGCTAAGTCTGAGATGCTTAAGGCCGCCAATGACAATCCGCAAAATCGATCGTTCGCTGCATTAACCTTGCGCGCTGAAGCGCAACTGAATGCCGCCGTAGCGGATGCGCGGCTCGTCGTGGATGCAGCGACGCGTGCTGCGGGTGGTTTTGCCAAGCTGTCCAATGCTGGGGGAGAGGAGGTTTCTCCGCTCCTTGATGCGGAATTCCTCATTGAAGGTATGCGCTTTGCCAAGGACATGGTTTTTAGAGACAACAATCGCATTGATATTGGAATGGGCGGTGGAAAAGTAAATAAGGTCAGCCGTCGTCTCTTCAGTGCGACGGAAGGATATGTCGCAGCGGTTGCGGCTATAGGGAGCGTAGCGGACGGCCTTGAAGAGAGTTTTTCCGGATTTCGGGAGGAGACCTACCTGCGTGCTGCGAAAGGCCTGATCGCACTTTCGGAATGGGATCAGGGAGCAGGAGCTCAAGATTTGGCTGCGCTTCCGTATGCTCTGCAGGCTTTACGAGCGCTTGAGAACGACGGCACGTTGTCATTGACTCTTTTTGTGTGTCCGCCGGTTGAGTTCGGCTACCTACAAAGTCAGGATCCGGAACTATATTTTAGAACTGAACTCAGTGAGAGTTTGCTCAGTAAGCAAGTGGCGGATTTGAAGCGGCTGTTCCTTAGTCTCGAGCAGAGTGGCATTCCGGCAAAGCTGAACGTTCTGATTGGCGACGCGGACGAAGATGATTACATCTGGCCTGTTTTGGGGCGACCGGGAAACTTACCTGCTGAACAGTTGCAGCCTAGGAAAGTAGATCTGCGTGAAAATGTAGTGCGCTATCTCTCAAGTCCCGCAGGTAGAACTGGCAATGAGGGGCCACGAGTTACGAGCGCGCAGCAGCTTGACGTGGTAAGTCTCGCTGGAACTGAAATGTCCTGTCGAGCTCTGGGTATCTATGAAAATTTTGTGGCCGATCCTGCAAAGTTTTTCCAGCCGTTCTTTAGGGCTGGCGATGTGGACGAAGAGCGGCAACGGATGCGCGAGCTCTGGCAGGTAGGGGACTACTATAGCGGGTTGCCGCAACCAAGTTCTCAGCAACTTGAACGAATTATCGAGCGCAAATTTGCAGCCTACGCCATGCAAGGAGTGTTCATCCAAGAGCGAAGTCCAGATACCATTTTGGTGCAGACCGAGCGCCCTCCCTTTTTACGCACTAGAATGCTTAATGCTGGGCGGTCCGCTCTTGGCATGGAAAGTCTCCCTGCGATCTACCAGCGCGTGAGCGCCGAGGAAAAGGCAGCAGAGGGGCTCTAGAACGCAACGTAGTCGAGGTTGCTTCGAGTGCAGGAGCGGGAGATACTAGGAGGGAACACTCAGAGGCTAGCTATCTATGTTGCTCACTTTCGACATCGGAAACACCAACATCGTAGTCGGCGGGTTCGAAAAGAAGAATCTCGCTTTCGAATTTCGTCTTAAAACCGATCCTGGCCGCACGATTGACGAGTACGCGGGAATATTATTTTCGCTTTTGGATCGGCAGGCGGAAGAGCACAAGCATCCGAGCGCCTGTGTCATTTCAAGCGTTGTTCCGCCTATCACGCCGGACGTCGTGCGCCTGGTCAAGGAACGCTTCAATATCGATGCGCTTGTCGTCGGTCCTGGAGTAAAAACAGGACTGTCGATAAAGACTACCGATCCCGCTGCCGTCGGATCAGACCGCGTCGTGAATGCGGTTGCGGTGAAAGCTCTTTTCGGTTCACCGGCACTCGTCGTGGATTTTGGCACTGCGACCTCCTTCGATTTAGTGAGCAAGGAAGGAAACTACGAGGGCGGCATTATCGCGCCCGGCCCTGCGACGGCGCTTGAAGCATTGGTTCGGAACACCGCAAAGTTGCCGCGCATTGAGCTATCCTGGCCCAAAAATGTGGTTGGCAAGAACACAGTGGCTGCCATGCAGGCAGGGGTGGTGGTTGGATATGCCTGTCTGGTCGACGGCCTAATTGATAAAATCATCGACGAGGTTGGGCCAATTCCGCACGTCGTGGCGACCGGAGGGCTCGGACGCTTGTTCTCCGAGCACTCGAAGAGCATCAAGAATTACGATCCGCACTTAACCCTAACGGGGCTGCGAATTATCGCCGAACTTAATGATTTGCATGAGCGCACATGAGCATAAAGCCTGAGGACATTCGTGATGCGCTGGATAAAGCGCGCGGCTTCTCGGAAGTCCAGGCTGCCGATGTGGCGATTGCCGAAGAACTTATCAGTACTCTGGATAGCCTTACGATAAAGCCGGAGCTGGCAGAGGACGCGCGCCCCGCCGGACTGCCCGCAGCGCAACCGGCTGTAGGTACCGATGACGGATCGACTAACATCCGCAATCAGATTGCGGAAATGACCATGCCAGAGAAAATCAAGCTGGCGCTGCTGGGCAATTCCGTCTGTCGAGGGCTCTTGATCCTTGATACGAACCGCATGATCCAACAGTTCGTGCTGAAGAACCCGAAACTCGGAATTACAGAAGTGGAAACTTTCGCACGTAACCCGCAGATGGCAGAAGGCGTTCTGCGCACAATCGCAGATTCCAAGCAGTGGATGAAAAATTCCACCTTGAAGTATGCGATTGTTACGAACCCCAAAACGCCGGGAGATTTGGCTTTACGTTGGATGCGCTATTTGAACGCCGCCGATCTTAGAAAGATTTCGAAATCCAAAAATCTGCCGCAGTTGATAGCGGTGACTGCTAAAAAGCGGCTGGCAGATTTGGAAGAGAAATAGCCTTCATCGGCGGCGCTCTCGACACTACTCGCGAGTGTAGGTGCCTTGAGTTTCGCCGGCCTTCTTTTCCGCTTCGGTGATTTCCTCAGTTGCTTCTACTTTCTCGTCTTCGACTTTCCCCTTGGCTTTGGCGATCGCTTTGGTGGCGTCAATTTTTTCGTCTTGAATTGTGTCCGCATCACCGCTTGCGACGGCCTTGCTGACATCGCGAGCCGCCTTTTGCTCTTTCTCTGCGACATTTTGCTGAGCATCAGAGATTTCCTGGCGCGCCTCGCGCCGCTCATCAGCAGCCTTTTCATGCGCATCTTTGCAGCCGAGAATGCAGGCAGAGAGAGCAACCAACACGCTGAAGGTGATAGTTCTACGATAGGTATACATAAAAAGTCCTTCCTTAGGCTTAAAGGAAGGATTCTGCCACTAGCGGTTGAGGCTGCTGTATGAGCGACCTTGGGTCGCGGACAGACCTACAGATTCTTAACTACGTCGTCAAATATCGCATTAAGCTGATCGAAGCTCCCTTCGCGGTAGATGCCGTTGGCTGAGCGCACAATCTTTTTCAAGTCGGTGTAGTCAGCCCCTGGCCGGGTAAGTGCTATGAGAACGAGCTTGATGTCGTAGCGAGCAAATTTATCACTGACTGTGTCCTGGATCATTTGAAGCGAGGTCTCGGAGTTCTTGTCGTCGCCGTCGGTAATCATCACGATGGTACGGCGATAGGAATTAGCCTCAGGAACGGTAGTGACATCGATCGCCGCTCGCAAACCGTCGTAAACTGCGCTTCCGCCCACTGCTTCGATAGGATCAATTTGAGCGCTGATGGCCGGCAAGTCAGTGCTGAAACGCGATTCAACTCGAGGCTGTGTGTTGAAGCTAACAAGCGCGCGCAAATCTCGATCCGACGTGCGGGCTAGCACTTTGCGGAAGAAATCTTTGGCTTCGCTTATGGGGGCGCCCTCCATGCTCCCCGAGGCGTCGAGAACCAAGACGGCCGCGGAAGGTCGCATCAGTTTCGGCCATTCGGCTAAAAGATACTCGACGACATCTCCGGAAACCGGGAGAAAAGAGTGTTGCGGCAGCGAGGTCTTTACCC
>JAFLCA010000182.1 GCA_017302875.1 Deltaproteobacteria bacterium
TTCCGTTGATGTTGTTGGTGGTTGTCGTCAACTGTGCCTGGGGGAAGCCTTGGCCCACGCCCTGAATTGCTCCTGCCAGCACGGTGCCGCCAATCGCTTTACCAATCGGATCGATGGTTACACCGGCCATACCGCGAATACCGTCTTCGCCGACGATCCATCCGTCGACATCAACTTCTTTGCGGCGACCGTCTGGGAACTCGATACTAAGAGTCGTCAAGCGGAACAAGGCGCGCGAGTCAACCAGCGAACCTTGCGCAGCAGCGACGAGGCGAGCTTCGCCAAGTCCAAGCGCCGAGCCGTTCGGGCCGTACACGTCACTGACAAGTTGAAATACTACCGGGTACGGAGTGCCGTCAGTCGGCGCGTTCACACCGGCCAGCAGCTTTACACGTACCGAGTCGCCAGGGCTCACGCGGGCGACTTTGCCTTGTACCAGCGGAGGAGGAATGGCTGCTTCGGGTTCGTTTACGGTTCCCCAGGCCTCTACACCATCGGCTTCAGCACCATCTTGTTGCATGCTAACGTTTTCAACGCCGGCATCTTGCGGCTCCACTGCGCCACCGGGGCCTCCATGCGCTTGCCGCATTCCGCCACTTTCTGTTTCCTGGATGCGCTCGAGGACTTTCTTGAAGATTTCAGCAGTACGGGCCTCGTACTGAGCTAAGTCGGTTTTAATCTTCTTGTTATCTTCCGTGTTGCGTTCAGTCGCAGTCTTGATCTCGCTTAGGTCGTTGCTGAAGCGCTCGACCAAATCGTGGTACGGCTCATCATTGTTTGGGCGCACCTGCGAAGTGTTCTGCTGCATCTGGTCCGGAATCAAAGACGCCACGCGTGAACGCGAGGTATTGCCCTTGCTGTCGATCACGAAATACAGCATCAAAATCACCGCGCCGATAATCGCAAAGGCTTGCGTCTTGCGATCCCGCTGCAGCTTTAATTTGAGATCCAGTAATTTCTGTTTCATAGACTTCCTATCTTTGCTTCTTGGCCCGCGTTACGATGTAGATCTTGGCGCGATCTTTCTTCGAAAGCTGCTGTTCGATGTTGAGCGGCTTCGGTGCCAACTCCCAGCGATCTGCCGAGATGGCGCGAGTGCCGTCGAGGCGGAAGCTGGCAGGATTGATCTTTTGACCCGCATCTAAAAGATTCTCGGCATCGATTACGTATCCCCACAGCGTGGGTCCGATAAAGATCTTATCGATGGTGGCATTGATGGTTCCATCATTGAGAACGATCTCTCCCTTGTAACGATCGCTGACGCGATAGCCGGTGATATTTAACTTTCCGAACTCGCCCGCCAAGACCATTTCGCGCATTAAGCCGCTCACCTGGCTCGGAGGAGCGTAGTCAAACTTCTTTTCCTTATATGCAGGATCTTCCTCATCATCCGAGAGTACGCCAGTGCGATCATCTTCGAGTCTCACTAACGAATCGCGCGGATTGGCTGTGGTCGCTCTTTTGATGCGGATTGAGTAGGAGCGACCGTCTTGGAGTCTAACGATAATTGCTTCGCCGGTGTCGCTGATGCCCTCGCTTGCGAAGATCACCAAGTCACTGTCCTTACGATCAAGCGATAGCGTCGAGAGTTTGCGCTTGAACCCTCCCGAGATTACGCCGGGAAACTGGATTTGGGTGGGCTCGGATGGAGTCACATACACATTGACCTCACCGTTCTTGTAATCCACATCGCGGGCGTGAGCAGTTGCACCGAAGCATAATCCTCCCAGCAACAGGCCCAACAGAATGTGTAGTCTCGCTATTCTCATACGAACACTCCTCAATAAATCCTATTCCTGCACGTTCTCGACCATCGCGTTCTCAATCACGATTCCGTACGGATTGAGTGTGTTTCTCGGGATGGTTGTCATTACGACGGTATACTTGGTTAACATCACCGGTAGTTGTTTGCCGGCGACAAGTTTAAGACGCTCACCGGTCATGCTGACGGTGACGTAGTTATCTTGGCGGACGATTTGAGTCTTAGTCGGATCCACGAAGAAGAGCTGCGTGCGATTGGTGTTTTCGATGGCTTTGAGTTCCGTGCCGACCATGTCTTTGTCGAAGGTCTCAAGCATCGGTTCCTTAAGAATTTCTCTCGCCTTCAAGAACTGGCGACGCGCCACCGCGGGTTGGTACGAAGCGATCAGATTAATATATTCAGTGGCGACGCTGATAAATTCGCTGTCGTGAATTTCTTCCGCCAGGTACAAGCCCGGCTGCGGTTTTGCGGGAACATTCAGGGTAATGCTGCGAGTGCCCCAAAGGTAGCAGGCGAAAATGGCAAGAATGAGGGTAGTCGGAATTTGGAGGAGTGCGAGGGCGCGCCACAGGAGCGCCTGATCACGATAGTTCTCCCAAAGTTTGAGGGTATCGTTTTCGTTACGTGCGTCGACGACATTGCTGTCGTTGATCAACTTTTCAGCTAGTTTTACTTTCGATCCCATAACCAATCCCTAAAACCTAATTTCAAAGACCCGCGACTTTACCTAAGACTGCTGGACATCGTCATCGAGTCCGTAGTCTTGCGCGCCAAACAAGCGATCAAGTCCAAGCTGCATATAGTTCGACTCTTCAGCCAACGCGCGCATCGGTGAAGCGCTCCACAGCGGCTGCAACGCAGCGGGAGCGGGGAGCCCGGGAGGACAAATTCCCATGGCCACCATGCAGAAATTACGAACGCCGCGCTCTTCGTCATGAAACTGACGACGCAACGCGGCTAGCCCAAAAGTCGTTCCGAGAAGAATGCACGCGAGGACCGGGGTCTGACGCGCCATCTTCGTCATAAAAATTTCAGAGATGACCAATGACATACAAATGCCTGCGATCCACTCCATGAGCTTGGCGCCCCCGAGTGTCCATTCCTCATTCAGGCCTGGTATGACGTATCCATCATCCATCGAAAAATACCTTCAAAGATCCTGTGTCCTTACCCCTTATCTGCACTTCCTACTGCTTTGCTTCATTCAACAATGCAGTATCAGCCTCATACTTCACCCCTAAGCGGCTTGAACGCGGCTGGGGGTCTAATACATGGTCAAGTTCCTGGGCGCGGTCGATAAGCGACGACCGCCACTGCTGGGAGTCCAAAATAACGTTAGGATTCGCGAGCTTATAGCCCTGATCGAACTCCCGTACGGCGGCAATAAGCAGCGCCCGGGCCCGCGAATAGTGGCCGACGGCGATAGAAAGCTTCTCCCCGCTGGCCCGCTCAATCCCGGTCGAACTTTCTTCGGCTCGGGCCTCCGAAAGGCTCAGGGTTCCAGCCAAAAGAAAGGCTACAAATAGGTGCTTGGCTAAACGCATGGTAAACTCCTCTAAAATCGGCTCAGCACGATAAAGTGCCGTATCTCTATTGGTAGTTATGGGGCTTACGCGAAAAATGATGCAGAGTGGGGCAAAACAAGAAATTTTCTTAGTCAAGGGTAGGTAAGCCTTCGTATTCGGGTAATTACCCCCGCAGGCCCTCCAATCGGCGTCTCTCTATATAGTCTCGGTGCTAGAGCACATTCGTTAAGGAAATCGTTATAATATCTGCGAGCAACCGCTGTGCACGTTGATCCAGCGCGCTTGAGGTGTTTCCGGCAATGCTTGATTGCCACAGCTTAAGTATCTAAAATGTTCGAGGATTTTGAATGTTTTAGGGCCTTGCGATCGACGCCGTTGATGCAAGCCGGTTGTTCCGTATTTTGGAAATGAGGTTGTTCTTTGAACACGCTGCTTCCTGATAAAATTGCGCGCAAGCATCAAGGCGATCTCTCTGCGCTCTTCAGTCGGCGTTCCAGCTCGCTTCTCAAATTTGTCGTTTTATTTGCCGCTTTCTCTCTCGTAATCATCGCAGCGCTGTCTGCGATTCCGGGTTACCGCATACGTGGTGACACCCTCGAAAAGGCCCGTCTTGATTTGGCGCGCAGCGGCCTGATTGCAGATCATGACTTCTTCTCCCGTCATGAGTATTTCCGTGAATGGTTGCGCTTGCGGGGAACTCAATCCGAACGCGAGCTTTACGATACTGTTTCTCAGATTATTTTCCGTAGCGCCTCTGATTTGGCGCCGTACCGCGGTAGCCCAGAAGGCATGACTTTCTTTAAGAGCTCCTACCTGTCGCTGCATCTCGCCGTGCTCCGCATCGCCTTCATTGTGATCGCTTCCTGGCGCCTATGGCTGTTCGCGATACTCTTGGCGGTGATGCTCGAGTACTACAGTCTCAAGGTCTTTAGTGGAGATGATCTGCTGGGACAAACCGGCAACGGACGCTTGTTTTTTTCCGGCGCGCGTTTGCAGCTTGAACCGATGAATTCCAGCGGCGCACCCGAGAAACTTGTGCGTGGACTGGCTTGCCCGCCACTCGCACAGCTCTCTGCGGTGAAGTCCTCGAAACTTGGGAATTTGCTCGAAAGGTTCGGCGTCGCCAATGAGACTAACTTGATGTTGGCGGCGGTTATCGTCGAGCATAAGGATCTGCCAGCATACGTGGCGACCTCTGATGAGACTGAACTGCTTTCTAACTATTACGTGGGCGCAAAGTTGCTCGAGAATGCCACGCTCATCGTAGAGAAGGCCCTTTCTCTCCATCAGAGCTACCGCGCTATGCAGATGAGCAACGAGCGCCTTGATGCAGTACAGGCAGCGCGCCTCCCCGAGACGGAAGAAACAGTGCAGCGCAAAGTAAGCGCGACTGAATATGCCGATCTTCTCCACGGGGCTATGCACCGCGTCCTCACCCCGGACATGCGCACGAACCTATCTGAATTGCGACCGACCGAATTGGCGACGATTATTCTGGCATACGAAGCAGGGAAGGTGTTGGCGTTTGCGCGCGAAGGGCCGAACTGGGTTCGTAAGTCGAATTTCGGAAATCTGTCAGCGCGAGCCGTCGTGCACTCCATTGCTGCGTTTGCAAAAGAGTACAGCTACGACGAGCGCTCGGTTATTCGCCGCGCGCTTATTTACGCCGCTCGCAGCAGTCCGTTCGCTCCGGTGCGATTCCCGATAGATCTAAACGATAAAGCCCGCTCGGCACGTCAATGGACGGAACTCCTGATGGCTTGCCCGCACGAGCTGCAGGCAGTCGCCGATGAAGTGGAGTTGGTCGGTATTATCGCCGAAGCGCAACGTTCCTGGGCGCAGCTGTTCCTGGATGGAGCGATGGCCTTGGATCCTGAGGTGGTGGATGATGTGTACGCCACTCCTACAAATCTATTCTTCATGCCTGCTCAGAAGGTGCTCGGTTTGATGCGCAAGGTCATCGAGCACAGCACTTTGCGTCGTCTCGAAGAGCTCGTTGCGCGAGTAAGTCAAAAGCAACGCCTCGAGTTAATGTCACTTGATTTTGCAGGTGATAATGCCGAGAAGGGATTAAGCAATCCGGAGCGCATCTTCACACCACTTGCACATCGTGAGCTGAAGACTCTGGCGGCCCAGCACAACATGACCACAGGGGATATTCGTGATTGGTCGACCCTGCGTGTGGTTCTGAACTCCTATGGCTGGCTTGGCCGTCGGCTCGGGGACTATACGGTACCTGAGAGTTCGATTGTTTCAGTGGTGTTCCGAGTTGATCCGAGTATGCCGGGAGCCAATGAGTATGCTCGCTTGGGCAAGCAGGGCATGGTGGCATTCCGCGGTACTCGCTTGGAAGCAAAGTGGGGCAAGTTCTGGCAAACCCGTTTTATCTCGGTGCAAGGTGTGACGATGGCCGAATCGCAGGACGATTACGACCAGCTCATGAAGGGCATCGAGAAGCAGTTCGAAGAAGAAGAAGCGATGGCTCCGGCAGTCGGAGGTTCTTAATAAGGTTGTATGGCACGTGACTATAAGAGAGCTGACCAACAAGCGCTGCGCGAAGAAGAGCGCCATCGAGCCATCGTGCTTGGCGCGCTAACCACCTTCGGCAGTCTCGGTCTTGCCGCTTCTCCGCTCCTCAATGGTATCGATCCCTCCATTCTCTTCGGTCTTGGCCTGGCGCCTGCGTTAGCTCTGGCGCACACCGCGAAAACACTTTCGTCTCAGTTCTGGATGGAGCGGGAAAGAACCCGTGAAAGTGGTTTGCGACGCGGTCGCCCTGTATTGGGGCAGCCTCCCGACCGAGATTGTTTCACCAAAGCTTTGGAAGAGTCCCGCGCTCGGGGCAAGAACATGATCGACAAATATCTAGTCGGCTTCGAGCTCGATTCCGGAAAGCCGATGTGGGTAGACGAAGAAGATCTGTGTAGCCATGGTTGTGTATTTGCAAAGACCGGCGTTGGTAAGACTCTATGGCTTGAATCTCTGATCTTTCAGCAAATGGCGCGTGGCCGCGCCAGCGGATGCACGTTCATCGATGCAAAACGCGACTCCGGCACGCTCGCCCATATCATCTTGATGGCGATGGCGACGGGACGCTTAGAAGACCTGATTGTTATCGATCCATTTGACAGTGTGCACTCATACAATTTTGTAATGACCAATCAGCGCCCGGATGTGAAGGCGCGTAAGGTGCTTCGCGCGGGATTGCCGCCGACGTCCGATCAGAGCGTCACCAAGCATTACGATCGACTCGCTGCCGACTCGATTTATCGCATGGTGCGCGCCATGGAGAGTTTCGGCTTGGCTTGGTCGATTCGCGACATTGCTGTTTCTCTTTCCGCCTTCAACTATGCCTATCCGCACCTGCGCAGTATGCTGCACAAGATCGGAGCCCGTCAGGCCATGGTGGAACTCGGACATTTGGCATCCAGCTACCGCAGCGCCAAGGGCACCCTCGATACGGTTCGTATCACCGACAATCTGCGCGGTATCGCATCGGAGCTGCATGCTATTTCCGGCAGTGAGATGGGGCAGATCTTCTGCACGCAGTATACGGATCTTGTACTCACAGATGCGATTTTACGCGGCAAGATAATCTACTTCATGTTGCCGCGTCTCGAGGAAGCTGAAAGCGCGGCACGCATGGTTAAGGTGTTCCGCGAAGATCTCGAAGTCTCAATTGGTGAGATTACCTCGTCCCGCATGCATCATTTGGAAGATCCGCATTTGATCGTGATCGACGAAGGCTCCTCTACCTTCGGTCCAACCTGGGCTAACTTGTTCGAGCTTGCCCGTAAAGGTCGTTTTGCTCTGCTATTTGGTGCGCAATCAGCCGGCGGCTTAACCGATTCCTCGCTTGGCTTGAGTGAAGCGTTCTATGAGCGCGTGATGGCAAACGTAAACCTGAAAGTCATGATGCGCGTGGGTGATAATCGCACGGCGCAGGAAATGACCGACTGGATCGGCAAGGTGAATACTACCAAGAAGTCGGTGGGAGCCGGTGTCACCTCAGGAACGAGCGGCGCTATTTTGCGCGGAGCAATCGATCCATCCTCCCGCAGCACTGCAGGTGAATCTCAGACCGTTAGCTTGTCTGAAGACGAAGAGGATTTAGTTAGCTCAGAAGAGTTGAAACACGAGATGTCAGCCGAGAAGGGCTTAGCCTGGTTCGATCTTGGCGATGGACGCATCGTCAAAGGACGCGCCTTCTGGTTTAACGCCGACATCCCCGATACGTGGGAAGGCCGCGAGTTCCTCACGCATTTCGAGAAGAACGAGAACGACGAGATCGGACTTGCGGAATGGGTCGATGAGCAGATTCTTTCGCAGGAGCAGCGCGAAACTAATTTCCATTTTGGTTCTGCGGCCTCAAAGCCGACCGCCAACGGTGCTGCAGAAACGAAGAAGACTGATACAGAAAAATTTGAGGAGCCGAGCGGTCCGTTCAAGCTCAGTCTGGTT
>JAFLCA010000183.1 GCA_017302875.1 Deltaproteobacteria bacterium
CATAAGTCCCTTCGACGAATAGCTGGTAGAAGCGACCGCTCACCCGCAGCTCCACGAGGAGCGGAGCCGCCTTTGACCGATAAGCTAAAAGCTTGTTATCGGGCAATACACGCAGGCCTAGCGACGCTTGGTCGCACGCTCCAATGCGCGACGGGCATGTTCGGAATCTATTTTACGTAGGGCGTATGCGGCCGAGCTCTGCACTCCGACATTCTCATCGTACAGAAGTTCGCTCAGGCGCCCCACAGCCCGATCTACTTCTGGTGAGCCGCATTTCGCGAGAGCAAGCGCTGCTTCATTGCGGTCGTGAGCAGATCGACTATAGAGCCGACGCGTTTGAGTCGGAATCTCTTCTGTCTTACAGCATCCAACTAAGGCGCAGAGAGCAAGAGCTCCAATAGTGCGGCGCAACATACGATAGGGGTTAGATAGTATCCCAGGGGTAGCCCCCCTTCCCTACGATAAAGTCCGAGAGCGTCCTCATTTCGTCGTCTTCATTCTGGATTAGGCGGCGAATATTCTGATTCATACGGCGCTTGGCCTGCTGAGTAAATATATGAGCGATGGAGAGTTCTTCTGCGCATTTTTCCGCACCGCGCTCCTCAAGCAGGCTGGTTACTCGCGAGAGCACGCAAAGGCCAACAAATAGATCGATAGCGATGTCTGCTACTCTCTTCGTCGGAAATTGCTGACCGATGATTTCCTTCTTGTAACGACGCAAGAGTTCTTCGCTCGCCCGGCTCAGGCGCTGGGTATACTCTTCATACACAGAGGCTTGTTCGCGCAGCGCCGGATGCACGCAGCTCAATTTCTCCCGGCCTATTGAAGTAAGCCCCGTGACCCGCTTGGTGGCGTCGCGAGAGAGTACGCCGAAGCCTTTTATCGGATCATCGAAAATCTTGCCGACGCTGGAGCTAATCTCCTTCAAATACTCCCCGGCATCCTTAAGTCCCGAAAGACCGATATAGAGCCGCAATATCTCGTTCGTTCCCTCGAAGATTAAATTTATTCGAGAATCGCGCACGACCACCTCGTAGGGGTACTCCTTCATGAATCCATTACCGCCGGCGATTTGCAAAGCCTCATGCGCCACACTCCACAAAGACTCGCTGGCGAAAACTTTACTAATCGCCGCCTCAACCGAAAAGTCGTCCAGTCCGGAGTCGATATAATGACCCACCATGCTGACAACTGACTCGGTGGCAAAGCAGTTTACGGTCATCTGGGAGATCTTTTCCTTAATCAGGCCAAACTCAGAGATGCTTTTCCCGAACTGCTTGCGCTCGGAAGCTTGCCTCACTGCCATTTCGATACAGCGCTTCATGCCGCCAACGCAGCCGCCGCCCAATCCTGTGCGACCATTATTCAGAATACTCATCGCGATCTTGAAGCCCTTGCCCGGCTCACCCAAAACGCACTCCGCAGGCACACGAGTGTTCTCGAAGTGCACGGTCGAGGTCGCTGAGGCGCGGATACCCATCTTGTCTTCTTTGGGGCCGGTGGTAAGCCCTCCGAAAGAGCGCTCAATAATGAATGCGGTCAATTTTCCCTGCTCGCCCTCAGTTCGAGCGAAGACCGTGAAAAAATCAGCCAGCGGGCCGTTGGTGATCCAAATTTTCTCCCCGTTCAACGTCCACGAACCATCTGGATTGCAAGTTGCATTAGTCTTAATCGAGCCGGCATCGGATCCAGACCCAGGTTCCGTTAAACAGAAGGCGGCGATCATTTCGCCACTGGCAAGCTTGGGCAGATATTTTTTCTTCTGTGCGTCGGTCCCAAAAAGAAGGAGTCCCTTCATTCCAATCGAACTATGCGCGCCGACGGTCAGCGAGGTTGAGGAGTCGTAGCGACTGGTATGTTGGAGAACTCTGGAATAGCCCGTATTGGAAAGCCCGAGACCGTCAAAAGACTCAGGGATGATGAGCCCAAACAATCCGAGCTCTTTTAAGGCCTCGATGTACTCCGAAGGCTGCGCGCCCTCTTCGTCGTACTGCTTAAAATCAGCCGCCTTTGGTTGCATGAACTTGTCGATCGAATCGAGGATCATGCGCAGGGTTTCAGCTTCCTCGTCCTTTATCTTGGGAAAGGGAAATATGTTTTGTTCGAGGATGCTGCCCAGAAAGAGGAGCTTTCCGGCACTAGAGTCGAGCTTAGGCTGTGCTTTTTTAACCGACGACATAAAACAGGGCTCCTCGCAGATAAAAAACCTCGTCAACCTCGTGACGAACTCATCTAAATACTATATCGGCACGATCCCCCTAACAACCTTAATAGTCTATGCTTCTTTTGGTTGGTCGGTTGTGGATAAACAGGCCCGATGTCAGAATAGAACCAGACTAACTGAGGAATTAGTGGTTCCCGTTGTGTCAATCCGCCGTATTCGCATCATTAGAACGCTCCTCGTCATCCTCGGCATGACGCTGATAGACGTGCCTGCGGCGCTCGCTGCCCCTTCTCCGACCCAGGAACCCCTCGATGTTTCCTACGAGCGCTACAACGGAAAGACCATTCGCAATATCAACATCACCGTTCGCGATATCTTCGACGATCCCGGAATTAACGCCATCTATCGCACGCTGAACAGCTTGAAGGTTAACACCGATGAGGAGGTTATTCGCCGAGAACTCCTCCTGCATGAAGGCGAGCCCTTTGACGACTTCCGTCTGAAAGAGAGTATTCGTAGCTTGCGTACGCTCGGCTTTCTTCGCCAAGTCACCATTACGCCAAAGCCGGATGGCGACATGGTAGATCTGGACGTCAGCGTTCAAGACACCTGGACTCTCATTCCACAGGTTAGCTTCTCAAGCGGAACCGGCAACAATCGTCGCGCCGCTGGAATTTCCGAGAGCAATCTTCTTGGCCGCGGAAAGCGCACGGAATTTGCAGTCGAAGAGAACGACAATCGTCGCTCGTTGCAGGGTGTATACGAGGACGAGCGCGTAATGGGGACTCAAATGAAACTGTTGGCCGCGCACCTCGAGCGTACGGATGGTCAACGTACCGTAGCCTATTTTGGCCGCCCCTATCGTAGTTTGATCGAGAAACAGTCCTGGAACGTCAGTAGCGATACCTTCAACCTGCTAGGCAGACTTTTCCAGAACGGAGAAGCTCGTTACGTCTTCCGTCAACGTCATACCGACGCTGGCGGTCAGTTTAGCCTTGCGCACGGTGAACCAAAGGATTCAGTCGGTCGATATACCCTTGGGTTTCGATATATCGAGGATCGCTTCAGCCAAGCGACCCTAAAAGACTACGAAGAACTGGATATCAACCCCGATTCGGTCAGCCACGATCCCAATTTGCTCGCGGCCAATCGCCGCTTTGTGGGCCCGACGCTCGGATATACGCAGATCGAACCTAACTATATGTCCATGAATTACATCGATCGTTTCGATCGCGTCGAGGACTACAACTTAGGAAATGAGTTTAGCGTGAACTCAATGTTTGCGTTCAATGCTATGGGCTCAATAGAGGATACTCTCCTACTCAATGCTAATAACAGCATGGGCTACAGATTCAACGCTGCATCGTTCACTCGCGGTGAAATTGGGGGCGCAACCCGTCTTGATAGTCACGGACTCGCCAATAGTCTTATCCGCACCCAGGGACAGTACTACAACGTGCTTGGCATGCTGTCCGCCGGTGGATTGAATTTAGGGCGTCACACCCTCGCCACCGGATTACGCATCGATTACGGAGACAAGCTTGATAAAGATCGTGAATTTCTGTTAGGCGCTGATACCGGACTGCGCGGATATGCCGCGCGTACTTTCACTGGGGATAAGCGTCTAATTCTCAACCTCGAAGACCGCGTGCATATCGCGGATGACGTATTTCGCTTGGTGAGCGTCGGCTGCGCCTTCTTTATCGATGCAGGTGGTACCACCAATAGCGGGATCGAGAATACGCTTGGTCAGGATTTATACGGCGATATAGGTGCCGGATTGCGTCTCGCATTCCCTCGCTCAACCGGAAGTCGAGTGTTACGAGTCGACATTGCGTTTCCAATGCGCAGCGACCCAGACGGTGCTGATGCCTGGTCGCCGCGTATCCTCTTTTCCGGCGGGCAGGTCTTTGATTCACACCTTCTTTCCGAGACCGAAGGGCCTGAAAAAGCCAATGTCGCCGTGGGTTTTGATCAGTAAGCCAGCATGAGCATTTTTTACAAATTCTACCGTAGCGACAGCTCTGCAGAACGTCGATAGTACCGTATGCACTTAAGATCGCTTTCATCGCTGTCCTTACTTGTACTAGCTTCGAGCCTTCTACTCGCACCCGGGACAGTCCATGGCGCGCCGTCTACTGTTGTCGGCGAAATAGCGAAGCTCGAGGGGCTGCCGTTCGGTAAAATTGCTCGTATCAGCGTTCGAACTCCGGAAGGTATCCAACCGCTCACCCTTTGGCGACAGAAGTCTCCGCGAACCTCCGTTGTTAGCGTGAACGATGCGCCGCTCGCCCCCGAATTCACTCCAGCATCGCCCCTCTTGTTTCAAGGCCGCATTAGGTTCCGGCAGGGACAAAGTCCGCGTTCTCAGCTTTCGGGGGTAGCCGCCAGTATCTATCGCGGTAAGCTCAAACTACATTTCTACGGCCATCGCTCAACTCGCCTCTACACGCTAAGCAGCAAGGAACTTAAGAGTGGAGCACGAGCAGCAATCACCCATCTGCCCTCCAGTTTTCCAATTCGTTGCGCCAAGGATGCCTTACCTACACCCGAGGGCGCCGCCACTATTGGAGCTGCCGCCCTTTTTATGCCCGCGAAGTCGCATCGCGTACTGGATTTAGCACTGGACGCCGACTATGAGTTCTTTCAAGCCTTGGGCTCAAACCTGCAAGACGCGCTTGCTGAAATAGATTCTGTGGTAAACATCGTAAACGGTATCTATCGCGATCAATTGACCGTCTCAGTCGTAGCGGTGGCAAAGAACGTCTTTACGAGCGCCTCGCAGCCCTATTTGACCTCTAACGCCGAAGCTCTCCTAGACTCTGTGGCGGCCTATCGCAACGTCACGCCCTTTAGCGCGCCCAATAATTCGGGACATCTCCTGACTGGTAAGACAATGTTTGTTCCGGGATTCGGCACCGGCATCGTCGGCATTTCCTACCTCAGCATCAATGACGACTTCTCCGATCCCGGCACCATCTGCCGTTATGGGAACCAATACAGCTACACAGTCACATCACGGGTAAGCGCGAACACCGCCTACACTGCGGTCGTCACTGCCCATGAACTCGGTCACAATCTTAGTTTGTTCCATGTCAACTCCGGAACGATGAAGCCCGCCCCCCTGCCCACGGACACTGCCTTCGCGATGTCGAGCATGTCGAATGCTCTGACCTACATCGAGAGCTTCGGCGCTTGTCTTGCCCAAGACTCTCCCTCCGTGCACCTAAATTCGATTCGCATCCACCGCGGCAAGTTTGTATCTTCGTTTAGTACCGACGATGTCGGTGATCAAACCTGCAAGCTTAGAGTTTTCGGGAGCGACAGCCTTCCAATACTTGAGAGCGAGGCTCGCCGAAATTCAGAAGCGACCCTGCTGCTAGGAAGAACTATTACGAGTTCGGGTACTCGAAACTTTAGTGCTACGCCCGGTTATAGGTCTAACGGAGGAAAGACCAAGTACTATATCGCAGCAGAACTTCGCTGCGCCGGAGAAGTTGTGGCAATGAGTGAGGCGCGTAGCGTCACCAGCAGGCTGTCCAGCTTTCTCCCCAAGCTCAAAAGCGTCCTAAAGGACCCCCGCAAGAACTAACGCAAAACCCTCTAAAATGGCCCTTTTAGGGCAAAAAAATACCCCCGAAAGCTTTCGCTTACGGGGGTAACTGAAGCTAAAGAAACTTTAGCTAATCAGGCTAACTATCTCTTCCTCTTCGTGGCCTTCTTCTTAGTTGCACGCTTGGTGGTTTTCTTTGCCTTCTTCGAGGATTTTTTCTTCATAGCCATGATTATTTTCTCCGAAAACGCACCGAATAAAATATTCGGCACTGTATTGTTAGCAGCTCCGAAGTTGAATGTTACATCCAAGCTTCTTTGCCTTAAATGTCAACGCAAATAAGAGAAAACAATTTTGCGTGACGACGAACTTCGAACTATCTCGCACAAAAAAACTTTTATGCTTGACGTGTTCTTGAGTCAGTCTGCCATCATCTTACCATGTTGGCAAGTAATTACTTTCATGTGCGCATCGCGACCGCTGATCGGGCGCACACACATCATCACCGCGCGTCACGATCGCTCGCGAGTTGAGTGCGCGACGCAACGATCATGCGCTACACTTTCGTGCCAAATCGACGACAGCCGCGGCGCCAACTTGCTCCCGCGCAACAGAGTTAAACTCTTGATCAAACAATTAATTTTCTATTCCGCGAAGTGTCGACACGCGATACTCTCAACGTAAGATGTGTCTACAGTGATCTACGAAATCTTCCGATGAGGTCTGTAGTACGTCTCAACATGTACGCGGCGAGGAATAGGAAGGATGAGCATTGAGGAACTGACCCAGGATCCAAAAATTTGGGAAGTGGCGCGTTATTTTGCCATCGCTATGGGCGAAGTGCCGAACTCTTTTAGCGCAACGATTCGTACGCTCATGGGCGACCATCAGAAGGATCCCGAACAGTACTCGCGTGGCGGCGGTTTTCTCGCGACACGCTTACTAAAGAGCCCCTCGTTAGCGGTTCCCCTGCTCTTCGCATCGAAAACCTTTCATCCGGACAAGGTTCGTTCCGAAACTGTAACGCCCGCAGAACTGCTTTCGATGTATCGCCCGCTCGAATTGGCGGCGCTATTCGGCACCATGTATGCGTTCCGCAAAGCGCGTCGCCGCGCCCCCGCAGACAGTTGGGCGCCGCTGGCAAAAGTCCTAATGGATGCCAGTGATCTGGGTGGCTTGGTCGGACTAGCTATCCCCAAAATAGGATTTGCGCACGGCCTTTTGGCTGGAGCCTTTACCTACATCAGCATCACCCCCTTCATTCTGCAAAATCCGAAGGCTTATAAAGAGTATCGACGCAAGCTTGGCTCCAAAGGTCCCCGCTACGACATGAAGGCGGAAATTGAGACCCTAGGCTGCACGCATGCACACGTCGCATCATTTATTCTGCCCTCGCTTGGATTCGGGGTCGATCTCGCTCAGTCTGTAACTGAGGGAATGATGGCTGAACTAGGAGCAGCCCCTCCGGTCGAAAGCCCGGCCTACAAGAGTTACATCGCCATGATGTGGATTAACTCTCTATTGAAGAGCGGCGAAGTTCCTGACATCACCCACAAGGGCGGCTTTTATCCACTCAAAGCCGATCTCGACAATCTACTTTCAGCCGCGAATGCGATTAAGAATAGCGGTTCAACCTACGCCTGGCTGGACAAAGGAAAGGTTGATGAGCCAAGCGGCGCAGCGACCTCCGGCGACGAAGCAGAAATTCCTGCTGAGGAAATCCCGGAAGAGCTTCAAAAAGAAATCGACAATTCCTAACTCAAGCAAAGTTCTTAGCGCTTAGAGTGTCATTATCGTCGCTTAGCGCAGGGTCTTGAAGAACTTGCCACAGAGAGATTGTAGAGAGCGCGAGCTAAGACGCTTCGAGCTGGCCGAACGACGTCCCGAATTTGCCACTCTCATACGAGCCTGAACGCCGTTAGACATTACCGAGAAGCGCTCGAAGGAAGCCTTCGGGAAGCGTCCCTGCATGTTCAGGCGGCCATCCACCATGGTACCGGAAGCTTCATTCTGACAGAGCTGC
>JAFLCA010000184.1 GCA_017302875.1 Deltaproteobacteria bacterium
AATAGTAGAGCCCATCCCAATGATGCAATTGTTGCCGACGGTGCAGCCGTGCAAGATCGCGCGGTGACCTACCGTGACGTTCTCACCGACCGTGCAGTCCCCAAGGCCGGAAGACGTATGAAGGAGGCTGTGCTCTTGGATGTTCGTTCCGGGGCCGACGGAAATTTTCTGAATATCACCGCGCAGCACCGATGAGAAGAAGATGGAAACGTTCTTGCCGATCGATACCTGTCCAATCACCCATGCATCCGGGGCAAGAAAGGTTCCTTCGCCTAATTTCGGATGGTGGCTTTTGAAGGGGAGTATCGGCATTCGAGTATGCTCAGCGTGAGCCCATCAAGACTTTTCGCGCTTCCGCAAGGCAGCGCTCGTCAGATGGAAGCACTACCGATTCAATGCTCTTGGAATATGGCAGGGGCGCTTCAAGCGATGAAACGAGACCAACCGGGGCATCCAGCTCGTCAAATAGCTCAGTGCTGATGAGATGACTGATATAGGCACCGTAACTTGCCACGCTATGTTGCTCCTGAATTACAAGCGCGCGGTGCGTTTTTGCAACGGACTTGAAAATGGCATCCTTATCGAGCGGGCGTAAAGTTCTTAGGTCTATCACCTCGGCAGAAACACCTTCGGCGGCCAAATTCTCCGCCAGCTTCAGGGTTTGAAATACGTTCTTTGACCAAGAAATGAGCGTGATATCAGTGCCTTCACGTTTCACGTCGGCGACCCCAATTGGCAACACGTATTCTTCCTCAGGGACGGGGCCCTTGAGGGAATAGGTGAGCTCGGACTCAAAGAACACGACGGGATTGTCATCACGAATAGCTGCCTTCAGCAGGCCTTTCATGTCGTAGGGCGTCGATGGCGCGATAACAGTCAAGCCAGGGGTGTAGGCATAGAAACCTTCAAATGAGTTGGCGTGCTGCGCTCCCAACTGGTAGGCCGCACCACCTGCGCCGCGAAACACGATTGGCAGCGTAAACTGGCCGGCCGACATGAGTCGCGCCTTAGCTGCCGTGTTGAGGATCTGATCGATCGCAATCAGCGAAAAGTTAAAGGTCATGAATTCGACAATCGGACGCAGCCCAACCATGGCAGCACCGATGCCGACTCCCGCAAATCCGTTCTCAGCGATCGGTGTATCAATCACACGTTTGGGGCCGAACTGATCGAGCATTCCTTTGGAGCATTTGTAGGCGCCGTTGTAGGCTCCTACCTCTTCACCCATGAGCAGAACGCGCTCGTCGCGCAACATCTCTTCGGTCATCGCCTCTTTAAGGGCGTCTCTAATGGCAATTTCTCGCATATAATACTTACTGCTTAAACTTGAACGTAATCGAGGGCGGTGCTTGGATCCGGGAAAGGGGATTCTTCAGCGAACTTAACGGCGTCGGAAATTTCTTCTTCAATTTCTTTATCGATCCGCGTCTTTGCTTCACCCATTCCCAAGGTGGTCAGCTTCTCGCCAAGTACCTTGATTGGATCGCGTGCGCGCCAAACATCAACGTCTTCTTTGCTGCGATACGTTGCGGGATCGGCCATAGAATGTCCGCGGTATCGATAGGTCTTTGCTTCAATAAGTGTCGGCAGTCGCTGCTCACGCGCCCGACGAACCGCAGTATGCAAGGCTGCGCGAACTGCAAATACATCGTGACCGTCAACGCTATCACGCGCCATCGGGTACCCAAGCGCTCGAATGGAGAGATCTTCGGTAGGCGAGGTCTTGGAAAGCGGAGTTCCCATCGAGAAGTGGTTGTTCTCGATAACAAAGATCACCGGCAGCTTCCACAAGGCCGCCAAAGACAAGCCTTCATGGAATGGGCCGATGTTTATTGCGCCGTCGCCCAAAAAGCATACAGTCACAGCGTCAGAGTCTTGATAGTTCTGAGCAAAAGCAATTCCTGCCGCGACCGGAATCTGTGCGCCGATGATTCCCCAGCCGCCCATAAAATGCAGGGCTCGATCGTAGAAATGCATCGAACCGCCGCGTCCGCGCGCACAGCCGGTTTCCTTCCCAAGTAACTCCGCCATTCCAGCACGTGCACTTCCGCCGCGAGCCAAATAGTGGCCATGGCAGCGGTAGGCAGTCATGATGTAGTCGCGTTTTTCGAGGACGGACATAGCGCCGACGGCGATGGCTTCTTCTCCAATATACAAGTGAAGAAAGCCCCCGATTTTCCGTTCCGTGTAGAGCCGAGCGGCTTCTTCTTCAAAACGGCGAATCCGAAGCATCTGCCGGTACAAATCTGCGATTAGTTCTTGATCCATGAAGTACTTCTCATACGAACGCCGAGGCCAGGAATTACCCTCGCGCGCTATACATAAGTACTAGAAAACCCTTGAGAAATGCAATATTTGGAATAGCCCTTAGGGGTGGATCGTATTAGAATACAGATTACTTAGAGAATTCCCAGGTATGCGCAGTCTTTCTCCCAAACGACGGATAATGGCGGTCGACCCGAGCCTTACGTGTTCGGGATGGGCGCTTTTCGGAGTTGTCCCGGATCGGCCTGGTCAGGGCAGCCTTCTCGCAGTAGGAAAAATACGCTCACTTAGCCCCCAGCATGCCTTGGCGGCCCGTTTTAAGGATCTGCAAGAAAAGATTTCCATGGTTTGTGAAGAGCTAAAGCTCTGCGGCAACGATGTTTTAATCTGCGAGTCGCAGACCACCATGCGCGATCCACGGGCAGCCTTCAAAGTCGAACAAGTGCGTGGAATTTTTGAGACCGTTGCGCGTAGCCGTAGCCTTTCGGTACCCGGCCGAATTAACCCTCGCACGGTCCAAAGTGAAATAATGGGCCTGCGAGGCAAGCAGCTGGCTCGTGACATCGTCAAGGACACCGCTCTGCACATCGTAAAAACTGTCTATGGCCCCTCACTTGAAGCCTTGGGCTTTCCAGCCGACCATGAGAACCTGTCTCGGAATCAAGATATCGTCGACGCAATTTTGATAGGTTCGCTGGCGCTTACCCGCTTCGGAACGGCTGCCATGGGCGGATTGGAATTAGAAGAAACTTTGCTTCCGCGTGCTCGTCGCGTTGGAAAAAGGCTGCCGCGGTAATGAGAATTGCTGGCTCTCCATTCTGCTCTATCCTTTGCGCGGGTGTGCTTTCGCTGGCGCTTTGCAATTTCGCCTACGCCGACACGCGCAGCAGCACTTTGGATCCGAATGCTGATCCGCGGGGCAACGGGGACTTGGTTATCTGCAGTCAAAATCTTGAGAACTTCGGTTCATACACCGATTCAAAGCTTCGTAATCCAACCTTGACACCGGAAGGGTACCGCGAGAAGGAACGGGCCCTCGCGCAGCGAATGGCAAGTAAAAGCTGCGATGTGATCGGAGTGCAGGAGGTCTTGGGGAAAGACGATGAAACGGCGCTTGCCGCAATGCGAGAACTTGCCGACACCTTGCGAAAGATGACTAATCGGTTCTACGAAGTGAAGGTGGGGCCCACGCTCGACAAGATGTCGCACGTCGGATTTCTCGTTGCTAAAGATCGGGCCGAAGTTCAGAGCACGCTTTCATTTGCTAAAGTGGAGTTGCCCAAAATCTCTCCTGAGGAAAAGCCTCGTTTATTTATCCGCGCGCCCTTGGAGATTCAAATTCGAGTGAAGGGCTCCAGCGATGGGTCAGCGAAGACGGTGGTGCTTCTTAACTTTCACTTCAAATCTCGCCGGGGAGGTTCCGGCGATCCCGCTGAATTGGAGTGGGAGACCTATCGCATGGCTATGGCGGAAGGCATTCGCAGGATCACTGAGTTGCGCCATGGAAAAGCGCTTTCCAGTGCGGAGACTATTTTGGTGCTGCTCGGTGATCGTAACAGCAACTATGACTGCGCGAGCGCTAAGATCTTAGAGGGGTCCTTGGTTTTGAAGAATTTTCAGGATGGCGGGAGCTGTCGTTTAAGCAAGCGCGGTGTCCCGCTCTGTCAACAAGGCAGCACCCAGCCGGCGGAATTTTTCAGTGTGTTGACCAATGACCCGCAAACAAAGCTTTTGCCTGGAACTCAACAGTACAAAGAAGAGTTTTCGTGGATTGATGATATCTTGATGCCCAGTGAATCTCTGCGCACGGCCTGGGCACGCTTTGATAGCCCGGGAGACTACGAAAGCGGCGTGGTGTACAAGCCAAAAATCGCATCCGACCATGCCATGGTATGGGTGAAGCTTAATTGGTAGGTAGGCAGAGAAGAGGGCCCGGAGAGGCTACCTTCTTGCACTCTGACCGCAGACTGCCTCCGCGGCGGTAGCGCTATTACCCTGAAATCATCCCGATGAGCTAGCTAAACTGCTTTCCCCGACACTATTGCCTGCGGCTTGACGGCGAACTGAGATCTGCTCTGCGGATGAAGCAGCCCGAATAGGCCGGCAATCGATAAAATAAACAGCGGTGAGGGGACGATGGTCACGAAGACGAAGAGCGCGAAGCGCCAGGCCCATGAGCGGTGTCGCTTTAGTCCGCGAACTCCGGCAAGTAGCACTGTCGACAGCGCGACACCAAGCCAGCCCGCATGTATCATTTCTTCATGATTCAACTGCAAAATATCTCCGTCGACCCACCCCGCGCTTGCAGCCAGGGACCACGCCATGCCAAGCGCGCCCACCACGAGTAGCGCAAACACCGCCCATCCCAGGGGAGTTCCCAGAAGGGAGCGATCCTGTTCCGGCAAATACATGCACGCAGAACCGACGGTAATGCCGCGCTGAGAATTGTAAATGCGCATTGCGCGCCGTGCCAGGAATATTTGGACCAGTAGAATCAGAATAGCTGCGGGGAAGTAAACGCCTTCCTCAACCGCGACAAAGTAATTGTAGCTCCCATGTGCTACGGACGAAGCAAGAAGCCCGGCAAGGATCAGAAGCTTGGCCTGCTTTGGATCGTGCTCGAACTTTGCTCTGCCCACATAAAAACCTAAGAGCACTGCGCTCATCGCATGCATGGGGACAGCGCTAAACATCCGCAGCCATGCTGCGCCGATCCCGAATTGCAGGCAGTACAGGGCGTTTTCGAGAGCGGCGAATCCTAAGGAAACTGCTACTGCGTAAATGATTCCATCAAAAGGCTCGTTGAAGTCGGGCTTTCGATAAGCGATCAGGAGGAGCGCCGCGAGTTTGCAAGACTCCTCAACTAGTGCCACACCGAAAAACATTTGTAGCCCGTGATAGAGTGGTGCATAGATCTCATGGGGCAGCACGAATACCTCGAGGACGAACTCGACAGCAGCGGCTATCGGTAGAACCAGCATGCCGCAGAGAAAAGAGTAAAAAAGAATTCGTAGTGGCTCTCGGCCATCGTTATCGCGCGCATAGACGTAGCTAAACAGCAGAACAATCGGCAGTTGTGAGAGGGCGAGGAGTAAATACATTAACGATTTCTCCCAGGCAGTTTTACGAACACTACAACTTCAATTGGGTAGCAGCTAGGAGCGCTTGGCTAGGATCTGCTTCCACATAGCCTCGAATGACGCCTGCATGTTTGCCTGCAATACAGGATCGGCTTGCTCAGAAGTATAAAAACTCTCTAGCACCGAGGCGCGGATCTCCTCGTCGGAAATGCTTGCTTGGTGAGCAGCTAAGCACTCACTGAAAAGATCCGAGGTATTCTGGGCGAGGGCCTGGAAGTGCTTTCGAATGAGCTGGCCCGTAAGGACTCCGCCTTCCGGAAAACATAACGCCGCGACTTCGATTTTGCTCACTTTTTGAATGCTTTTGAGAGCCTCTTCCTGATTCCAGTCTCCTCCCGGCGCAGCCAAATCTTTGCCACGATAATAGCCAAAGCCCTCGTCGACGATCATGAAATTCTGCGGCAAGATTTGATAGGCGAGCGAGTGATCCGTGTGGCCCGGGGCGGTCACTATGCGCACCTGCAGGTTCGGTTGAACGTTGACTATCTCGGAGTCCGTCGTCACTTTGTCGATTTTGAGCAGGGATTTGAACTCGTCATATGGCAGCGCCGGCTCTGAAACTTTAACTTGGAAGTCCTTCGACAGCGCGAAATCCGTTTCATAGATTTCACGAACAAAACTATCCTGGGAAAGCTTGGCCTGCATGGCGGCGTTTCCGACGACGACAGCCTTGCGATTCTGTCGCTTGAGCAGAGGAATTCCGGCGATACGATCGGCATGCAAGTGCGTGATGAAAATATACTCCAGGGCCTTAATCGGAAAGGCGGATGATTCCATCCGCTTAAGCAGCATCGGGCAATGGGAGCTTAGGCCAGGATCAAAAAGGGCAAATTGCTGCGGAGTCCCGAATAGGTAATGACAGGTATGCCCGAGGGTGAGCAAATGGAAGGTTTCATCTATCGGGCCGCTCGAACGAATCAGCATGGGAGCGCAAAACTAAAAGGGTATGGTAGGAGATTCCTACCATACCCTTAGGTGCTACGCTAATGCGTTCGCAGTCGAAGAGTAAGCTCTAGGCCGAAGCTGCTGAGCCATTCAACTCAGCCTTTTTCTTGGCCTTGAACTTATCCAACTGAGCTTTCTTTAGATCAGCCTTGCTCTGAGCCTCCTCTTTCTCGGGCTTTCCTGCAGAAGCAGCTGCAATCTGCAGGTCGGTCTTTGACCCATTAGATTGAGCTGAAGAGCCGAAAGAGATTCCGAGAGTCTCAAGGACTAGGGTGCGAATCTCGTTCGTGATTTCCGGATGCTCCTTCAAGAAGGTCTTGCTTCCATCGCGGCCCTGACCGAGGCGTTCTCCGCGGAAGGAATACCAAGCGCCTGCCTTGTCGAGAACTCCCTTCTCAACGCCAATGTCGAGAAGCTCGCCGAATCTGCAAATGCCTTCATTAAAAATTACGTCGAATTCCGCTTCGCGGAAGGGCGGAGCGACTTTGTTTTTTACTACCTTAACCCGAACCCGATTTCCTGTTACATCGGCATCCTCGTTGGTCTGATCCTTGATGCTTCCGATGCGGCGTACGTCCATACGAACTGAGGCGTAGAACTTAAGCGCATTTCCGCCTGCAGTGGTTTCGGGAGAGCCGAACATAACGCCGATCTTCATGCGAATCTGATTGATGAAGAGAATGGAGCAGTTTGATTTAGCCGCAACTGCCGTCATCTTGCGAAGCGCCTTGCTCATCAAGCGCGCCTGCATACCAGGCTGTTGGTCGTCCATTTCTCCGTCAATTTCCGCGCGTGGGACAAGAGCTGCAACGGAGTCAACGATAACGAGATCAACGGATCCAGTTTGAATCAACGTGTCGCAGATTTCCAAGGCTTGCTCACCGCAGTCCGGCTGACTGACGAGAAGCTTGCTGGTGTCGACGCCAAGCTTTTTGGCATAGTTCACGTCGAGAGCGTGCTCGGCATCGATGAAGACAACGGTGCCGCCTTTCTTCTGAACTTCGGCAGCCATGTGCAAAGCCAACGTAGTCTTACCGGAGGACTCTGGGCCATAAATCTCGCAAATTCTTCCGCGCGGAATACCGCCGATACCTAGAGCGATATCAAGACCAAGGCTCCCCGTGGAGTAAGCTTCAATGCGATCTCCCGAGGCCGTCCCTAGGTTCATGATGGCGCCACGTCCGTAGCGTTTCTCGAGTTCGCTAATCGCTGAAGTCAGCGCCTTGCTCTTTTCAGGCATATTTTCAGTTGTCATACGTTCCTCACTTTTCTAAAAATTTTAAAGCTACCTCAATGTCCGAATCTCTCACCAACGGGTCCAGGCACTCCTGGCCGTCTTTCGAATCTTGGTTTACCAAGTTCGAAAAGGAACCCTTACCAACGGGT
>JAFLCA010000185.1 GCA_017302875.1 Deltaproteobacteria bacterium
CAGCGATGCTCAAATATCAAAGCGCGAACGACAGGCAGAAAGTCCTGCGCTTTCGAGGGAGTAGCCCGCTTCCCAAGCGCTGCGACTCTTTGTGCATCGCAGCGATTCGGTATATTAATTCCAAGAATTTGTTATGCTTTTTGGTATGTCGATGCGCAGCCCTCTTCTCTCATTTGCCTTCGTTGCAATCACTTTGCTCGGCTCGGGCTGTTACTCGCGCTACGAGCACGACAACAGTAAGGACTCTGGCATTATCGATATGTTGGAGAAGCTGCTCTTTGACGCTAAACGAGGCATCGACCACTACACCCCCGACACTTCCGACGTCACTGCTACGGCGCAGCAACAATTTCAGGACATGTTCCGATTTGAGTATAAGGTCGTCGAAGTCGACAATTCGGCTTCCGCGACTAAACTTCAAGACACCCTTGCCGAGCTCGGCATGGAGCGTTGGGAGTGCTTTAACATTATTGATCGCGGAACTTCCTACATGATTCCCTGCCGCCGAAGACCCATAAGTCTATTGCGCTACGCTTTACGCTTTTTGCCCATCCCGTGAAGAAACTGCTGGCCGCCGCATTGTGCAGCATGCTGCTCGGCGCCTGTGGTCCCGGACGACCGCCCATCCCACCCGGTGTTGTTCCTGAACAAACTGAGGTGAGCGCTGAAGATGAAAACTACGGGCACGAAGTTCTCAATGACCTCATGGATCAGTACCAACTCGACAACGACGATGCGCGCATTAATCGCGTGCGCGATATTGCGAATCGTCTAACTGAGGCCAAGAACCCAAACAGCAGTCCTTGGCATATTTATGTATTGAAAGACGATACGTTCAAGAACGCCGCTGCGACGCGCGGAAATTATATCTTCGTCTGGACGGGCATACTGCTTACCGTAAAAGACGATGATGAGCTGGCCACCATACTTTCTCACGAAATTGCGCATGTCTTAGCAGGACACACGACCCCAAGCCCCGCCGAGGAAGTGAGCCGCATGATTTCCGGAATCGCAGGCTCAGCAGCCGGTCATGTAGTCGCAGCGCAAGGCACGGTCGGAATTCTCGCAAGCTTGGCCGATCTTCTGGTGCGCTCTTCCGTTGAAGCCTTGATTGTAAATCCCAATCTAAAGGACAAAGAATTGGAAGCCGATCAGGTAGGTCTCTTTATCATGGCTGACGCCGGGTTTGATCCAGCAAAAGCAGTACAGTTCTGGGAGCGTCTCAAAGACGATCCGGAATTCTCTGGATTCCCTATCGCCTTCCTTTCCTCGCACCCTTCTTCAGAAGATCGCTTCATTCGCTTGCAAGAACTCTTGCCCTTGGCGGAACAGCGCTATCTTGAAGTGCGAAATGAGAAGCCCTTCAAAGCCACGAAGAAAAGTATTAAACGCGGCGAGTTCAAGGTCTCCCCGAAAAACCTTCAGGCTCGAAAGGAAACATGGGTAGTCCTTGAAGCAAGCACTGACGTCTTAGAAAAACCGAAAAGCGACAGCAAAAAGCTGGGCAGCTTGGAAGTCGGAACTAAGGTGACCGTACTCTCACACAACGGCCCGTGGCTTGAGATCTCCGAGCCAATGAAAGGCTTTGTACGCGGCACAGACCTCACCCCGTTTAAGCCCGAACAGAATCGCAACGACTTTGCTCAGTAAGTCAGTTTCCCTCCAGACTACGTAAAATTTCGCTACGATTACCTTTACCTATCAATTTCAAGAGGTTGCGCTCGTAGATCGTTGAAAAATGGCAATTTTTCTCAGACCCCGTTTCTCAAGTATCCCCCCTATCCGCCGATATAATTAGTGTGTGGCAATTAGTAGGCCGCCTTCTCGGCTCAATTCCCTTATAGAGAGCCTGACGCAAGGAAGTGGAAGAGTAATATGGATGTTAAAGACGTTCAAAATCCGAAAGAAATCAGCAAAAGCTCAGTGAGCAGTCCCGCTCAAGCGCTACAGAAGTCGCTAAAATCGCTTTCAAGTTCGAAAGTCGAGCACGCGCGTCTGGAAGCAGTGAAGCTGGAAGTAGATGCGCGGCGCAGCCACGCAAACGCCGAGGCGCGTGCGCGAACCAACGACGCAATCAACGTCGTGAATGTTGCCGCAGACGCAACTGCGGAAATCGAGAAACTCGTCAGCAGTATCAGCGGAATTGTTGAGCAAGCCAGCAATCCAAAGATCAGCGAGTCACGCCGAAAAGTGCTGGAACAAGAAGCGAATCACCTCGTACAGGAAATTCGCCGTAAAGCGCAGGTCAAGACCACGCAAGGATTCCGACCCCTGGCCGGAGAAAAGATCTCGCTCCCGATCGAAGAGAAAGACGCAAAACGAATCGACGTCGAACTACCCGATCAGGCCAAAGACGCGTTTGGGTTGGGAGAAATCGATCTCTCTCCACAAAATGCCATCGCACAGACTCGCTCAGCACTGTCAAAAGCTCGCGACCAGGTCGAACAGCTCAAAGATTCCGTGCATCGCACGCATCAGCAGGTTAAATCGACTGTCGATGCGATTGAGGTGGCGATTCAAAACAGCGAAGCGTCTCAGGCTTCAATTCGAGATGTCGACGAAGCGCTTAGGGTCGCTGGCGACACCCGTGTAGGGATTTCCAGAGATCCCGGCAGCGCCCTTCAGTCTGTTGGCAACCTGCAGCGCAAAGCCCTCACACTCCTCGAATAGCGCGTACTGGGCTTCTGAACGAACCCCGCATCGGTAGAAACCGATCTTTGATTTTGGGCGCCGGAGTCCCTTATACTAGGGCTTCACAATATTGCTTTAGCTGCGCGTCCATTATCTATGTTTGATTCCCTACATACCAAACTCGAGTCGGCCTTTAAGAAAATCCGCGGTCGCGGAACCATTGGTCCCAAAGACATCGAAGCGACCATGAAAGAAGTGCGCATGGCGCTGCTTGAAGCGGACGTTAACTTCAAGGTCGCCAAAGAATTTTGCGACAAGGTCGCCGAGCGCGCTCTGGGTGAAGACGTCATGAAGAGTCTCACGCCCGATCAGATGATCATCAAGTTCGTGCATGATCAGCTTGTCGAAGTGATGGGAGCAGAAAGCTCAGAGCTCAACGTAAAAGTTGCTCCGCCAGCGATTCTCATGCTGGTTGGACTGCAAGGATCCGGTAAAACCACCACGGTCGGCAAACTGGGTCGTTATCTTAAAGAAACATTGCGCCGCAATCCGCTGTTGGTCCCGGCGGACGTGTATCGCCCCGCAGCTATCGATCAACTAAAAACGTTGGCCGGCCAGCTTTCATTACCCGTCTATGATACTCAGCGCTCGCAAGATCCCGTCGATATCGCCAAGCTCGCCCTCGAATACGCGAGCAAGAACGGCTACGACACCATGATCATCGACACCGCTGGTCGCTTGCAGATCGATCAAGAGCTCATGCAGGAGCTGCAAGAAATTTCTGACGCGGTTGAGCCGCACGAGATCCTCCTTGTAGCTGACGCCATGACCGGCCAAGAAGCGGTCAATGTTGCGAAGAGCTTCGATGAAGCCCTAGAAATCGATGGATTGATTCTCACCAAGCTCGACGGTGACGCGCGTGGCGGTGCCGCACTTTCCATGCGCACGGTGACCGGCAAGCCGATTAAGTTCATTGGTGTCGGCGAAAAACTCGAAGCCCTTGAAGTCTTCCATCCCGATCGCATGGCCTCTCGTATTCTGGGGATGGGCGACGTGATGACGCTTATCGAGAAGGCTGCCAAAGAAGTCAGCGTCGAGGATTCGCTCGAGCTTCATAAGAAGATGAAGAAGAATGAATTCTCCTTTGAGGACTTTTTGACTCAGATGCGCACGGTGAAGCGCATGGGCAGCATCACGTCGCTGGCTTCAATGATTCCCGGTATGGGAAAGCTCGTCAAAGACATCAATCCAGACGATGTCGATCGCGAGATGAAGCATGTCGAAGCCATCATTCTTTCAATGACGCCCAAGGAACGAGTCAATCCCGCAGTCATAAACGGCAGCCGTCGCAAACGCATTGCCAAAGGTTCTGGGACCAGCGTGGAAGAGGTGAATCGCCTACTGAAGCAGTTCCTGGAAATGAAAAAAATGATGAGTAAGATTTCCAAAATGGGATTGGGCGGCATGATGAATATGTTTGGCGGCAAAGGCATTCCGGGAATGCCCGGAATGAAGCCTGGTAAATAGCATGCTGCTGTGTTTTGACTACGACGGCGTAATTGTAGATTCCCTCGCTCAACAACTACGAATTGTGCAGCAAGCGCGCGCCCAATTGGGCATTGGACGTGAGCCCTCGCGCGCTGATTTTCAGAGCATCGAAGACCTCTCCTATGATGGCTTCGCGAAACATATCGGGATCCCTGCCGAACAGTGGCCTCACTGGAGAGAAACTATCCTGACGCTTCTCAAGAGCGAACAGGAACTGCCCCCCGCCTTCCCTGACATTGTTCCGGTGATACGTGAATTGGGCTCGCGCTTTCCGATAGTGATTATCACTTCCAATATTCGTCAAATCGTCGAGAAGTCCCTTGCTGAACTCGCGTTAAGCTCCTCCATCGAGAACATCTTCGATGGGCAATTGCGTGGCAGTAAGGCGGATAAAATCAAACAAGCTTCAGATGGCGCGGGCATTCCCCTGTCCTCTACCTACATGATCGGCGATACGCGTGGCGACGTCCGACACGCTAAAGCCGCTGGAGCTAAATCGATCGCTGCCGAATGGGGCTATCAGAGCAAAAAAATCCTGGAAATAGAACAACCGGATGCCTTCGCCAAAATCCCGCGCGACTTGCTGGAATTTTTCGGCGTCCTCGAAGTGCACTAGCAGTCTTTCGTGGCGCTGCCGCCTCTTCTTCGTTTAAGATAGGGGAGTTCTTGTCACGGAGGAACGTATGCCGTTCTATCATACCCTTGGAACTATCCCTCATAAGCGCCACACCCAATTTCGCAAAAAGGACGGCACGCTGTACCAAGAAGAACTCATGGGTACCCGAGGTTTCTCGGGGGTACAATCAATTCTGTATCATCACGGCGCCCCCACCGCAGTGCTCAAAGCTGAAATAATCCGCGACCAAGAGGTCGAACTGCTGCGCCCCGCAACGCTGGAGCATCGCCATTTGGTTACTGCCGGTCTGGCAACTTCCGGCGATCCGATAACCTCACGCCTCTGGTTGTTTGCGAACCCACAGATCAAGCTGGGTCTCGCCACGCCTACGCAGTCTATGAACTATTTTTATCGCAACGCGCAGTGCGACGAACTTATCTTCGTACATCACGGCAGCGGCACCCTGCACAGCCAGTTTGGATCACTTCCCTTCCGACACGGCGACTACATCGTGCTGCCTGTCGGAGTGACCTATCAGTTGGAATGCAAGGACAAGTGCCGCCTGCTCGTGCTTGAGGCCAATAGCCGCATAGAAGTACCGCAGCGTTATCGAAACGAGTATGGCCAGTTGCTCGAACGCTCTCCTTTTTGCGAGCGTGACATTCGGGTTCCGCAAACTCTTGTTACCCACGACGAACGCGGGGAATTTGAGATTCAAGTACGCACGGGATCCCAGTTGAATAGGCTCGTGCTGGATCATCATCCATTCGATGTCGTCGGTTGGGACGGCTATCTCTATCCCTGGATCTTTAATATTGAGGATTTCGAACCAATCACCGGGCGCGTGCACCAACCGCCTCCCGTGCATCAGACATTTGCCGGAGAGGGCTTCGTCGTTTGCTCGTTTGTTCCACGCATGTACGACTATCACCCCGAAGCAGTGCCGGTTCCGTACAATCATTCAAACGTTAATAGCGATGAAGTGCTGTACTACGTGGCTGGGGATTTCATGAGCCGAAAAGGTATCAAACAAGGGTCGTTCACCTTGCACCCCGCCGGGCTTCCACACGGCCCGCATCCTGGAACGGTGGAAAAGTCCCTGGGGCAGAAGGACACTAAGGAGCTGGCCGTCATGGTGGATACCTTCGCGCCCCTGCACGTAACCAAGGCGGCAGCGGCACTCCTCGACCCAGAGTACGTTCGAAGCTGGCTCGATAAGCACTAAAACGGGCCTATACCGATAGCTTTTCACTTCCGGGGCTAGGCAATCTGCTTATTTTTCGCCTATCTATTGGTTAACAGTAACATTTTGCTAGAATTACGTTAGGGAATTATCCCTCTCGAAAACTTCTCTCAATGGCTGGAATCGATCCGACTGGAGCTAATAGTCAACCAGAGCGCCAAGCGCAGCTCACTCCCGTTTCGCGTCCGATGAGCGCCGCTGTCGAGGTCGAGAAAACTTTCTGGGCTCTCAACCCCGGAGCGAAAGATGTGAGTGGGGATGCCTTCCAATCTGCGCGTTCGCTAGAAGACGTCGGCGTGTTCGCAGGAAGCTTACTTGCGCGAATTCGAAGTTCAGCCGAAGACCACGTAAATACCAAAGACAGAACGTTTGATCCAAGCTGGAACTCGGCGGCGATTAACGGAGACGAGGCTTCAATTACCCTGCGCCCAACCGTCATTGAACTTTCCGACGGATTTACCACGCACTTTCTTCCCGCGTGGCAAGATTTACATCCGGAGATATTGGATAGCCTTGGACGACCGCAGGGACCCAATGAACCCGGCAACGGGAAACTCACCAAAGTTGCCACTGCGCGGCCATATCCCGAAGGCCAAGTTGAACTTATTCTTCCAGTCATTGAAGTGATGTGCCATGTCGATGAGTCCGGTCAGTACACAACAAAAGTGCTGTGGTCGACTGCCGCCTTCATCGATGCGGGGAAAAACTTAGAGGAGGCCTTCCGTCGCATCGGAGGACAAGCGTCCCCGACTTCGAAGGAGGACGCGGATATTCAAAGCCTAAAATTGGGGAACTCTCGCGCACGACCGAGAAGAACGGATCAAGAGCCCGCGCCTGTCCCAAAGCCTGACATCGCAAAGCCGATCCCGTTCGATGTCTTTATTGATCACTGCGCCTCATATTTGGCCGGTCCAATTTCTTCTGCAATTGCCACTCGCATTGAGCGAGAATCCATTAAACTCTTACAGACACCGCCGACCTACATTCAATCCATTGAGGCGAGGTCGAATGGTAATTTAACCATAAAGGTTCTCATTGGCGATGAGCCCTGCGAGCTTGTCGTTTCAAAGAATCAAACGGAAGAGCCGCGCTATACCTGGATTGATAAGGCTCTCCTCAAGCCGAAGCCCATTCTGGGCCCGGAAGGATTTGCGGGACAAGACCTTCCCGATAACGTGCTGCATAAAGATCCTTCGAGCGAAGATCTGTAAGTAGCTCCGCCCGCTTGATAGTACCCGCACTCCGCCGTACGATACGCCATGGCGCAAACTTCTACCGTTTATAATTTCGCGATCTCGCTCTCCAATGTCGATCGCGGCGTGTACGAAGATTTAAAACTCTCTGTCGCCCGTCATCCTTCGGAAACTCTGCCATACTTACTGACCCGCGTATTGGCGTACTGTTTGGAGTATCAGGAAGGCATTTCATTTTCGAAGGGCTTGTCCGAATCTGACG
>JAFLCA010000186.1 GCA_017302875.1 Deltaproteobacteria bacterium
CGCCCTTTAGGGAGCGGTTGCGTCCCATCTTCGCTAAAGCTTCGACGGGGCAAGGCGGGCATGAGCCCTCGCAATGTCAGAGGCGAGGAGCGATGAGGGATGCGAACACGCCCCAGTTCCGACCATGTCCTCGCGAGGATTCCTCACCCGAAAAGAAAAGAGGGGCCGACGGCCCCTCTCTCCCTTCAAGCTTCCAAGTGACATGAGACTGCTCGCCGGAACTTAATCCACTACAAGCTTAGAGGTAACACCGCGCACACCGGAGGTGTTCTGTGCTATCTCAATCGCTTTGTCGGCTTCATGCGCTGACTTTACAAATCCCTTCAGAGTAACCTGCCCCTTAAAGCTGTCGACATTGATCGCAAGGCCCGATACTTCGGAGTCGGCGAGGAATTTAGACTTTACCTTAGACACAATGAGCTGGTCATCGATGGTCTGTCCGGCACTTCTGCTGTCTTGAGCAGCAACGTACCCAGCTTCACCACCCACGGCTGCGGCTCCCGCCCAGCACCCGGTCAGGGCAGACGTAAGCAAAATTCCAACAGCAGTAATCTTCAACAATCGCATAGTAGTTCTCCTTAACTTTTATGAGCTCGACAGTAGCGCGCCGGAGAAATACTGCGCATGAGTGCCATCATGCTAAACGCCAGCTACGCAACAGCTAGGCAAACCTGCAAATGAAAAGGGCGGCTTATCTCCTCGATAAGCCGCCCCTACGAGGCGATACCACCTGTCCGAATCGTTACGCTTCTGGAGGCGTTCCGCGCGACAAAGTAATCGTACGAATCATGTCCTCCCCAAGCGTGTCAGTGACATCTAAAAAAGCACTTTGCCCACCGCTATTTGCGTTAAACTCAATTCCGCTACCATCTTTGATTGGGAAGGAACTAACCACATCGATTTCAAAATTATCGAAAGCATTTACGCCTTCTCCGATCACAATCTTAAGCGGGTGCACTTGGGCAGCAGATACTGCAATAATTTTTGACGCATTGCCGTGGGAGTCTGTATCGGTATCAACAACTTCAACGCCCTGAGTCTTTGCTTCGAGGCGAAGGTCAAGTTTTCCACCGACGGTACCTTCGCGCTCTGCGCGAACAGTAACGTCACCGTTCACCACGGCATCAGTCGTCAATTTAAATTCTGAAGTTCCGGCCTGGAGATATTGAGCCGAAATGTTAATTGCACCGCTCACGGTGGCATTCGTATCGCAAGTTCCAGCACAACTGCGCTCTTGCTCGGCACCGACGATGTCACCATTTCGGAGGACGATATTTGGCGCCTTTCCGGAGAAATGTACCTGAGAATTCCCAACAGCCTGACGAATTTCAGCAGGAGCCGTAGTTGATGGAACTGCAGCGAGAGGAACACCACTCGTCACACCTTCGATTCCAGAAATCTGAGATCCTGCTCCGCCCTGATCAACTGCTAAAGGACTGTTCATACAAACTCCCCAAAAATACTTTGACGGGAAGTGTTATGCGCCCCTTGCAGGCCCATGTAACCTAAGCACCCACACCCCTGACTCGCTCCAAATATGGGACACCCACCAAATTGCTGCCTTGTCCGGCATGCCGAATCTAACCCCCTTAAATCAAACGGGAAATCAGACTTCCCCAGAATTCCCGATCGAGAACACCGCACTGGCAAAGCACCAAATCCGCAGGCATGCAGCTTGCATCAAAGGCCTGGCTTGTTGTGGGGTGTGGTGTCTATGCGGGAACAGATTTCAATTATTAGCCGGTCATTTCTATTGGCGGCCGGGCTTGTGTTGCTAAGCGCTCAAGCAGGACGCGCCGACGAAACTCACTATCGACCATCACAATCTTTCCCCTACGCTTGCGTCATAAACCCCAGCACACAAAAAGGTGTGCCGATGCTGATCTCGGCAGTTAACGACAGCCTCAAGCCTTTTGGTGCCGTCCTCCGCAAGGCACGACTTCAGACGCTTCAGGCGCGTATTCAAAAGATTCGGAATGCACCTCGTCGAATTCGTGTAAGAAAAGCGGAGAAGCTTGCTCAGCATCGCGAGCATGTACGTCTTCTACGTGAGCTCCCCAAGATCTGTCGCCAGATCACCCCGCAGTCTTGCACCAATGGAACTCAGGAATTTTTTGAAGACGGGCTGGATTGCGGAGGAATTTGTGCAAATGAATGCGCGCCTAGCAGCAGCCCAACTCCATCGCCTACCCCAACGATAGTTCCCACCCTTCCTCCGAATAACAATGAGTGTTTTGACGGCATTGATAACAACCTCGATGGCAAAACTGATTTTGATGACGACGGTTGCTTTCAAGTGAACGCTCAGGAGTCTTCGACCGACTACGGGTTTACTAGATTTCATCCAAGCTCCGACTCGCGCATCGTGTATGTGAGCAGTTCGGAAGGAGATGACAGCAACTCCGGTCTTTCTCCAGACAGTCCGAAAAGAACGATGGTTGCGGCCTATGACCTTATCCGGGACGGCATGCCTGATTGGCTGCTGCTAAAGCGCGGCGATACGTTCGACTATGCCGACTGGCGCATGCGCCTGGGACGATCCCCCAGCGCTGACCCGAACTACGACTTCTCTTGGATAAAAAGCGGCCGATCGGCGGCGGAACCCATGCTGATAGGCTCCTACGGCACCTCGACTGCACGGCCACTTATCAAACAAGCCGATCGACATGGCTTCCGCATTTGGAACGAGCAGTTCCTCGTACTGACCGGAATCGAGTTCTACGCGAACTATTGCGATCCAAACTCGCCAGACTTTCAGCTTATTCACTGCTCCAACAGCATCGTCCTGCAGTACGCAAATAAAGACATCGTGCTGGAGAACAACAAAGTCAGCTACAGCGGCGGCGGAATGCAAATCCAGTCAATCGATGCTGGAATCTTTGACCGCATCCAAGTCCGACGAAACATAATTCATAACAGCTACAGTGGCGCAACACACTCGCAAGGACTGTATAGCTTCGGCGGCGGTGAACTCCTGATCAAAGAAAATGTTTTCTATCATAACGGATGGAACGAAGATTACCGGATGAACTTACGGCCTGCGGCTTTCAATCAAACTAGTTGGCGGGCGGTTGCAAATGGTAGAATCGATGTGCAGATCGATGGGGATTGGTATCAGCTCAGCTCTCTGAACTTCTCAAGCGTAAGCTCCTACGGCGATGTTGCCGCAGTAGTGGAAAACGCCTTGCAAGCCCAGCTTCCGAGCCCTGCAACTATCGAAATCTTAGCTCGAGGAAACTATCTTATCTTCCGTTCGAATCTTGCTTCGAATGAGGATTATTCGGTGCGTAGATATACAGGCGGAACGGCGGGCACTGATATCGATGGCCCAACGTTCCTTGATGTGAAATCTGGAAACCCAAAAACACCAGCAGCCACCATCTTCAATCGGCACATGTACATTAGCCACAATTACTCGAACACCACCGTAGACGGCAACGTGACCGCCGTAGGAGCCTCAGGCGCGGTTCAAGTTCGCATGGGTGGTGTTGTGAAAGACAATCTCGTTCTCGAGGAACCAGTAGGAATTTCTGCAGGACATGCCGAAAACCCAATCGGCATTCCCTACACAGCAACTCTCACAAGAAACGTAGTCTTGGGCAGTTCAAATATCGGCAGCCAGCCGCGCGGATTCGGGCTGGGCTGGGCTGCCGGACAAAACAGCACGGTGAGCGACAATATCGTAGCTCATAACCAGCGCGGCACGGGCAACATCGAAGGCCTGTTCGCCGGAACAGACGCAGTTGGCGACGCAAACAACCCCAACATCAACTCAGTGGTGACAAACAACATAGTCTACAAGTGGGGTGGCGCAGCGCTTTCGTCCCGAATTGAGAACTTTCAGAATGTTCAAATCTTTGGGAACTATTTTTTGCAGCCGCTTTCAGGAATAGCAGTAGCCTTCTCCAATCCCAATGCACTGATTGCAGGCCGGATAATTTTTGGCGGCAATACCTATCAAGTCGGACCAAGCGTGACGCAGCCCGCGCGCATCGGAGCAACTGGTTACTCCTTCGCTCAATGGGAGACCGCTTCCGGCGAAGAGGTCAATTTGAGTGTGCCCGCCTTCAAAGATCCGGAACGCAACATCAGCTCGTACTTAAACTCGCTGCCCTCCCATCCAAATGGAGGCATGCAGGAGTTCATGCAGCTAGCTATACAACAGGATCGCTTCCACTGGGCTCCTTCCCTAAGCGCGTACGCAGTGAACGCATACATTCGGGACGGATTCACCGCAGAATAAGCTGGTAGCCCCTAGTCCATAGCACCACCCCCTGGGCGCTCGGCATCGGCCAAGGCCAGAAACTTTTCCTTCGATGTTTCGATAGCTTATTGAGCATGATCGCGAGCATAGGAGTAAGCCTGACAGCGCCTATAATTCAGCTAAAAAGCCACGAAAAAAGCCTTGCGCTCATTTAACTTTGATATAGAATTAAACTAGAAGTAGGTCAAACTTCGAGGCGATATGAAAACTGCCCAATACGTTGAACGCACCCAAGCTCCCCGACCAACAGAGCCGCATCAAACGGCGGCAGAGCGACAATTCGAAATCGCGCAGGCCATGGCGCGGCTTAAGAGCAAGATTGAAGCTCGCAGTCACCGGAGGGCCCCTACTCGCCTGCAAAAGTCCTCCTTTGAGGCTACTGTGCGCCCCAATCCTCCAAGCCCTAAACTACGGCGAGAACAGACCAAATGGCTGGCCAGGGTATATGAGTTTCAATCCCGCAAACAGCCTTCGCCAACTGAACAGCAACTCTCCCTCGACATCGAGCACAAACTGAGTTGGGTGTTACAGCATCGCAGGATTTTCCCGCTCGACATCAACTCGGCGAGCGCCGCCCTCCTATTGCGCGTTCCGGGATTTGGACCTAAGTCGACTCAACGTATTCTTGAGGCACGAGCATTTCGACGCTTACGGCTGAGCGATCTAATTCGAATGAACATCCCGCTCGAACGTGCAAAATTTTTTATTACGGCAGAAGAGGGAAATCCCTTTTTGCGGTCGCCTGAATCCTTGAAGTCAGCCCAGATCGGCACGCCCTCGCGCCAGCAGCTCGCACTTTTTGAAGCCTGATCCTTGCGATAGATCCTTTGCGTCCTGCTCTTAAAAGGCGCTGTCTCATTTTTCATATTCGTACTAAAAATGAGAGTCAAAACAACTCTCTTAAGGATCGCCACTATGTGGATCGTTCTTTCGATCTCAGCCGCGCTCAGTTTCACCGGCATCTTTATTGTTTTCAAAAGTCTCGAGTTACGTGGAATTCCAACGGTAGTTTCCTTGGCGTGGGTGTTCTTAATTGCGACGCTCCTCTACATCGGGCACGTCGTCGCAATAAAAATGCCGCTGCGGATCTCAGGCAGTACCATCGCTCTTCTCGGCCTCGCTGGAGTTCTTAGTTATGTCGGAAACATCTTCCAGTTCCGAGCAACAGCACTCGCGCCAAATCCCGGTTACGCCGTAGCCTTAATCAGCATGCAAGCGCTGCTAGTCACCTTTGCTTCTATTTTTTTATTCGGATCTGATTTCTCGATGATTAAAGGGCTCGGGGTGTTTTTCTGCCTGTGTGGGGTGATGCTGCTGTCTTTAGCGTAAGAAAGGATTGAGAAAGGGCGCTTGAAAAACCGAATCAGAACCTCGGTCAGAACCACATCGACCACAACTCGAATCAAAGATCCAAATTGCGTCGAACCTTTGAAGCTCTAATTGAATCGGCGTAAAAGCAGGGGGAGTGGGCTGTCCTCCCCCCGCCTGAGAGGGGATCCGGAAGAGAGAACTGACTGCTTGCTCAGTTCAGAAGGTATTGAACGACATCGTTGCCCGGCGCAACATCCTGCCAACTGGACAGCCCGCCCCCACCGGCAATGGCGGCCCAATCGCAGGAATCCGTAGAAGCGCCGTCACAGATCTTGTGATCATCGCATTGACTCTTCGAGCAGATGCCCGACGGCCAACCGACGCATTTACAAGATCCTGCCGTCGCGATGATGAAAGTCCCGCCTCCCGCAAATGGAAGCGGCCCCGACACGAACTGGACTTGCACGGGGTCATCCCAGCCAACAGAGACGGCATAGGATTTGCGCCCTGCCCCATTCCAGCGCTCCGTGACGACGATGCCGGGCAGAACACCCGCGCCACCGTTTGACCCCGCGTAGAGCCCCTCCCACGTGCCTGGCACGCCCGAGGGAACTAGCTGCACTGAGGCGGTCTCATCGAGAGTGATCGACAGACCCCCGGCGATGCTTCCCAAGCGAGTAGTGGTGAAGGAAGATCCGTCACCAGCGCTCACCGAATGCACCAACACCTGCCGATGGCCGGACTGTTGCCCGCCATCAGCTCCAAAAAGGCTCCCTGCCAGCGCCATTGAAAGCGCAAAAGCTGCTTGCTTCATGATGAAATTTCTCGCAAAGAGGCGAGTAATCAAAACAGTAGAGATTGTCTGCTCTTCACTCTGTCTTCTTCTCCTTGGTCAGGCTGACCGATGCTTCCGATGCTCGAATATCCCACGTGAAATAACGCTGCCGGACTACCTGCGGCTTAGAATCCAGCGCGGGAGTCGAGCCTCGTTCGAACTGCCGTGTTTCCCACAGGACCAACCCGTGGCTAGGGCTAAAACAGAACAGCTCGAGGAAATGACTTTGTTGAAAGAGATACGTCTCGCAGCACTCCCCATTGACTTGCAGCGGATCGGACTTCACAGCGCGAGCGAGTTTGTCGTCCAAGCTGCGCAAGCGAGCCGAGTCCCCGATATGGGGAGCCAGAAGCGATCCGGTCAAGCACGGCTCGCCTTGGCGAGCGCGAGTCTCCGGGACTCCTTCCTCAGGATTTCGATTGAGTTCCGACATGCGCTCATTCACGCGACGCGCAATCTGCTCCTGCCGCTGCTCAGCGCTCAAAGAAGCAAGCTCAGGACTCTTGAGTACCTCCTCGGTGACTGCTCTCTGAATGGCCGCACGCCGCAGCTCATTCATTGGCTCTAAACGCTGATAGGCAGGAAATGTCTGATAGCCTCCTTCAGCAACCCAGATTTTCTCCTGCACGGTCTCCCCTTGCAACGTGACCACATGCGCGGGAGGAGCCGAGCCGTGAAGCTGCACGGAAACATCAGACTTCCAGAGCCCGAGCTGGTACTGCTGCGGCGTCCACACTTGCAGCGTGAAACCACTGGGAACATAGGAAGCGCGGGCGTACTCATGGAGTGTCCCGGATGATTCTGCAGCGGGCCCCAGGTGTGTCTCAACGACATACTCATCCACCTCAACGCACGCCGCTCTGCGCAGACTCTCCACCCACTCTTGTGGAGTGGGATCCGCCCTGTCTGAGCAGGAAGCCAGAACAAGCACGATACAAGCAATAAGCCCTGACATAGGGCCCTCCCTTCGA
>JAFLCA010000187.1 GCA_017302875.1 Deltaproteobacteria bacterium
GAGCACGGTAGGTCTACAGAACAGTTGATGATTTTACGTTCTAGGATTTATAAGTCAAGCAGCACGCCAGCTCTAATAGAAGCAGGCCGGCACGCCCCTAAGGATTTATCAGATTTCGGCCTGCAAAAGCGCGTGAAAGGGTAACATCATCGGCATATTCCAGCTCGCCGCCCTTTGGCATGCCCTGCGCCAAACGCGTCGATTGAACACCAAAATCGGATAACATTTTCGCCACATACAAGGCAGTCGCATCGCCCTCAACGGTGGAACCGGTTGCGATAATGACTTCGCGAATCACGCCGTCTTTAAGGCGTTCAAGCAACTCCTGAAGCTTCATGCTCTCAGGGCCCTGACCACGCAGCGGAGCCCACAAACCATGCAACACATGATACAGTCCGCGAAACTCCCCAACTCGCTCGATAGCCATCAGGTCAGCCGGCTTTTCCACTAAGCAAATCAGAGATTGATCGCGGCTGGGGTTCTTGCAAATGGTACAGAGATCTTCTTCCGTCAAATAAAAGCAACGCTGACAAAGCTTCACACTTTCAGCGGCTTTACGCAGCGCATCCGACAGACTGAGCGCTAACTGCTTATCGTGGTTGACCAGATGGTAGGCCAAGCGAGTAGCTGATTTTTCCCCGATTGAGGGCAGACGGGAAAACTCCCGAATCAACTTCTGCATGGCCTGAGGGAGAGAGATCATGTCTCTTAAAATAGCCCCGGCAGGTTCATTCCGCCAGTTACCTTCGACATCTTATCCTTCAAATTCGCCTTCACCTTTCCGAGTGCGTCATTGCAGGCCGCCAGGACAAGATCTTGAAGCATTTCCACATCATCGGGACTTACCGCTTCACGGGAGATAGAGATCGAAGTGAATTCGTACTTTCCAGTCGCGACAGCCTTCACCACTCCACCACCAGCGCTGCCTTCAGCACTGAAATTCTCAGCTTCGCGTTGCGCAACAGCCAAGTCTTCCTGCATCTTTTGCGCCTGCTTCATCAAGCCCTGCATACCGCCGGGCAGTCCTGGAAATCCTTTACCCATAACGCTCCTTCCTCACTAGGTATTAACGAATTTTAATACTTTCTATCGTGCTGCCCGAAAACACCTCCTGGAGGCGTTTTATCTTGGGGTGGTTCGACACAGATTTGGTTTTTTCTTGTTCTTGCTCGCGACGTTCGCGCAACTCACTCTCTTGCAAGGTCGCGGGAGCTGCCCCTCCGGCACTCTTCATCTGCGCTGACTGTACCTGCAAGCTGATAGCCCAATTCCCGCCACAGTAATCGGCAAGAGCTTTCGCGAGCTGATCTTTATTGGCCTTCTGATTTAGATAATTGACCGTAAACTCCGGACCACTGCCCTTAAGCGTTCCTGCAGCGAAGGTTTCCACAGCCAAACGCTTAAGCTGCTCCGCTAGCATTCTGCTTACTTTCCCACCGGCTTGAGATACGAACTTTCCCCAATCTGCGGGATTAGCCGTCGGCACGGCCGCAGGGACAGGCGCTACGCTTGAAGCGGAACGCGAGGCAGCCGCGGGAGCAGCTGGAGTTGAGGTACTAGCCGGGACCGGCGCGCTGCGACTACCGCCGCCACTTCCGCCACCGGAGCCGCTGCTCAAAACGCCCTTCAGATGTTGGACGATTGCGGCAACTTCATGCACCGGCTCGCGAGTTGCCATGCGCACAAGGAGGGCTTCGAGAGCGTATTTCGGATAGGCGCTCCGCAGTGCGGTGTCAGCCCCTTCGCGGGCAAGCTGCACCAAATCCTGTAAATCGGCAGCGCTAATACCTTCGCTGGCAGCCAGCAATTCTTTCTTTTCATCGGCGCTAACGCCCAAGGCTTGCAGCGCGTCCGGTGAACCAAAGCGGGCAATCAGCAAATCACGCCAGTGCGCAACGAACTCTTTGAGGAACAACGTCGGATCCGCTCCGCTGGAGAAACACTCAGCTAATCGCTCCAAGGCCCGCTCCGACGAACGTTGAAACACTGCCTGCGAAATACTGAAAAGCACTTTGCGCTCGACACTGCCGAGCGCAATGCTGGTTTCCTGAGCCGTTATTTTGCCTTCACAAAAAGATTGAACGCGGTCGAGTAAGGACTGTGCATCGCGCATCGAGCCGTCGGCAAGCCGCGCCACCATGCGCAGGGCCTCGGGCTCCACTGACAATTTCTCAGCTTTGGCAATTTCGCTGAGGCGGGCCTCGATATCGGCGAAACTGAGCGCGCGAAAATCATGGCGCTGACAGCGCGAAATGACCGTTTCAGGAATTTTGTGCGCTTCAGTGGTCGCAAGTATGAAAACAGTATTCGCAGGAGGCTCTTCCAGGCTCTTCAAAAGAGCGTTGAATGCCGAGGTGCTAAGCATATGCACCTCGTCGATAATATAAATTTTGTACCGAGAGCCCGGCGCCGGCAAAGCGCGGAAAGAATCAATCAACTCGCGCACGTTGTCGACGCTATTGTGAGAAGCTCCATCGATTTCTCGAACCGCCAAACTTGTTCCAGCGGCGATTTCCTTACAATTGACACACTCACCGCAGGGCTCCGGCGTAGGTCCCTTCACGCAATTGAGCGCTTTGGCGAAAATTCGAGAGATGGAGGTCTTCCCCACTCCGCGCGGCCCGGCAAACAAATAGGCGTGCGCCACTTTGTTGCGCTTAATTGAATTCGCCAGAGTGCGCGTCACATGTTCTTGACCCGACACCGTCGAGAAGGTGGCAGGGCGATACTTACGAGCAAGAACGAGATAGGACATAATGGAAAAATTAAACGGCGGCCAGACAGCGTATCACAGAAGGATTCCGCTACGGCTGCTCCCTTCCGGGCCTGACCGGGTTTACGGCACTTCTCGCACGTACCCGACCGCCGCGAAAGATTATACAGTTTTAAATACGATCTTCAAAAGAGCCGTGCATGAATTAGAAGAATCTTCGCTGCGACAGAAGCGACCAGCACTGCTCGTATCTGCCCCAACGCGCCGCAGCAAAGACACATAATATCAATGGCTTAGCGATCAGCGCCAGTTGGTCATGCTTTTGCTCTTGGGTAAGGGCATGAACACCATGCTTAGCCCGCGCGTCCTTTCTTGCATTACCCGACATATTTCCGAACAGCGCAGCCTGTGGGGACTCCTGATCGCCAATGAGTATTGTCCCGGCAACAACGCGCTGAAACGCGCAATACTCCAGAAGGCCAGATCTCAGAGGGACTTTCGAGCGGCTCCGCAACTGCTACGAGAGCAGATTAGCGCGGGCCTGAAGCTGTCCGAACTAAGTTCCGAACAACAGCAGCTCGTTCGAGAGTTCAGTGTCAGTCCGAGCGAAACCAAAATCCATCAGGCGCAGACTGTGCGCGCTGCCCAACATCGAAAGCCCTTTCAGCAACGCCGCCTCGAGTTGCTGGAGCTAGCCGCTTAGTACGGCAGCTCTATTCGATATGCGAATTCAATTTAGGCGGCTGCGCCTGGTCGTAGAGCTCGAGGATTCGCTCGTACGTTTTGGTAAGCAGAAGGAAGCGCTCCGAAGCCTCCTGATCGAGATCTTTATTCAAATCCGGATGTACCTCTTTAACCGCGTGCCGATAGGCGGCCTTAATCGCTTTCAAACTAGCCTCGGAAGTAAGGCCAAAAACCTCCAAGCACTCACGATACTCAATCATGCTTGGACTCATCGATCGCACAAGCCCCGACTGCACAAAGGCAGGCTGTATGACTTCTTCTTCCTGCTCGCTGGCAGCAGCGGCCTTGCGCGCCGAGATTCTGTGCATAAGGCGGCGGCGTAATTTTCCAATAAGCTCGGCCAGCAGAATCACGATGGCGCCGGCCAACAAGGAAACAACCGAAATGACGAGATACATCGGATCGAAGTATAGCCCTGCCAGGGTAAAGCGCGCCCTCGCAAACAAGGGAACACCGGTTTGCACTTGCCTCAGCTTGTCGCGCGCCGAAACCATCATCTTGCGATCAAGATACGCCGAGATCTGTTGAACACGCAGACGATCGTTGGCGCTATTCGGATCCGGCCGCAGAGCGGTGAGATGTTCAAAATAATAATTCACGTCGTCGAATGAGCCCTTCTCGATGAAATATTCGAAGCTGCGCTCAAGATAGGAAATATAAGCGGCTCGTACTCTCTCATCAGACTCGGAAAGAGCTCGCAAGAATGCAGCCGTTCCCCCTTCCGCCATAACCGGCCGCTCGGAAGGTTGCAATGCCTGCAGGGATCGTTGCGCCAATTCGTGGGTCGTCGGAGTGCGCTTTCGTATATCGAGGTGCGAAAGAATATGGATCGCATTGCCGCTATCGCCGCGCGTAAGCGCCTTCGCTGCTTGTGTATGCAGGGTTTCGACAAAAAGTGGCGAAAGCAACTCACTCAGCTCTTCGTTTGATTTGCTCTGCTCCACCAGAGGATAGAGAGCTTCTAAATCTCCTTTCTGTACAGCCTCAGTAGCCTGGGCCACACGCGCTTCTAACACGACGAGCTGTAGATAGCGCGGATCCTCCGTGCCGAATACCGCCCCGTAAAATTCAACGTCGCGACCGATTTCACTGAAATTACGAGCCTTGGCCGCCTGGCGAATCTTAGCTTCAAGCAAGGCGCGCACCTTTTTCTCATGATCGAAGGCAAAACGTATGCCCTTCGTTTTGGCCCATTCCGTGTCACCTACTCCAGCTCGCACAATCACTTCTGCCGCAGCCGCTCCGGCACAGTTGTTCTCTGCAAGCACGGCCGAGGCCACGCGAAAGAACGCCCCGCTATTTGAAGTATCAGGCAGTGAGACAAGAAACTCTGCGACTTTGGAATCCGGCTCGCCCGCCTGACGACAAAGATCTCTTAAGGCATCAACTGCGCGATCGAACTTGCCCTGCGCCACCGACTCTTGAATAAAGGAACGCACTCCAGAACGAGGCAGCGCAGCGGCAGCCGAAGTATTCTGAAAGTACTTATGAACAACGAAATCATCGAGAGAAGAACGAGCGATGATTTCGGTCTCCCCAAACAGCGTAATTTTAACGTTCGAAGAATCGACTTCATGCAAGGCTTCGACGGGGAACGAGAGGCCAGATACTTTGACGCTTTCAGCACTGGCTGCGGAGGCAGCGCCTGCGAGGCAGAGTAAGCAAGCAAGAGCGGCACGCGAGTAGATGCGGCACGTACGATTGTCAGTCACCATTCACCTTTACTCGCAAGGGCTTCGCCCGTCCTCAAGTCCTAGCTCTTTGGAGGCAAGATTCCATACACATTCAGCGACAAGGGCGGCTCAGTCTTGCTATCAGTTGTTACCGTGACGAGCGCTCGTAGGTCTTTCGAGACCTTCGTAGGATCGAGTTTCACACGAACTACGTAATTCTGCCCCTCTTTTATTACGGAGTAGTCAGCCGTTAAGGCAGGATCATTGCTACTGACTTTCTTTATAGAAATGGGCGCGCTGCCGAGGTTTTCAAATTTGACGCTGCGCTCCATGGCGTCAGTGCCCTCGATTACTCCAAAAGAAATAGTCGCAGGGCTCAAGCGTAAGGTGCCTTCGATATTAGCAAATACCGGCACGTTCAGGCTCATTTCCTTGGAACCCTTAAAATTTATGACGAGCCGCTCACGTACTTCTCCAACCGGCGCCGTAGTGTCCAAAATAACGTCAAACGAGGCTTTCTGAGCACTCTGCTCCAGCATTTTTACAGAAACGAGCTTTGAAAAGCTTTTGACTTCCGCAATCTGAAGGCCCGAGTCGGGCTTGACACTCACGTTCACCCGGCGACTTTGTGGCTCGCTCGATCCACGCACGACTGCGTTGAAAGTCACACGCGCAGGTTCAATGACCACATTGGGCTCGATGTTTCCCTTGATAGTGATGCCCACCGAGGGGTCTTCCATATCATTAGTGAAAACACGCACCAGCTTGAGCTTCTCACCGCTGAAATCCGAGGTATCCAAATCGACTTTAATGATTCCGTCTTTACCAGGGGCAATTACATCACCGCTCGTGCTGGCGGCAGTGCATCCGCAAGCGGGCACGATCCGATGAATCATCAGATCTGAGTTGCCGGTATTTTTGATAACGAAGTTATGCGAAACCCTAACCCCCTGCGCCACAGTCCCGAAATCGAAAACCGGATTTTCAATCTTCACCTGCGGCTTCGGGATACTGACATCAGCCGCACTGGGACGAGCGAGGAAACAGGGTACTGCGACCAGCGCAAGAATTAAGCGGCTAAGGTTTTGTCTAATTTGTTGTCGTCGCACTTTTCTTCCTCGGCAAACACATTCACATGCTCAAGGAACTTCGTATAGAAATTCCCGTTTCTAAAGTCAGGATGCTTCAAGATGCGCTTATGAAGTTCGATGTTGGTGTGAATGCCTTCAATAATATATTCCTGCAAAGCAACCAGCATCTTGTCGATGCAGGCTTCGCGGTCACGCCCGCGCACGATCAACTTCGAAATCAGAGAATCATAATATGGCTGCACGGTGTATCCGGCATAGACCGCGGAATCAACACGCACGCCATTGCCACCCGGCGGATGATAGCTGCTGACGTAACCCGGTGAAGGGATGAGCGTGCGAGGATCCTCTGCATTGACCCGCACTTCCATGGTGTGCCCAGAAATGACGACGTCTTCCTGCTTGATAGAAAGCTCGAGCCCAGCAGCCAAGCGAATCTGCTCTTTAACCAGGTCGGTGTCCGTCGCCATCTCAGTAACCGGGTGCTCGACCTGCAAACGAGTATTCATCTCGATGAAATAGAACTTCTGTGTTTCGAGATCGACGAGAAACTCGCAGGTACCTACGTTGGTATAGCCTACCGATTTACCAAGCTCGACCGCAGCATTTTGAATGGCGGCCTGGACATCAGGACGCAATCCGATAGAAGGAGATTCTTCAATAATCTTTTGATAGCGCCGCTGAATTGAGCAATCGCGAATACCCAGGTGAATCACGTTGTGAAAATGGTCACCGGCAATCTGTACTTCGATGTGCCGTACACGAGGGAGATATTTCTCGACCAGAAGGTGCCCGTCGCCGAACGCCGCCTCAACTTCGCGCTGCGCCGTAGCGAACATTTGGGGGAACTCTTCAGCCGAGCCGACAATCTTCATTCCGCGACCGCCGCCGCCTGCGCAGGCCTTCAATAAGATCGGAAAGCCGGCCTTTTGTGCGACTTCAAAAGCCTCTTTTCCATCGACGAATCCGCGACTATCTCCGGGAATGGTTGGCACGCCAGCTTTATCCGCAGCTCGGCGGGCACGAGCCTTATCGCCCATGACACGCATATTACGCACGGTTGGACCAATGAAGGTGATACCGC
>JAFLCA010000188.1 GCA_017302875.1 Deltaproteobacteria bacterium
TTTGATGGCAACAACGCTACAATCAAAACTAGGCTCCACGGCGCAGGTAATCGGACTTGAGCCCCTTTCGCCGCACAGGCTACTGGAAGATTTGGGGGCACGGAATATCAAGAAACTGCTCTTGGAAGGAGGCGAGAAAATGCATACCGCATTTCTTGCGGCAAATCTGATCGACGAACTGCGCGTGGCAGTCGCGCCATTTTTTGTGGGTGGCGGCGCTGGGCCGAGATTTGTTCAAGCAGCACGCTTTCCTTTTGACAAGAACCACTCGATGAAGCTCAAGAGCGTCGAGCAACTAGGAGATATGGCGATTCTTACGTATCTCCCCGCTTAATTGCCGCAAGGCAACGCTCCTCAAGCTCGAACAGTTGCACCACCGCAATCCCCGCCTCACGCAATTGGTCTTCTCCGCGGCAGTGGATTTGCAATCTTGAGTCAAATGGCTCACGCACTCCAAAGACCACTCTGGCTATTCCATGGGAAATTATTCGCGACGAACAACACTCCAATCCCGAAAGCCGCTCAGAGCACGGCTCAAGGGTTGAGTACAGCGTGGCTCCTTCAGTCGTTGCCGGCATTCGAGAAAGCGCAATCTCCTCGGCATGAGGAGAGGAGCCGCTACTCCCGTCTGGGTACGCAAGCTCGCCGGTATAACCTTGTGCGATCTGAGCGCCCTCTTGATCGACAATCACACAGCCGACGCAATAAATACGAGGGACCGTACAACGCCCCGAGAGGAGCAGCGCCTGCTCTAGCCAATAACGATCGCGGGGATGAGAAGTCATGCGCACAATTCAGCAGGTAAGCGACATAGAGCAACAAAGTGTTGCAGCTTCATGGCGAGAAAGCCACATTTCGAGCTCTTACCATTTGATTTCACTAACTTTATTCCGATATTTAGGGCTGCCTCCTAGGCGTCGACATAGTATAAGTAGTCGAATTAATACGTAGACTGTATTCATGAACTGGAACGACGACAGCTGGAGCAACTCCGGCGCTAGAAACCATTCTCGCCCGAGATCGTCACGATCGCTCGGACTGATACTTCTCGGAGTGGTGCTGTGCGCGGTCGTCTTGTACCTCAATCGCGGATTTCTCTATGGAAAGCCTCCTTCTGGTGAAGGCGTCTCAATCATAGCCACAGATCTGATTGTGCACGGTGATGGCAATATAGATGCTTCGGAAACGACACGAGTCGATCTGCGGGGAAAATCCGTGCGGCACGGAATTACGCGCCCCCTTCCCCTACAGGTTGAAACCCAGGACGGTCGGCAGCTCAAACTCAGATACTTTGACGCGTATGCCACGATCGAGAAAGTTGATAATCCGCCCTACGCGCCAAGCACAACTGACGTGGCACGAGAGGATAGAAAAAACTTTGCTGTCTATCGTATTGGGAGCCCCACAACTGCGCTGCTTCCCGGGCTGTATGATATCAAGTTTCAATTTGGAGTCAGCGGCCTGGTTCACTCCCTACAAGAAAATCAGCGGAGAGGATTCAGCTGGAACGTAACAGGGTCGGTTGGCTATCCGGTGGGAGAGAGCGTCCTACGCATCAGCCTGCCTTCCTCGGTCGACCCGCACTCCGCCAGCTTCACGGGCTTCCTCGGCGTCACGCGTAATCCCGAAGAACTCAAAAAGGCCTACAACCCGACCTCACTGTCTTCTGATATTTCCATGGCGTTTGAGCCGGCTGCCAATGGCGATCTGCCGATGGTCGTCTTCCGACCGAATCGCTACCTTCGCCCGTTTGAACAGTTCATAATTAAAGCTACTTGGCCCGCGGAATAAGGGGCGAGAAAGCTGCCGGTTACCTTCCTGGGAACGAGACAATATGATCTCGTTCAATAAATATGCTACAAAATGGCTACCCGAACCTCCTCGGGTTTGAGCAACCAATACTTGATAGGGAGCCCGCGTGACAGCTTCGTCTTCAAATTCAGGCAGTGAGTCAATTAGCTACGAGAAATCCGGCGTCAATATCAACACCGCCGACGCCGCTAAGCGCGACATGGCAAAAACGCTGGCCACTTCAAACCCGCGTGTATTGAATACGGTCGGAGCTTTTGCTTCCCTTTATGATTTCAACTTCCCGGAAATAAAGTCTCCCGTCCTGGTCGTGAAAATGGAAGAGCCAGGAACGAAGCAGCTGCTTGCTGCGCAGCACGGTCGATTGTCTGACATTGGATTCGATCTCATTAACCATCTTATCAATGACACCGTAGTAATGGGAGCGCGCCCCCTCGTCGTGCTGGACACCATCATCTGCGGCAAGCTCGAGAAAGCCGACGTTGTCGGTCTGGTAAAAACGATGTCCAAGGCTTGCCAAGATCAAGGCTGCAATTTGGTCGGGGGCGAAACCTCCGAGCAGCCACGTGTCATTCCCGTCGGGACCTATATCTTGAGCGCCTGCTGCGTCGGCGTGGTCGATCGGGAAAAGGTAATCGATGGCTCCAAGATTGGAGTCGGCGATGTCGTACTTGGGATTTCTTCTAACGGGGTGCACACGAATGGGTACACCTTGGTGCGCAGCTTGCTTGATCGAAATCCGAAGTTCGCCGAACAAAAGATAGGCTCATCAACCGTCTTGGATGAAGCGCTGCGCCCGCACCTTTGCTACAACAAAGAGCTTCAGGTTCTTTTTCAGAAGACCACATTGCATGGCCTAGCCCATATTACCGGCGGCGGCGTTGTCGACAATTTAGGGCGCATTATTCCCGAGGGCCTGCAGGCAGAAATCGACTTGGGTTCGATACGGGTTTTGGATATTTTCAAGGCAATCGCTCGAGAAGGCAACGTACCTGAGGCCGACATGCTACGCACCTTCAATCTGGGTGTCGGGTTAATCGCCGTTGCTCCCGCTGCAAGCGTCGCGGCGATTGTGGAAGAATTCGCCAAGAGCGGTGTTCCTGCCTATCAAATTGGCCGAATCGAACAGGGCGCGCAAAAGGTGAAAGTGAGCGGCAAACTCTCGCTCTAAACGTCCAGCAAGTTAAAGAGCTCCGGGAAAGAATTAATCACGTGCGTGGCTACTTTGCTTGCATCAACTGCCTGCGGAGTTCTAAATAAAACTCCCTGCATGCCAGCACGTTCAGCTGCCTGCATATCAAAAAGCTGGTCCCCTACATACAAACAGTTGCGAGGTGGAACGGCGATCCTCTCCGCTGCCAGCAGAAGACCAAACGGTTCGGGCTTCTTACGCCGTCCGATTTCTTCTCCAGTGACCGTGACATCGACCAACTCTGCCAGACCGAGTTTCTCCTCGATCAAGGTCACATGATCAGGAGGAGCATTCGTCACAATCCCGGTGCGCAGCCCCCTCACTCTGAGCGCCGCGAGCACCTCACGAGCAGACCCGTTCCAAGCCACTGAGCGCTGAACACGCTGCGAAAGTTCAAGGAGTACCGAAGCTCGAAAAGAATCTTCGACAATCGGCGACAGCCCATGCCGCTCCAAAAGTTCAGGCCAACTCAAGCGATGGGCGTGCCAACGCCAAAAGAAGTCCTCGTCCAAAGAAGCGCGGTAGGATGCCAGAACATGAGCCATTCCGTCTCGAAACAACCGGATAGAATCGACAAGCGTGCCATCGAGATCGAATAGAATTGCTTGAACTGGTCGGCTATTCACCTTTCCCCACGGTTCGAGGTTTCGCGAAACCAGTGCAAGGCCAGCCTTTCTTGAAAACCGCAGACACCTAGGCGACCGAAAGATGCTCGACGTGCACGGCCTCAACGGGGCGCTTCTCTAAAAAGAGCGACGCCAAATAGTTAAAGCGATCGACATCATCAGTTACAAAGTAGCGCTCGCTCTCGGCCGCAGCTGCACCAACAACTCGCGACAACTGCCGTTGCTCCAGCAATTCCTCTACTTCCAACGCGATGGCTTTGGAACACTCAATAATACGCGTGTGCGTGCCAAGAAATCGAACGATGGAGGGTGCCAACAATGGATAATGAGTACATCCAAGAATGAGCGCATCGAGAGCGAGCGCCTTAAGCTCGGAAAGGTAATGTTCCACCACCTGCTCGACGATATTGCCGCTGTATAAGCCCTCCTCAACCAGCGGCACGAATAACGGACAAGCCTTGGAGAAGATCTCAAGGGATCTGCCTGAACTGCGTAGCTTCTGATCGTACGCTGCACTTGCAATGGTGCCTTTAGTTCCAATTACACCAACTCGGCGAACAGTATCGACAGACAGCGCCTGCCGCACAGCAGGATCGATGGTTCCAATCACGGGACAGGAACACTGCTCGATAAGCGTTTCGAGCGCAAAGGAAGAGGCCGTGTTGCATGCCACCACCAGTAATTTTATCTTTTGAGTTTGCAAAAACTGCGCACACTCGAGGGAATAGCGCTGAATCGTCTCTTTTCCTTTGGAGCCATACGGCGTACGCGCAGTGTCCCCCAAATAAATAAAGCGCTCATTGGGCAAATGGCGACGCAGCTCCTTAAAAACGGTGAGCCCGCCTAGTCCGCTGTCAAAAATGCCGATGGGAAGATCCCTCTGATTCGCCGAAGTCATGGAAGTTAAGCTAGCACAGTAGCCTCAAGCTACCAACTGCGGGCTGAACCGGAAGTGCGCGCCCGCAACAGAATCCAAAGGAAGAATGGGCCTCCCAAGAGCGCCGTGATTACGCCGACAGGGATTTCGTATGGCGGCACCACAATGCGCCCTAAGGTATCGCAAACAACCAAAAAGGCCGCTCCGAACAGCGCCGTCACGACGGTAAGGCCGCGGTTCCCGGTGCCAAAGAGGATACGGCACATGTGCGGGACCATAATTCCAACGAAACCAATCGGGCCGCAAACTGAAACGACACCGCCAATCATCAGAGAGGTGGCAAAAAACAGAGCCAGCCGAGCAGTCTTCACATTAGCCCCTCGACTTAGCGCCAGGTCATCTCCCAGCGTCAAAAGATCCAAATCACGCTCAAACAAGCGCACCAGCACCAGACCCAGCAGAACGAAGGGCAGCACACTTATCACGGCGCCCCATCCCACAGTTTCAAAGCCACCCATAAGCCAGCGCATAATTTTGAACATGCCCTGAAAATCACTGATGTATTGGAGAAAAACTATCAAGCTCGAGAAGAAAAAGCTGACCACAACTCCAGCCAGCAACATCGCAGAGGAAGAAAGCCCGGAGGACAAAAAGTAAACGGTCCCGATCGTTCCCAGCGCCCCGGCAAAGGCGAAGAGCGATGAGCCGGAAACTCCAGCAACGGCAAATCCCAAACCAAGCCAAAAATACAGGGCTGCGCCGAAGGCGGCTCCTGTCGACACCCCAAGCGTGAAGGGGCAAGCCAAATAATTTCGAAAGATGCCTTGAAAAACCATACCGCCGACAGCCAGCGCGGCCCCGGACAGAGCCGCCAAACAAACTCGCGGCACACGGATGCTCCAAAAAATTTGATATTCTCCGGCGTTCAGAGCCCCAGCGCCCCACGGGTTCAGCGCTACCTGCCATGAAATGTCGGTAATACCGAGCAAGGGGCACAGCATGCAAATAAGGAGGCACGCCAGGGCGAGATTAGTTCGTCTCATTCTGCCCTCGGCACGATCATGTAAAAATCTTTGCGGGGATGCAGCAGCAGATCGAAACGATGATCAAAAACGTCGAATAGCACGTGATTCTGCATGAGATCGCGCGGGGCTCCCTGAAAAACCACTTTCCCGGCGCGCAAGGCTAGAACCTGATCGCAGTACAGCGCGCAGTGGTTCAAATTATGCGTGACCGCGATTACCGTAATACCGAGCTTGGCGCGAATTTCTCGCAAGAGTGCCTCGACTTCGAACTCATGCTTGGGATCAAGAAAGGCAGTTGGCTCGTCCAGTAATAGGACATGCGGATTATGTACGAGTGCTCCAGCGATAAGCACTCTCTGCCGCTCTCCCCCGCTCAAAGTCGACAATCTCCGCTCGGCCAAATCGCTCGTTCCCGTCAGCGCCAAAGCCGCTTGCACTTGTTGACGCTGCTCCCCCGTGACCGAAAAAAAACGTCCGAGCTGGGAATACAGTCCCATCAGAACAAATTCCTGAACGCTATGAGGAAATTCGATCGTGAATAGCTGCGGCACATACCCAATCCTCTGAGCCAAAACACGACTGGCTACGTTGCGCAGCTCACTACCCTCAAGCAGCACCTGACCCTGATACCCGCGCAGGACCCGAGCAACTATCTTGAGCAGAGTGGACTTACCCGCACCATTTGGGCCGACGATGGCAAAATAACTGCCCTTGTCCACCGCGAATGAAACCTGCGTTAGCAGGCTTTTGCTGCCAATTGCGAAGGAAAGATCCCGTACCTGCAATAATTCAGACATATAGCTAGGCGTCGGGGTGCAAATAACGGGCAAAGTCTTCAAGCACCCGCACAAAACGCGGCCCAGGAACAGAAACATAGTCCTGGTCGACGATGAAGATCTTATTATTCTTTACCGCAGACACGCTAGGCACCTCGCTCCAAGCCTGACGAACGGCGTCGTGATTGAGCCGAGGGCCTCCATTTGCGAGCACAATCTCTATAATTACATCCGGATTCAGATGCATGACGCCCTCGGCGCTAATGGTCGAGATCCCAAGCGTCTTACTGGTCACCACATTCTTTCCACCGGCAAGAGAGAGCAGCTCATTGTAAAAACCATCCGTGCCAGAAAGAAACAAGCTGGTCAGCGCTCCATCGCCTGAGCTCTCACCCACCACCACCATGGTGCGAACCTCTGGCCGCCCCGTGACGCGCGCCTTTACTACCTCGATGCGCCTAAGTATATCATCCGCCATTACCCCCGCCTGCTGCGGCTCGCCGCACAGCGCACCAATTCGACGGATAGAATCATCGATACCGCGTAACGTGCGATGCTCGAACGTTTCTGTTTTAAGACCGAGTGATTCAAGGTAGGGCAATTTCTCTCGGAATTCGCTAAGGCCAAGGACGACAGTGGGCCGCAAGGCGACGATCGCCTCAAAATTTGGATCGAGCAGCGCTCCCACTCGCGGCTTGGCACGCGCTTCAACCGGATAATCCGAATAACGCGATACCCCTACCACTCGATCGCCAAGCCCCAACGCGAAGAGAATCTCCGTGATACTGGGCGCTAGGGAGATGACCCGCTCACACGAAGCTGAGTTACCTGGCTGTGCGTTTGCCGAAGCCGCTAGGCACAGGAAAACGACAACGATCGAGAAGACAATTCTCATAGTTTCAGCTTTATGCCGCCGTATGCCGCAGCCCCGCGAGTTCCATATCCATACACCTCT
>JAFLCA010000189.1 GCA_017302875.1 Deltaproteobacteria bacterium
GCTTACGCTAATGGTTCCAACGGTCTCGGTGTAGAGTTTTTTGGCGGCAGCAGAAGGTGGAAGCACCGCGTGGCGAGTGCGAGAGGAAGACCTAGGCAGAATCGCAAGCCGCTTCCCTTTATTCTGTCGCTTGAGATACAGCCTGAATATCTGATCTAGTTCATTCGGGTTATCCAAACTGCCCAAAGGCGCGACCCCCTTACCAACATCTTTCATCATGTCTCTTAGGGCTTCCAGTGCGGAACTATTGCCTAGGTTCTGCTTGCCTAAAGCGTTCCCAATTGCCCCGGCCAATTCCTGATCCAAGTTGAGTTCGCTGAGGATCTCTCCAAATTGCAGACCGACGCTCGAATCCATATCACAGGAATCAGACGAGCCCACAGCATAAGGAGACATCGAGAGTACGGGAGCTTTCGTTGAGCCGCACTGCAGAGAAACAGCGAGAATGTTTCTGATGATTGCAGGAATATCTGCGAAGGTGGCACTCACTCCCCCGGAGCATGGTGTGTCTGGTGTGCCCACGCAACCGGCTTGAATGAGGGAGTGCACAGAAGCGCTTTCTTCGAAATTGGAATCTCCCGGATAGAAAGCTTCGATCGGGAACGCCGCACCCGTTGGGAATCCGAACGGTACGGCAAATTCAGCTTTGCACGAACCAATCCCCGGTGAATACTGCGTCTGCACCGGAGCACACTGTGCACTTGCGGGCACGAATCCTCCGGCTGCGGAAAAGGTAACTACTCCAGTCGGAACTGTTCTTGGCGGAGGTCCGGCGTCGGCTAAGGTGACGGTGCACGACGCAATTTCTAAGTTCACCCCCTGACGATTACAGAATAGCTGTAGGGCAGTCTCGCGTTTGCTTCCGGCAGTGGGAGTAGCAGTTGGCGTTGCGGAAGGCCCGCCACTTATTCGAGTTGCCGCCCAGGTTAGGTTTTGGCCATAGCTTGTAGTCGCGGTGCCGGACATACTATCACCGCTAACCGTTCCAGTTCGCTCAACGGTATAACTAAGCTCATTGTAACTCTCATGCCAGGAGATCGAGTTCCCAGCAACGACACCGTTGGTGACGACCCAGGTGTATCCACCACCGGCCCCGCTTCCCGTAAAAGTCCCGCCGGAATCGGAGAAGGTCATATCGTACCCAGCATCGAAGTGCCACGTACCGCTGACTCCCTGCGCGAGTACCATGGCTGGCGTGGAGAGCAAAGCGAATAAGAATGCGCCAATAAAGGCAGTGAATCTACGATGGAAAAATTGAGTGGCCATAAGGACTCGCTTGAGTATTAAGGCAAAACTATCTCCGGAATGAGTACTTTATAATCGACTTCTAATCAACGAAAGAAAGGAGAACAGGCGTAGGAGGCTGGTGAAGAGTGCCCTCCTCACAGCAGTAGCCACCTGGGACAATTCATCAAAAGCGGGAGGCTCTCGATAAGGGGTTAATATGATTCACCCGAAATTCGATGAGAATCGCGCTAGAGTTTGTTGCAAGAAAGAGGCCTCTTCGGATGTAAACTGTAATGACAGCATCGATTCCATAAGGCACCTTGAGCGGATAGGCCGTATGTACAGACGTAAGGGGAAACCATGTCAGATCCGATAGTAGAACATGTTCGAAATAGCACGCAGACCGAGCACGACAGCGATGTGGCAAAAATGTCCGACAAACAACTTCGCGAGGAGCTAGTGGTTCTTCGTAACGCAGTACGTCTCCATCGTGACGAAAAAGGCCACGATCGCTGCTGGGTAGACGACGCACGATTGTATGGGGCACTGCCGGAAAAAATTGGTGCCGTGTCTCAGCTGCCTCGCTGGCCAGAATTTCAGACCAATTGTCGGCGCTTTTGGGAATCCAGACAGTGTCCCACCACCAATACGAATTCCTGCTCTAGCGAGGAGAAAACTTAGTTGCCGTAAAGTGAGGCTGCGTGCGAACTAAGATAATTTCTTAGCCCAATATATGTCAGTTAGTCTAAGGATCTAGGGCTTTTATGAAGCACCTCTGCCTTCCGCCTGGATAGGTGTAAGCAAAGACGAGGTGACGGATGACTCGAAGCATACTTTTTTCATTGTTAAGTTTGATCTGCGCGGTCTGCGACGCCTCGGCTAGCAGCGCAGATTCCAAACACTCAGCCTGCATGGAGCGCGCGCAGCTGTTCATGGAAGCGTGCTTCTACGAGACGCCCCTCGAAGTGCTGCCGCGGCGCACCACAAAATTTCTCCACTGCATTCAAACTATGGTACGTTGTTCGAGGGAAGCATGCGAAACGTACGCAGGCTGCATCAGTGACGGAATGCCCGATCCGGAACACTCATATGAGATTGCGTTCGAAGCATGTGATCAAAAATTCTACGGTGAGAATGGGCCGGCGCTGATTGAGCCGTACGCGAAGCACTGTGGAACTTTCACAAAAGTGGCGAGACCTTCGGCAAAATAGTCGGGAACTGCCGCCTCGACCTCCAAATTTGAAAGATCTGAAACTCGAGGACTTGCATGCCTCTGGCTCGAATTGAGGACTGACAACTCTCGATAAGACCAGCTTGGAATTCCCCAGTCATTCCTGTTGACTTAGAAGAGCAGGATCCGCACACTCCAAGCGATTTCTACTTAATATGCGTGTTCCAATGGCTCGACACCTTATAGTTTCCGCGACCCAGTTCGAGATCCAGCCAGTTTTACAACGCCTCGATATGCATTCCATGTTTGAAGGCACTCAAGGCGCTGCATTTCGAAGGGGCTCTCAGAATGTCGACGTCCTCGTCTCAGGCGTTGGGCAGATGCAAACATCTTTTCATCTCGGTCAGGCGTTAATGCGGGAACAATATTCATCGGTTTTAAATTTTGGAATTGCAGGCAGCTTTCGACCACAATTTGCTAAATGCTCCTTGGTGCATGTGGTCCAAGAAGAACTCGCCGACTTGGGCGCTGACGATAACGGTCGAGCGATCGATTTGTTCGAGATGAAGCTTCTAAATAGGAATGTTGATCCATTTCAGGACGGAGTACTCACCGCCCTGCCTCTTGAGCTAGATTCTATTTCTGATTTACCGAAAGTGAAATCGATCACGGTTAATCGCGTCCTCGGCGCAGAATCGAGCATCGCCGCAGCAGTTGCTAAATATGATCCGGACGTTGTCAACATGGAGGGAGCGGCAGTGTTTTACGCAACCAGACTTTCGGGGATAAGATGTGCATCAATTCGTGCTATCTCCGATCAAGTGGGACCTCGTGATAAGTCGAAGTGGGACATTCCTGGAGCGATCAAGAATCTTTGCATGAAAGCGAATGAAATTTTGGATGAGCTCCTGGAACAGAACTAGTGCTTAGAGATCGGCGACAGGCGCCACAAGACTGCACTTGATTAAGCTCTCGAACGGCAGGAGAATATAGACTCGGGCAACCGGAGCACCATTATGCCTTCATTGCGGGCGATCCTCATTATCCTAGCTGTCGCCTTTTCGCTCCTGATCTGCCACCTACTTTCCCCTCTTCTAGTCTTTCTGCCGCCCTCAGTATCCCGACCGCTCGCCAAAATAGTTCGATCTATGCAGCCGGTAGCTTCTCCAAACGAGGATTTATTTGAGTTCATTACAAAAAGAACCTGCCCAATCCGTTATTCTGACGGTCCATTCAAGTATTGTTTCCGTGAGATACAAGCGCTGGCAGAAACTCTCCCACCCGATTCCGGGCCGTGGACTCTCGACAGATTGGTAGAAGAGCACTTCAAGCAAAGCGCCCCTTGTCCACCTCCCACTGGAAGGCAGACAAGTAATGGCATCCTCGCTTACTGGCCTGAAGCGGGAGAACCTCAGTGTTATGAAATTAAGAATGGTCGTTTGCTTCTTATTGGCGCAAGCCGTCGGTCTGAGGCGGGGTGGTTTTTGGGGAATGAGCTGGACTCAACTGCGGGTGCCGCGGCCGCAGAAGCGTTAACTCAGTTCTATTCCGATCTTCACTCCTGTTGTGCCGGCAATCCGGAGAGCTGTCCTATCTCAGCGGGTAGCAGCGAGTGCTACCAATTGTTCCCCGCGCAGCGCTGGTGGGAGGAAAACAAAGTCGAACTATCCCGGTACGAGTCGTGGAGGCAAGAGCTTCTTCGCAAAGCCGGTTATACCTTAGAAGAATACAATGCACGCAGCAAAATTCCCCGGTAAGGCACGATCGATGTTTAAGCATCTGGTTTTTCTCGCAGCGCTAGCTCCGCTGCCTGCATGGGCACAAGGGTCCACGGCAGCTAAAGTTGGGGCCATTTACGCAATGTCTGGTGATATGGCGTCCTGGGGGAAAAACTGCTGGCAAGGAGCGGAATTGGCCTTGCTTGATCTGAAGGAGCGCTCTGCGGCGCCGCAGCTACAACTGATTCTCGAGGACTCTCCCAACGCGAAACCGACCAATGCCATTTCCGCATTCAGAAAACTTACCGATACCGATCATGTTCAGTACATATTAGGTCCGATGAGCCCTGAGGAATACGCGGCTGTTGCTCCCCTTGCCGATCGAGCTGGTATTCCCCTTCTGCCCTTTGTCAGTTCAAAGATCAAAGTCCCAGCCGCCCTTTTTATGTGGATGGATCCAGAGACCGAGGCTCAGCGCATCGCTGAGTATGTTGCCGCGCGACATAAGCGGGTACTTGTGCTTTCGTCAAATCAAGAATGGGAAGCTCTAGTCGGCCAAACTTTTAAAGCTTACGTGACTGAAAAGGGCCTGTCAGTGCCTCTCATCGAAGAGCCCCCTTTTGATTCTTCGGAGGTGCGTTCGCAGATCGCCAAAGTGCGCCAAGAGAAGTTTGACGCCATCTTCATCACCTCCTACCTTCTTTTTCCGAAGTACATGAAAGCTCTCTCCGCCGCGGGAATCCAAGTACCACTGTACAGCATTGAACTTGATGCATCGGCGATTGCTGCAACAGGCGGTGCGGCTGAAGGACTAGTATTCATCAGACCTGCAGCTCCGAATGAGCGTTTTATTCAAGCCTTCCATTCAAAATGGGGCAGCGATCCGGACGTTCCCGCCAGTCAGTGCTACGACTCAGTGATGATTCTAAGTCGCGCACTTGCCGCTGGCGCCACCAATAAAGAATCCTTCTCCGCATATGTAAAGGATTTCCCAAAGTTCGAAGGCGCCTCTGGCACGATCTCCGTCGAGAACGGCAAAACCATAATGTCTACCGAACTGTTTCAAGTTAGCAATGGCGCGATAGTGCGGCTTGAGACAGGTCCAAGTAATAAATAGCTGGTTCCCCCGCAGCCCGTCTCGCTTCGAGCTTTTGGAATGGCGCTCCCGCTTTTCAGCTACTTATTCTGCCCTGTAGGAGGTTTTAGCTTAGGTAGAAGCTACGTGATAATCTCTCCCGGTATGTATCAACATCCAGAATCTGGGCCGCAGCGAACCATCTCGTTCCTTCACTTACCTGACCTGACCGCCGCGCCTGCTCTCGTTACACAACTTTGGATCAACCAAATTGCCTTCACTCATGGGGCTGACTGCTTGCCCATCCTGGCAAGCGATGGTGCGGGGCCTTGTGTCCTAATCGGCGGATGGGAGGGAACCGAAAAGCGTGGATTCCTGTGTCACATGCTGTATGGGTGCGCGATTCACAGCACCCTACAAGAAGCAGTTGCAAGAATTGCCGGGCCCGAGTCGAAAGATCGCGAAGTTCACATATGGCTTTCCGGCGGACGCAGTGAAAGCTCTGCTATTCCGGACACCCGCGCAGTCTTGTCTAACCTTCGAAGTTTGTATCCCAATCTTTCGGTTGTGCACGATACCATGGGACAAAAAGAGCCTGCCGCCGGTAGCTTAGTAATCGATACGCGTGTCGGAATCGGCTATCGGCTCGATAGACAGCATCCGGCAATGCGAGACCTTCCGCCTTCGCAAATGGAAACTTGGGAAGACTTACAAGTTAGCGTCTCTAATGCACCCGCACGAATAACGTACGATTCACTTACGAATGGCCGAAAACCCTGACACTCTAGAGTTCGCTTAGGGCGAGATTTTGGGGTATTCTAGCGACCATGCAGCACACTGATCATCGACGAACTCCCTGGATTCAAGAAACCGCTGCGGAGTGCCTGACGAAGTTCCTCACCGCGATTACTTCCTATGATTTCGCCTCAGCGCGAGAACAACTGCATAGTGGATTTTACGTAGTTGAGGGACAGAAGATCCTCACAGGCAACGAGATCATCGAAGCATTCCGTGGTGTTCAAGCTGCAGGCCAGACCAGAACAATTAGAATCGAGATTATCAACCAAGCCGAATCGGGCGACTGCACGAGCATTGCTTATAAACATTTCGCCCATGTGGTTAACGGCGAGAGCTCCATCCAAAAGGAATGGCTTGAAAGTGCGACTCTCGCAAAAGAAGGCGAAAAGTGGAAGTTGCTTTCTATCCACTCTACAAAAGTTAATGAAGGTGCTTAAGGATTTTTCCCGAAGCACCACAGTATAGAAACTATTTTAAGAACACTAAGGAGAGAGCACTATGCCGACCCCAATCGCTTCGCAGCCCATTACCCTACTAAGCGCCGAGAAAGACGTGCTTCAAGGCGTCCTCGCCGCAGCGCCGGAGAGCCGTACCCGCGATAGCATTTTGAGTTTAGTTTCACGAACCGGAATGGCAGACGGCGAAGTCTCCTTCACCCAGGATCAGAGAGATTTTCTGGTGGCGAACTTGCCGTCCTTCATGGATCTTCCTGCCATACAGGACAGCAAATATGGCTCCGCGCTTGCTCGAGAAGTGGCGCAAGGCATCGTTGACCGGTTGACCTCTGGCACTGCTAACTAATCAACTAGCCTTGCACTGCAAACTTTACCAGAGAGGATGACGCATGCGCGCTACGCGGCTTTTCACCAACGCAGATGGCAAATCATCATTTGAAGATATCGAGATTCCCCTTGAGCGCTCTGGCGTGGAGCAAACAGCGAACTTAAGCGCGCCGGCCTCAATGCTACTAAATGAAACAGACCCTGGTCATCAATATGACTGGCACAACGCACCGAAGAAGCAGTGGGTACTAACGCTGCAAGGGGAAATTGAGGTACAACTTCGTGATGGTACTCGCCGTAGGTTCGGCGCTGGGAGCATGATTCTAGCAGAAGATCTCACCGGATCTGGACATGCAACAAAGGTAGTCAGTGAAGTTGCTTGGAGATGCGCGTATCT
>JAFLCA010000019.1 GCA_017302875.1 Deltaproteobacteria bacterium
ATAATCCAGGATTGGTCAATAATTTCTCGAAGTCGGGTTGACTCAAATGGGTTTACGAAGCCTACCAATTCAAGATTCGGTACGTTTTGATATCTCGCAACTAAATTCGCATGGCGCTTGGGATCGTGTGCCTTTCCCACTGCTATAAATCGCACTTTAGGGAACTGTTTCGCCAACTCGAAGAATATTTCGGGCCGTTTTCGAGGATCCCAGCGAGCAAGATAGAGCACTGTCGGGCTTGTTGCTTTTTGAGCTATTTTACGGGGAACGTGATAGGCGTTAGGAACGAATTCAGGCTCATAAGGAAGGCCGTAGAGTCGTTTTACTTTGGGACGCAGGAAATCCGCCTGACAAAAGACTGAATCTGAATGCTGGACAGCTGAGCGTACCAAGGGGCTACCATAGAATCCCCATAGAAGTGGGTAAATGCTAGCCCGACGCACGCTCTGGCCAAGGTCGAACTTAAACTCCATCTTCCAGTCGTTAGCGTCGAAAGGATCGATGCAAGTGACGATATGTTTCCTATTTGGCATGGCTCGCTGCGCTGCAAAGCTAGGGAGGCTCGCCTCGAACGAGTGATAAATGTCGGCGTCGCATTCTTGAAAGACCTTGGTCGTAAAAATTGAGTGACCAGGATATGAACGCACTTCTAAACCATCAATTATTTCAACGGGCCGCTGACCCTTGCGACGAGGAACTACCACTACTATATCTTGACCCGCTGCACGTAACCCCTGCGCAATAGTGCGTGCGATTGCGCCGAAGCCGCCGAACCTACCCCATGCAAAATATTCACTCACCAGAAAACAAACTTTCATTCGGCCTTTTGCAGTAAATTAAAGTCGTGAATCGGGGGCAGCGAACAGCGCGCTGCGGTATTAATTTGTCCAATGCCGCCTGAGCTCTCCACGCCATAAATATGGGGAATAGCCTACAAGAAGTAAACTCCGTAAAGTAGACGCTAAAGTGCCCAATTCGAAGTGACAATATGAGGTCATACACGACTGACATCCTGGAAATGGTGTCGGAGCGTCGGTGGGTAGGTGTGGTCGCTTGTATTGGTCGCCGGAGGGCAATGGTAAAGCTCTTCGTTAGTCTGCTTCCTTACTGCTTGGTGCGTAGGTGCCTGAAGATGTTTTTGGCTGCTCGCAGTTTCTGGGCTGCCAATCAGTGGCGCATTTAGCATACATAGGCACCCTCAGGGCGGAGAATCGGTGGACATCTCTCAACAGCAGAAAAATCTCTTCCTGTTTGCGTTCCTAGCCATTGGAATACTGCTTCGCGGCTACTTCCCGTTCTGGACTTCTAGCTTCCTAGTCCACGATGGAGGGCTACATCTACAGCTAGGCCAGGAGCTCATTGCAAATGACCTTCGTTTGCCGCGCGCCACGGACTACAATCGTCTGTCTATTCCTTTCGTTTACCCTCCACTGAGCACGTACTTGCTTGCGATTACGAGTCAAGCAAGCGGGTGGGAGATTTCAAGTATCCTTCGGTTCCTTCCAGCATTCATAGCTTGCCTTACTATCATTGCTGCATTTCGATTATTCGAGGAAATTCTTCGACTGAACTGGCAGCGGGTTGTTGCTGGAGCCCTGTTTTGCTTTCTCCCGGAAGCCTTCTGTCAGTTAGTGAAGAGTGGTGGCATCTCAAGGGGATTAGGGGCGCTGTTCTGTTTATTGGCGATGCGTGAGGTGGTGCGCGTCTTTCGTTGTTCGACAATTGCGCCCCCGATCATCCTTCCACAAAGATCCCTTGTAATCCTTAGTTTATTGCTGGCAGCGACAGCGCTTTCCCATCCAGAATGGACGCTTGCGCTTCTGCTGTTCATGCTGTCTGCATTGATTTGTAACCCTTGCTGCCGTGCTTCTTTGGCCGCGGCTGTCTTATTTTCTGGAGTTCTAACTGCACCGTGGTGGGCCCTTATGCTTTGGCAGCACGGGCTAGTGCCATTTTGGGCGGCAGCTAGCTCGGGGACCCATTCTATCAATTTAAGCGCTCTTGGGACCTTGCAATTATTCCCCTTGTCGGTGAATTCGGGATTTCACTTTTTAGGAATGACTGGAATTTTGGTCTGTGTCGCTCGGCGTGAGTACTTCATGGTCGTCTTCTTGCTTCTTGGGGGTGTCCTACAAACGCGGGGATTTAGATGGGTTGTGGTAGTTCCCTTTGCTTATTTTGTGGCGATTGGTCTCGAGCAGGTATTCGCACTGCTTTTCCCTCCTCCGGGTAAGTCAAATCTTCAGGGCTATGCTTCTGAATGGCAGCCACGAACGATGCGAATAGTGATTGCACTACTCCTAGCTTATGCCTTGGCGGAAGGCGTTTCGCTTGCGAGACAGGACAGGCCCGAGCTGCAGAGCGCCTCTGCTCCCATGGTTGAAGCGTTCCAATGGGTGCGAGAAAATACCGCCCAGTCCTCGAAGTTCATCTTGTTGACGGGACTGCCGTGGTGGGTCGATTATTCAAACGAGCTTTTCCCAGCAATGGCTGGGAGGCAGAGTCTAACTACATGCCAGGGAAGAGAGTGGCTCGACGGTGGCCGTTTTCATGAGTGTCTCATGCTTGTAGCGGAGCTCCAGAATCCTTTTGATGGCTCTCGATCCGAAATTGTCAGTCAGATTCTGTCGAGGGCTGACATTGATTTTTTGTTGGGCATGAAAAAGGCATTTTCTTCCAAAGCGATAGCAGCTATTTTAGGGGACAGGTATGAGGTGGTGTTTGAGAATCAGGAAGTGCTGATTTTTAAACACCGAAGTCCTTTGGGGCCCGGTGTAACTCAGGGCCTTGATTTTTAGAAGTTTAGAGTCCGCTACGAGATTAAAGTATTATGCCATTAACTACCAACTCCCCCGCCCCCACGTTCGCCCTCCCGGACACCGACCGGAAAGAGCGCACCCTCAAAGAATTCGCCGGCAAAAAACTGATCCTCGCATTCTACCCTGGCGCTTTCACCCCGGTTTGCCAGAAGGAGCTTTGCTCCTTTCGTGACTCGCTTGGCACGTTTAATCAATTTGGTGCACAGGTTCTCGGGATCAGCGTTGATTCGCCTTTCGCGAATAAGGCCTTTGCCGCGCAGAATGATATTTCGTTCCCTCTTTTGAGTGACCATACGCGCGAAGTTTCGAAGGCGTATGGCGGAGTACATGAAGATTTCGCTGGAATGAAGGGCTATTCGGCCTCAAAGCGCGCTGTTTTCGTGCTCGACAATAACCACGTAGTCAAATACGCCTGGATTTCGGATAATCCCGGCAACGAGCCGCCGTACGAGGAAGTTAAGAAAGCGCTGGCATAGTACTAAAGCGGCGGCCCATTCTTTAGGATAGCACATGAAACTTTCGCAACGACTCGGCTGTGAGTTTATAGGGACTTTTACGCTCATTTTTGCGGGTGTATCCGCTATTTGCTCCAATGTTGGAATTGTTGGGATAGCTCTGGCGCATGGATTGGCGCTGGTCGTTATGATTTCCGCATTGGGGCATATCTCCGGCGGGCATTTCAATCCGGCTGTTTCCTTGGGTGCCTTCCTCGGCGGTAAGCTCAAATCTTCAGAATTACTCCCGTACATAGTCGCTCAATTGGCGGGGGCGTTTGTGGGGGCTTTGGCGGTGAAGGGGATTTTTGCAGCTGACATCGCAGGTCCTATTCACTATGGCACGCCAGCCCTGGCCACGGGTGTCAGCATGGGCACGGCGATTCTTGCTGAAATGATTGCCACATTCTTTCTTGTCACGGTTGTCTACGGCAGTGCCATTGATTCCCGCGCTCCTAAGTGTGGCGGGTTGTTTATCGGATTGACGGTGACGCTCGACATCCTCGCTATTGGCTCTATCACGGGTGCAGCGATGAATCCGGCCAGAGCTTTCGGTCCCGCATTGGCTGCTGGAATGTGGGAGTTCCAGGCTGTGTACTGGATTGGGCCTCTTCTTGGCGGTGCCTTAGCTGGACTGGTCTATTCACGTTGGCTTGGAAATAACTCATAAGTATCGAGGGGATCCCGGCAAAGTGGGGATTGGGCTGCAGTTAGAAAAAGCCGATCGGGATTGTCCGCCGAAGCTTTGCTGAAGGTTTACGGTCGGCCTTCCGGATCGGTCTTACAATAATTTCACCAATGCAAGCTTTGCCGGGATCGGAAGTTTTAGGCTACGCGCTTCTTGACCTCAACCGCGTAATCTAGACCGGATGAATTCATTTGATCCTGCAACGCTAGTTGAACGAGCATAGTCGGGGAGAAGCCAATTTCTTTGGCAATCTGAGCGGCTTTAAAAATACTCACGCCTTTTCGCCCCCTTTCGATATCGCAGAGATTGGCGGGCGAGATGCCAATCTTTTTGGCGAAGTCCTTTTGGCTCAAGGACTCTGATGTTCTCCACGATGAAAGAAATCGCCCCAGGGTTAGGGGGCCGTATCGACGCTCTAGGTCTGCGAGTCCAAAGCTAGTCTTTCTAGTACTCATGCTTGGAAATCTCTAACACTTCGATAGTCCCCAGCGCGTGATCGCGGTGCTCGATGTAGATTGCTCTGTAGTCCCGGTTGAGCCTTATCGAGCGCTGCCCTTTGCGTTGGCCTTGTAGCGGTTCATCATGATATCCAGCCATCTTCCGAGCTTCCAGTAATCCTATTCGTTCTACTACCATGCTCCATGCGAAGAACTTGTTAGTTAGGTATACGGGGATTCGCGCGAGCTGTTTATCTACCCGCTTGGACCAGATTACTCTCCAGTCCATGTGATTCCATGATACTGCTCAGAGCAGTATTTTGTCAAATTTGGAATTTTCCAGCTAAGATAGGCGAATGACATCTTAATGAGGAATCGGGGATTTTCTCGATAAGTTGCGTAAGGCTTTGATTCTCTCCGTGCAAATGATGCCTTTGCGGAGCCGGCAAGAATCACATAGTCAAAGACGGAGGGATCTCGGATAATCCGGGAAGCTGCCTGCCGGAAGCGCTAGCGCAGAGAACCGAATGGGCAAGATAATGCCTGTTCTCAATAATTAATTAAGTCAGCTAAATCGATGACCACTTCTAAATTGAATTCACGCGAAGCGCTTGTCGGGATTCTCGGTAATCTGCGTGCAAAGGGGCAGAAAATCGCTTACACCTCCGGGGTTTTCGATCTTCTGCATCGCGGTCACGTCGAGTACCTGCAAGATGCTAAGAAAGAAGCAGATATCCTCGTCGTCGGCGTTAATTCAGATTCGTCGGTTAAACAGAACAAGGGAGATTTTCGGCCGATTTGTTCTGAGCAAGATCGCGCGGCGGTGATAGCCGGACTTGCCTGTGTCGACTATGTTTTTATCTTTTCAGATAAGAACAACAACGAAAACATTAAGCTTCTGAAGCCTGACGTTTACGTGAAAGCGGGGGACTACAGTAAGGAAAAGCTATCTTCAGCTTCTATCGTGGAGTCATACGGAGGGCGAGTCGCTCTCGTGCCGTTTGCTCCGGGCTACTCGACGACCTCCATCATTGATAGGGTCTTGGACGGATATGTAGCGGCGAAGTCAGATTTCATTGCGCTGCCTCCTCCTGAAAAACGCCCGGCGATTTTTCTCGATCGCGACGGCACTCTCAATGAGCACGTTGAGTATTTGGGAGACCCTAAAAAATTCAAGATGCTTCCCGGTGTGATTGAGGCAATTAAGGGTTTTAATGATCTGGGGTATCGCGTCGCAGTGATTACGAATCAGCCGGGCATCGGCATGGGGTATTTTACGCTTGAAGACTTTTATCGCGTTACCCGCGAATTGCTTGCACCGGTCGGGAAGAGCGGGGCGCGAATCGATAAGGTGTATTTCTGCCCGCACAGCCACGCAGAGAATTGCACCTGTCGAAAGCCGAAGGCTGGGTTAGTTGAACGGGCGGTGAAGGATCTGAATGTCGACTTGTCTCAGAGTGTCATGATTGGTGATACCACAGTTGACGTCGAGACAGCCCGGCGGGCAGGAGTAAAATCAATTTTACTTAAAACAGGACTGGCCGGGACTGATAAGGGATTTGATGCCAAGCCTGATTATACTGCCGACAATATCCTGGCTGCTTTTAACTTGGTTAAAAGTGAGCTTCATCGCAAGTAAGCCGCTGAACTCATAGTCTCTTCACGAAAGTCTAACCGATTCCAAACAGCTCAGACCGCAGTTCTGATTGTTTTGAATTCATGAGCGGCCTAAGATGCATAGACCTATTTGCTGCAACTCCTTCAGGACTTCTTCTGCATGACTTCTCTTGCTGCTATCGATGTCGGCTCCAACGCTATCCGAATGGCGATTGGATCTGTTGATAGTAATAACAACCTATTGGTTACTGAAGACTATCGAGAGGCAGTGCGCCTTGGAGAGGATGTATTTAAGGGCGGCTTCATCTCCGAAGAGGCCATGCGCAGGGCAGAGGCGGCCTTTGTGCGCTTCCGTAACATAATCAAAACACAAGGCGTCAAAAAAGTTCGCGCTGTGGGCACCAGCGCTTTGCGCGAGGCTCGCAATCGCGATCTCTTTTTGAAGCGCATCTTGGATACGAGCGGCATTCGAATTTCTATCATCAGCGGAGAAGAAGAGGCGCGTCTTGTATACGCGGCGGTTGCCCAGAAGTTTAACTTTCGCCGCAAGCTGGCACTGCTCGTTGATATCGGCGGCGGCAGCGTCGAGATTCTGCTTGTTCGGGACGGTGATATCATCGTCTCTGATAGCGTCAAGATGGGCACTGTGCGTCTGCTTAATATTCTAGGCGAGCGTAAACGCGGGCAGAAAATATTTTATCGTCTTATTAGAGCGTATGCAGATGGGTTGCGTCGCCAACTGCGAAAAGAGCTGCGTCACCGCAAGATCGATCTTTGTATTGGAACTGGCGGAAACATTGAGGCGTTCGGCGATCTGCGCAGCTTGCTGCTAAAGAAGAACGACCGCACCATTGTGAACACACGGGAGCTCGATGAAATTGTTTCGCGCCTTGAATCCCTAAGCTACGAAGAGCGGATTAGCAAATTGGATTTGCGTCCCGACAGAGCTGACGTGATCATTCCCGCTTCGATTATGATTCAAGAGCTGATGAATCAGGCGGATATCAAGGAACTAAATATTCCAAGGGTTGGGCTGAAGGACGGCATCCTTTTGGATATGCTGCCGGACTCCGATCGTCATTCTCCCGAAAAGCATCAACGACAAGTTTTGGCATTTGCTCGGGAGCTTGGTCGTAAGTTCTCATTCGACGAGGAACATGGGCTGACAGTGTCTCGCTTTGCGGTGGCGCTATTCGATCAAACCAAGGAGCTTCATAAGCTGCCAGTTGAGAATCGCCTGTTGTTGGAGGTTGCCGCTCTTCTGCATGATATTGGGCAATGCATCAATATTAATGGGCACCACAAGCATTCGTACTATCTCCTCAAAGCTGCTCCCTTCGTCGGTCTCAATGATCGCGAGAAGGGGATTGTGGCAGTGACTGCGCGTTATCATCGTAAGGCGCCGCCTAAGATGGATCACGCAGAGTTCGCCAGTCTCATGCCTGAAGACCGCGAAATAGTTACGAAGCTTGCTGCCATTCTTCGCTTAGCTGATGCCCTGGATAGTGAGCACGCGTCCCGCGTTTCGGCTTTTCGCCTGACACGACGTAAAGCTAAAATTACTTTCTCGCTACGTGGAAATGGAGATCTCCTGCTTGAGCGTTGGGCTCTCGCAAGCAAGGCATCGCTTTTTGAAGAGACCTTTCGCTGCAAAATATCGGTCGCTGAATAGCCCCAGACGTTGCAGGTTACTTTGACTTCTTGGTCTTCTTGTTTGAAGAAGAGTAGATGACGGGTGACTTCGATTTCTTTGACGAGTAGCTCTTATACTTTGTCGATCCCTTAGCCTTGTACTTGTAGCTCGAAGATTTGCGTGTGTACGTCACGGGTGCTGGCTGTAGCGCTGAGACTGGGCGATTGAAATACTTCTGCATGAATTGCCGCCCCAGTTGAGACGCTTTGAGATGGTTTCCAAGCGGATGTACGACCAGCACCGCGATGGCGATGGTGGGATCTTCTAGTGGCGCTGCTGCAACAAACCAATTGTTGATTCCTTCCGGATTTTCTCCGCGCAGTGTTCCAGTTTTTGCAGCGACTTGGATGTTGCTCAATATCGGAGAGTTTTTAACCATGAAAGCGCGCCGCGAAGTTCCGACCGTAGTGGTTTTCTCCATCATCGAGAGCAGCTCTCGCGAAGTTGAAGCGGTCATCAGTCGCGTTACTTCTTCAGGCCGTTGTTGGTAGAGGACGACGCCATTTTGAGCAACCACGCTGTCTATTAATACCGGGCGCAGCATCAGCCCATTATTGGCAATCCCGGCCATCATCGCTGCTGCGTGCAGCGGGCTGAATTTTACCGCGCCAAAACCGGCAGCGGTCCTTCCAAGCTCGAAGTCCTCACTGGGGATCTGAGCTGAACTTGGCGGCAGTGGCATGTCAAATCGCAGGTTGGTATTGAAGCCGAAAGCTTGTGCATATGAACGAATCACATCTTGGCTTAAGAACTTGAGGGCAACACGGGAAAAAACGGGATTACAGGATTTGCCGAGTGCTTCAGAGAGGCTCATGCTGCGCGTGTCGCGACCAGTGCCCGGCGCATAGTTCCACTGATTGAGTGTATAGGTACCACCCCGAAATCCGATTATCGAATTTCCGGAAAGCCCAGCCTGCTCAACAGCTGCGGTGCTTGTCACAAGCTTAAAAAGCGAGGCAGCAGGAAATCCGGCATACAGTTCCGGGTGTAAAATTGAGCTCGACTTGCCAGACATCGCTAATATCTTCCCGGTCGAGGGTTCGATAGCGACAAAAGCTACGTGAGGGGAATTTGCACTGGCCACCATCTTCGTGACGAAATCCTGAAGGTCGGGGCGTATAGTATAAAATACAAAGTCGTTGTGCGTGTTGAGCGAGGCAACTTTGCCGTCAAAGAGAGTATTGAGCCGCGGAAGCTCCGACAGCAGCACGGTGCCAGCCTGTCCCATGCGTAGGTCGACTTTTTCTAGTGGAGGGACGGGGTAGGTTCGCCCCGCTGCTGGTTCCTTGCGCGCACTGGCAAACGGGTCCTCGGCGGCACCGTCCACATGGATCGGATCGGCGACGTTGCTACGCGATGGGCTTAGCATATTTTGGGGCGACTTGCTGCCCTTGCCTGAGGGATCCACGGCGTACGCGCTCAGCCCAACCGCCAGGGCGCTGGCGAGTAGGGCCAAGGCGCCGCTGCGTACGAGAAATTTTTGCGTTGGGGAGTTCATGGGGGCGGCGAATTCCTACGGTATCCCTTCGTTCGGCCTGTCTGAATTAGATGCTTCCGGACCTGCAAGCGGTGAAGAAAAGGAAACAAATCCTCAAATTCCACTCTAACAGCCTTTGCTCAGGGTGCCAACGCACCTTATCGCTCGGGCTTACTCGGCAACAATGAACCCTGGAATTTTCCGGGAGGTGGGGGTATCATACGTTTCCCAGCTCTGGAATGATTACTCTAATTCGAGTTTTCGACCACTGCGAATTGCCCGCAAGTTCGGGCCCCCAATAGACGGAGGTGATTGAGTGGCTTTTTGGACAAAGAAATCTGAGGTTCCTTCTCCAGCTGCTGTCGTGCCCCAACCTGCCACTTCGGCTTTAGCTGTCTCCTCTCCGACCGCTACTCCGAAGCTTGAAACGTCTAAAGCGGAGGATAAACTAAACACGGTCTCCGCCGAACCGACATCGAGCGAAACTCCGGTAGCCCCTCGCGGCGCGATTCGAACGGCGATTGGGCTGGGAACGAAAATTCAGGGAAGACTTAGCTTTGATAATCCTGTTCAGATAGATGGGCAGGTTAAGGGGGAAATCTCTTCTTCGCGCCACGTCGTGATCAGTAAAACTGCGCAGATTGATGCTCGGATTGTTGCCCCCAGTGTGACTGTCCTCGGCTCTTTTGAGGGAACTATTGTCGCCAGTGAAAAACTCGAAATTCGCGCCGGGGCAACCGTCAGTGGCGCTGTGCAAACTCCGCTTCTGGTGCTTGAAGAGGGGGCTCTTTTGAATGCGAAGGTTTCCATGGGCCTGGATGTCTCTAGCCCGAGCCTGTCTGAGAAGGTTGAACGTTCTGTTGATGCGCCGGCCAAGGCATCGCGAACGGGAGTGACTCCGCGCAGCGGCGCATCAATCGAGACGAGCCTGCCATCCACCTCGCAAATACACTAGTTTGGCAGCTCGCGCTTGGCTGTTGAGTGCAACGGCTGAAAAGTGAACAAAAAAAAGAGTCGCCACAAGGGCGACTCTTTTTTTTGTTGTGTTCGGAAGCTTGAACTTCTTACTTGGCTTCCGTTGGGGTCGTATTCGCAGGAGCCTCGGTCGGAGTCAAAAGCGAAATGTCCAAACCCTTCTTGATGCGGGCAGACTTGCCGCGCAAATCTCTTAGGTAGAAAAGCTTTGAACGACGCACTTGACCGCGCGAGAGGATTTCAATCTTCTCAATGCGAGGGCTGTGTACGAGGAACGTCCTTTCCACGCCAATGTTGTAGGAAACTTTGCGAACCGTGAAGCTGGCGTTAAGCTTATTTCCGCGGTGCCGTTTGATAACGACGCCTTCGAATACTTGAACGCGCTCCTTGGTTCCTTCGATGATTTTGGCGTGAACCTTTACGGAGTCGCCAGGACGGAAATCAGGGATATTTGTTTTTAAAGACTCTTGCTCAATTGAGCTCAAGGTCTTGGCTGCAGCAGACATGGTAACCTCTATAACTCTATTTACAGTTCTTGGGGCTGTGTATACTATCAAAATCACAGTAAAAAACAAGCAAACCACCCCAGCATTCAATTATGAAGCAATCCGGGAAAAACAAGAAAAATAAGCTAGTTAGAGATCCGGCCAAGGAAAAGCTCTTTAAGGAACTTTCCGAGCAGCTCGCTCAGCGCGGATTTACGGTGCGTCGCGAGAAGCTTAAACAGGGCTATGGGTGGAAGGTTGTTAGCGGTGCCTGTCAAGCTCTGGGGCAGCGCCTGATCTTCGTCGATCAGCGCATGACGCAAGACGATCAGATTTCTTTTTTGCAGGCCCGTCTCCTGACGTTGGACTCTGCTCCCGCCACTGAAAATTCAGCAGCAGTGCCTGCCTGATATTTTTTTGGGCCTAGTAGTTTAACTAAATTAAACTAAGCATTGCCAGTCGGATCGCGGCGTGATAATTTTTCGTCGTGATCTCCGTCGATTGTGGTACATCTTTTCGCGATTCATGTGCTGTTCGTACACCGGCTTTCAAGAGAAATAACCTATGATTTTTGACTCCTTTTTCGGGCTCTTTTCGAACGATCTTGCTATCGATCTCGGAACGGCTAACACGCTGATCTACGTAAAGGGTCAGGGCGTTGTCTGTAACGAACCTTCGGTTGTGGCAGTTCAGAATGATAATTCGAATGGGCGTCGGAAAGTGGTGGCCGTAGGCGCTGAAGCTAAGAGCATGTTGGGTCGTACGCCCGAAAGCATCACGGCGATTCGCCCGATGAAGGACGGGGTCATCGCTGACTTCGAGATCACCGAAGAGATGCTGCGCCGTTTGATTCGCAAAGCTTCTAATCGTGGGGCTTTGGTTCGTCCACGTATCATTATCAGCGTGCCGCATGGGATTACCGAGGTTGAGAAGCGCGCCGTTAAGGAGTCCGCAGAGTCGGCTGGTGCCCGTGAAGTTTATTTGATTGAAGAGCCAATGGCTGCCGCGATTGGTGCCGGCCTTCCTATCACGGAAGCCTGCGGAAGCATGATTTTGGATATCGGCGGTGGCACTACTGAAGTCGCAATTATTTCCCTCAAGGGTATCGTGTACTCCCGTTCAGTTCGTGTCGGCGGAGATAAAATGGACGAGGCTATCGCAAATTACGTGCGTCGCCGTTATAGCGTCCTTATCGGCGAACGCACTGCCGAGCAGATCAAGATAGCGATCGGGTCGACCTTGCCTACTGGCGAGAAGTTGTCGATTGAAGTGAAGGGGCGTGACCTTGTACTTGGGGTGCCTAAATCCATCATTGTGCACGAGGATGAAATTCGAGAAGCGCTTTCGGAGCCGGTGAACCAAATCCTCGAAGTGATTCGCGTCGCGCTGGAAAAGACGCCGCCGGAACTCTCTTCTGATATTGTTGAGCGTGGGATAACCCTTACGGGAGGAGGAGCGCTGCTTCGCAATCTTGATAGGCTTATTTCTCGTCAGACCGGGCTTCCTGTGGTTCTGGTAGATGATCCGATTGCCGCGGTTGTGGTAGGCTCCGGAGCGGTGCTGGATCAGCTTGAGCTCCTCAGAGACGTCGTGCTGAACTAGTCTTACATTCGATTAGTTACTATAGTTTCGAAAATTTCATTGCTCGCCTGGTGCCTGAGGCTGCGCGAGAACTTCTTTTCCTATGGCCCGGCCCGTCGAAAACCGTGTCAAAATTGGCGGCGCATCTCTTGCGTTGTTTTGCCTCTCTCTTTTCTTAACTTCTTATTCTTCAAAGAATCAGAATATCGGTGCCATGGGCGGGGCTGCGGTTCAGCAAGTTCTGCATCCATTTCAGGCGCTCACCCATAGTATTTATTCCTCGGTCTCGGGTGTATGGGACAGCTACATTTCGCTCGTTGGCGTTCGAGAGGATAATGCTCACTTGCGCAGTCGAATTGAGGCGCTTGAAGTTCGAAATGCGCAGCTTCAAGAAGTTGCTCATGAGAATGAACGATTGCGGAATTTGTTGAATGTAACGGCGCAAGCCGCCCCGCGTTCAAGCGTTGTCGCGGGCGTCATCGGATATGACGCCTCGAACTGGGCGAAGTCTGTTTCCATCGACAAGGGCACCTCGGATGGCATCGAGGTGGGCATGCCGGTGCTTGGGACGGCTGGCGTAGTTGGTCAGGTGATTGCGGCAGCGTCGGGAAGCTCCCGAGTGCTCTTGCTAACCGACCATGCCAGCGGTGTTGATGCTCTCATTCAAGGCAGTCGTGCGCGCGGTTTAGTTGAGGGGCTCGGTTCCGCAACTTGTCGCTGGCGTTTTGTATTAGCTGGCGAAGAGGTCAAAATTGGAGATCGCGTTGTGACCTCTGGTGCTGATGGAATTTTTCCGAAGGGTTTGCTGATCGGGACGGTCTCAGCAGTCGATGAGGCTGGTAAGGGACTATTCCAGTCGATAGACGTTACGCCTGCAGAAAACTTCTTAAAACTTGAGACCGTGGCGGTGCTTACTTCAAAGGTTCCGGGGGCGAATAAGTAAATCATGTTGAGAAGAGTGCTTCTGACCCTCGTCTTTGGACTTCTCTCGATCCTGATCCAGGGCACGGTGATACGCGGGTTGTTTCCTGCAGCAGTGGTGCCGAGCCTGTTGCTCATCTTGGTAGTTTTCCTGGCCTTCTATGAGACCTCTGTTCTGGGGGCTGTCTTGGCGTTCTTGTTAGGAATCGAGTACGATATGTGTTCAGCGCTCGTTGTCGGCCCGTGGTCGGGAACGTTCGTGCTGGTTTTCGGTGTTGTGGCTTTACTCTCTCAGCGTATTTTCGTCGAGTCTCCGGCGGCGGTTATGGTGACGGTTTTTCTCTCCACACTGTTATCGAATGTCGTGTATCTGCTTGTGGTCTCGCAAGTTCGACCGTCAGGAGTCTTCTTCGGCTGGTCTGTCTTGCTTGAAGCCTTACTTACCGCTGCGATCTGTATTCCCTTCTTTTCTTTGTATCGCAAACTACTGGTGCCCGCTCCTGCAGGCCCCGGGCGGCGACTGGGGGCGCATGCATAAGCCAATGGGGTACGCATGTCGGTAGCGTCGTCTGATAAACCGGCGGTGAATATCCAGTGGCGCGTGAATATTGCCCTGGGGCTGTGCTGCATCAGTTTTTTCGTTATCGTATTGCGCCTCTGGTATCTACAAATCTTACGCGGTGAGTACTTCCGCGAGCAAAGCGAGAACAACCGGCTCAGCACGGTATACGTGCCGGCTCCGCGCGGAATTATCTATGATCGCAGCGGGAAGCCGCTGGTAGCGAACCGCCCGGCTTTTGATATTGAGCTTGTCGAGGAAGATAGCCCTAAGCCCAAGGAAACCATTCGCCGTCTGGCTGAAATTTTGGGGTTGCCGCCTGAAAACCTGACTGCTCGGCCGCAGCAGAATAAGCGTCGCCGATTTGAGCCTCGCCTGCTCCTGCATGATGTTGATCGCGATACCTTGGCGAAAGTCGCTGCCCATCGTTACGAGCTCCCCGGTGTTGTCATCAATGTCGATCCCGCGCGGCAGTATCTGTTCGGGGGTTTTGCTGCACATGTGCTGGGATATATCCGAGAGATCACTAAATCTCAATTGGAGAGTTCGCAGTACTCCGGCTATCGCAGTGGGGATCTCGTTGGGCAGTTCGGCGTTGAGTCGCGTTGGGAGAAGTATTTGCAAGGCAAACGCGGTGTCCAGCTCGTGATCGTCAACGCCAGCGGCACGCGAATTGGGGAATCTTCCTTTGAGCCCGAGGAAAGCGGTCACGATGTGACGCTGACGATTGAATACGCGACGCAGAAGGCTGCCGAAGACGCGCTCGCCGGAAAACGCGGATCGATCGTCGCGATGGATCCGCGCACGGGAGAGGTTCTGGCGCTTGCCTCCAGTCCAGGCTTTGATCCGAATGTGTTTACGGGGGAATTAACCGGCGAGGAATGGAAGGAGCTAAATTCCGGAAAGGAAAAACGCCTTAACAACCGCGCCATGCAGGGTACTTATCCGCCCGGCTCTATTTTTAAAACATTCATGGCGGTGGCCGGACTGACTGAAGGGGTGGTTACTAAGAACGAGCGTATATTCTGTCCAGGATATCTGCATTTCGGAAATCGTAACTATGGTTGTCATAAAAAGTCCGGTCACGGATCAGTCGATCTAAAGGAAGCGCTCGTTCAGTCTTGTGACGTGTATTTTTATACGGTGGGGCAGCGTCTCGGTGTCGACCGAATCCACGAGTACGCTACAAAGTTCGGTTTTGGTATGCCGACCAAGCTTGAATTGGCAGAAGAAGCAAAGGGCCTAATTCCGTCTACTGAATGGAAGCGCAGGGCCTTTAAGAATCCTGGCGATCAAAAATGGTATCCCGGTGAAACTTTATCGGTCGCGATTGGTCAAGGCGCTGTAACCGTCACGCCTTTGCAGGCCACGCGCGCGTTGGCGGCGCTTGTAAATGGCGGACGTCTGCTGCGTCCCTATTTAGTGAAGGCGGTAGGTTCCAAAGATGGATCTTTTCACGATGATACGTTCGGCCCTCAAGAAGAGGGGAAGGTTGACTTAGATCCAGAGGTGCTCGCCACGGTCAAAGCTGGCCTGGTCGGGGTTGTAAACGATCCTCGCGGCACGGCGCATCGCGCTCAGTTAGATAAATCCGCCAACGTTGTAGTTGCTGGAAAGACGGGCACGGCGCAGGTGGTTTCTCTCAATATGGGATCGGGTGCTGAGCACCATAATGACCATGCTTGGTTCTCTGCGTACGCTCCCGCCGATAATCCCACCATCGTTGTGACCGCTCTCGTGGAGAATGGGGGACATGGCGGTGTCGCGGCTGCTCCGCTCGTTCGTCAGGTCATGGAGGCGCATTTCGGAGTAGGGCAGGCTGTGAAGGATCAAGGTAAAGAAGAAGCCAGCGAACCCGCGGATTAGGAAGCGAAGAGTGTAGTTTTAATCTCTATGTTTATCGATCGTCGATTGTTATCTCAGTTTGACTGGCCGCTGCTGGCGCTGGGGCTGCTTATCCCGCTGTGCGGGCTCGTCGTGCTCTATAGTGCCGGCTATGATCCTGACTCAGCCGCTGGGGCCATAAGCTGGCTGCCTGCATCCATTCGCAGCATTGCCTTTGAAAAGCAGGCGCTTTTTTTGGTGATTGGCTTCCTTAGCCTGCTTGTCGGTTTGAGTTGTTCTCCTCAGTTTTTGTCGCGCTACGCTTATGTCGTGTACTCCGTCTGCCTTGTTGCGCTCATTGCAGTGTTGCTTATTGGTTCGGTATCGAACGGTTCGCGACGTTGGATTAATCTTGGGTTTGTCAATTTACAGCCCGCCGAGACGATGAAGCTCGGATTAATTTTGGCTTTAGCTCGTTTCCTTTCGAAGTCGCCGCCGCGTCCGGGTGGATATCGGCTGTTGCAGCTTGTTGCTCCATTTAGTTTTTTTGTCTTTCCGATGATCCTCATAATGCGTCAGCCGGATTTGGGGTCGGCGCTTTCTTTGGGCGGCATTGGCTTTGCCATGATGCTCTTCATGGGCATTCACACTAAGTCTTTGCTCATCATGGTGCTCGCCGTTGCGAGTGCTCTATACCCGGCCTGGCATGCCCTTCATCCATATCAGCAGCGTCGAGTTGAGGTGCTGTTCAATCCGAACATTGATCCGCGCGGTAGCGGATACCATATTATTCAATCAAAGATTGCAGTGGGTTCAGGTCAAGCCTTTGGTAAAGGCTACATGAATGGAACTCAGACGCAGCTCGAATTTTTGCCGGAGCATACGACGGACTTCGTCTTTTCGGTGTTAGCTGAAGAGTGGGGGTTTGTCGGTTGCGTCGCAGTGCTTTCGCTCTATTTCCTTTTTATTTTTCGCCTGCTGCGGGTCGTTTCGCGAAGTAAAGATCTGTTCGCCGCGCTGGTCGTATTCGGGATTGGCTCGTGGTTTTTTCTGCATGTCACTATTAATATCGGAATGGTGGTGGGCATTCTGCCGGTGGTGGGAATTCCCTTACCGCTGTTTAGTTATGGGGGTTCGGCGGTCTTATCTTCGATGTTTTCAATAGGTTTAGCGCTGGGGTTCGGCATGCGGCGCCTTTATTATGTCGGACGCTCGTAAGTCCGCTCTGTCCGGGGGGTTGATAGCGCCTTTCCGGCTTCGTTTTCTCAGGTTACAATTACGCGCGTATGAAGCAGAATTTTTGGAGCCTTGTATACAGCGGCTTTCTCGCCGCATCACTCTTTGGAACTTGTTCTGTTCCCCCCGTTCTCGCGGAGTCCGTCTCGTTTCCAGAACATTTTGATCCGGCACCAATCTCTGCCGCCTATCGAGACGCATTTTTTGAAGCTTTCACCTCCGGGCGCCCATTAACTCTACCTTTGGAAGTTAGCGTCGAGCCCGAAGCCGACCCTGCCTTGCGCAGTGTATGGCTGGGCAATGAGCCTGAATTGAAGGGCGCCATTGATACCCTTCAGCTCCTTTTTGAAGCGCCCCCGGAAACTGAGGGTGCTGCGCCCGATTCCTTCCAACTTAGCGTCGAGTTTCGAGAAGACTCCTCACAGCCCGTGGTGGTGCTGAAGACCTCTCGCCCCAGTGTGTCCGGTACCGAGGGTGGGGTGCTGATGTTTCTGACCGGCGATAAGGTTCGCCGCACTCTTGTGCGCGGACAGCGAAAAGCAAGCGTTGTGGTAGCGCTTCCTGAGACGCGCAGTGATGCTGTTAAGGGCGTCTTGGTGTGCCCGCTCGATCCTATTCATTCTTCAGATAGAGAAATTTTGAACGGATTGAAGCCCGACATGCGGGCAACCGGGTTTCGACCGGTCAGCGCGCGAGTCGAAGCTGAGGGAATGGTTAAAGGCAAATTTTTGAGTGGACTAAGTCGCGGCTTCGCGCGGGCGAATATCTCCACGAGTGCTGCGATTCCCAATACCCACCTGCATTTTGATGAGACCGCTTCAAAAGACCCGCATGTTGATGTGACCTTCCAAGGCGATGGGTTAAGCGATCCGATCCCTTTCACTGCTGAAGGGACATTGCGGCAAGGAATCTCGATGCAGTTGATGATGCAGAACAGCGGAGGCTACACCCGCTTTACAAAGCTTACCATCACTCTTGAGGTTGCTCCGGTAGAGCGCCCCTTCGATTTTTCAGTGTTGGCGATGCGCAGAGAATTTAAAGTAAATAGCTCCTCATGTTTTTCCGTTTTGATTGCAAGCGAACTTCGCGAGGAGTACTCGAAAGTCGAAGTAAAGGCCCCGTAATGTCGGCCCTGGTTCTTTCATGAAGCCAGACGCTCCCGGCTTGCACTCTCGCGCAGATCTCTTCGAACTCGAAATCTTAGATGGCTTAAAGCCTCTTTGCCTTGCTGAGCTTGAGCCTCTCCTTGGCCAGGACGGTGAGATTTTTAAAAGCTCCGATGAAGATCGTATCGCATTCTCCTACGCGGGATCTTCAAACTCCTTGCTTAGTTTAAAAACCGCTGTCGCAGTATTTCAATTGCTCTATTTTAAGGTTCCTCGCCCGCACATCATTGCTCAGGGGGGACAGCTTTTGCGTTTGCTCGAGGCTATTGAAAATCTGCCGTCGCGAGAGTCCTTCTCGACCTTTCGTATTAGCGCTGCGGGGAGTGACTCTCCGTCTTTTCAGAAGATTAAAAAAATAATCAGCCAGCGCAGTGGTCTGCGCTTTGATGAAGCGGACGGTCAGTTGGTGATTCGCTTCCGCCGTGCCGCTCTCAAGTCTTTTGGTTGGGACGTTCTTTTGCGACTGACTCCTCTGCCGCTTTCGGCCCGCGCCTGGCGCAAGAAAAATATGCCGGGAGCTTTAAATGCCACCATCGCCGCCGCGATGCTGAGGCTATTAAATATCCAAGAGGCAGATGTAGTACTTAATCTAATGTGTGGGTCAGGTACCTTTGCCGCCGAGACGCAGACTATTTCACCTTGTAAGCTTTTTGTGGGAACTGACATCGCGCTTCCTCACCTGCGCTTTGCAAAGGAGAACATAGGTACCTCGCGTATCTCAATGTCGCTGGTGCAATCGGATGCCCGAGCGCTGCCTTTCTCAGATGCTTGCTGTTCGGTGCTCATTGCTGACCTGCCGTGGGGGCGCTTGATTGGGAACCCGGAATCTTTGGCGGAGCTTTACGCCACAGCACTTCGCGAAGCGGCGAGAGTATGTAGGTCCAACGGACGTTTTGCGGTAATTACTCAGGAAAACAAACTGTTCGATGAGATTCTCAAATCTGTCCCAGGGGTGTGGCGCGAACAGCGCTCCTTACGAGTGAATCAGGGCGAATATCGCCCCAAGATCTACCTCCTGAAGCGGGTCTGACCTGTACTAAAGCAATTTTCGGCAGCCCTTTCCTTAGCTTGGCAAAAGCGGCTACACTGCCGTGAAATTTACGACATCGTACGGAGGAGGTTCGTAAGTGGCTAAAATTATTGACGACATTTCCCGGACTTTTCAAGAGTACCTGCTACTTCCAGGGCTGACCAAGAAAGAACACGTTCCTTCCAACGTAAGTTTGCGGGTTCCGATTCAGCGCTTCACGAAGAAATCTGGACAGCGCATTTCTCTCAATATCCCTTTTGTCTCTGCCGCGATGCAGGCCGTATCTGGGCCGGACTTGGCGATTGCGTTGGCTCGCAAGGGTGGTTGCGCATTCATCTTCTGCTCACAGTCAATCGAAGAGCAGGCGGAAATGATTCGCTTGGTGAAGGAGCACAAAGCCGGGTTTGTGGAATCTGACTCGAACCTTCCTCCAACGGCGACGCTGCGTGATGCCTTGGTCCTTGCTAAGAAGACAGGTCACTCAACCATCGCGATTACGAAAGACGGGACTCAGAACTCAAAATTGCTTGGGATCCTCACCAGCAAAGACTACTGGGAATTCAAAGACGATCTCTCAAAGCCGATCAAGAACTACTTCACGCCGCTCGAGAAACTGGTGCTGGCTGAAGAAGGAATAAGTTTGCAGGACGCCACCGAGAAACTGTGGAAGCATAAGAAAGAATGTCTCCCCATCATCGATAAGAAGGGCAACCTTAAGTATCTCGTGTTCCGTCGTGACTACTTTGATCATAAATCAAATCCTGATGAGCTGACTGACGAGCAGAAGCGACTCTTCGTCGGCGGTGCTCTCAACACGCACGATTATAAGGAGCGCGCGCGGGCCTTGATGGACGCCGGCGTCGACGCCTTGTGCCTCGACTCCTCGGACGGTTTCACCGAATGGCAGGCCGAAGCTTGCCGACATTTGCGCAAGGAGTACGGCGACTCCATGGTGCTCGGTGGTGGAAATGTGGTGACTGCCGCAGGCTTTCGCTACTTAGTTGAGACCGCCAAAGTTGATTTCGTGAAGATCGGTATCGGTGGAGGCAGTATCTGTATCACCCGCGAACAGAAGGGCATCGGGCGCGGACAGGCTTCCTCCGTCATCGAAATCGCAGCAGAGCGCGATCGCTATTTCAAACAAACGGGTACCTACATTCCGATTTGTTCTGACGGTGGATTGAATAACGATACGCAGGTAATCATCGCCCTGGCGATGGGAGCTGATTTTGTAATGATGGGCAAATATTTTGCCATGACCGAGGAGAGCCCAACTTCCAAGATCACCTACCAAGGGCGCCTCTATAAGCCATACTGGGGAGAAGGATCCAATCGCGCCCGTAACTGGCAACGTTATAAAGAGGGTGGTGGTTCAGGGCTTGTTTTTGAGGAAGGCGTCGATGCCTATGTTCCGTACAGCGGACCGCTCGGCGAAAAGATGGATGTGACCTTGGCGAAGATTCGCGCCACGATGTGCAATATTGGAACGCTGACCTTGAGAGACTTCCACGATAACGCACAGCTAACGCGGGTTTCTGAAATGACCATCGTTGAAGGCGGAACCTCTTCCGTTGAGCAGTTGGATCGCATAAGTAGCAACGGCTAACGCATGTGGTCGAGCAACGCATTTCTGAAACGTTGTGAGAAACTAAAAGAGCTGGGCCTGAGTGCGGAACCTGATACGGGAATGCGCGTGGCGCGCGGATTCGCCGACCTTGGCTACGAAGAGTTCTATTGTCTTTCAAACAAGAAGCTCGTTTCTATTTTTACCGGACACCTCTCAGACTTAACGTCGGAGCATGCGCGCTTCTTTTTCGAGATTCCGCCTGTCGAGGAATTAATCGATCGCATCTTAAAGCAGCGCTACGATGTGGAAGCGTTTACGTATGTCGATCAGCGCGTATGGTCGACTCAGTTTCGACACACGCAGAGCGGAGAATTGTTGGAGACATCTGATCGAGAATTCTCCTGCTCGATCGCAGAGGCATTGCTACATATAGCACAAAAGGGGCGGCAATGAGCATAGCCGCGCCGACCTTCATTCTCGCTTCCGCTTCGCCGCGTAGGAAATCTCTGTTGGAAGCTTGTGGACTGACGTTCACCGTCGAAGCGTCTGATGCGCATGAAGAGCGCTTGGCAGGAGAGTCTCCTCGCTACATGGTGGAGCGCCTCGCAAAGCTCAAAGCTCAAGATATTTCACGACGAAATCCTGAAGCGTGGGTGATCGGTTGCGATACCGACGTGTATCTTGCAGATCAGATTCTGGGAAAACCAAAAGACGTCGAGGATGCTTGCCGCTTGCTTTCCCTCATTCAGGGTAAGACTCACAGCGTCTGGGGCGCCTTCGCGCTATTGCGGCATGCCGATAACGTTTGCGAGGTGCAGGCGCATGAGACTCGCGTCACGATGGCGAGTATGTCGCCTGCGGTAATTCGAGCCTACGTGGCGACCGGGGAGCCGATGGACAAGGCCGGCGCATACGCAGCGCAGGGGATCTGTGCGCAGTTCATCGAGCGTATTGAGGGATCTTATACGAATGTAGTTGGACTTAATGTGTGTGCCTTCATGCAGGCACTTCGAAACCGTGGGCTGCTGACCGATGGACGCTGAGCGTGAGTTGCAGAATCGTTTCACTGAAATTGCGGAAAAAATTGCAAGCAGCGCGCAATTGATTGGCAAGACTCCTGCCGATATCACCCTCGTTGCAGTCAGTAAAAAACAATCCATTCACAAAATGCTCGCCTATCGAGATTTCTGTCGCGCGCAGGGGAACGTCGCCGTATTCGGTGAAAATTACGTGCAGGAGTTCAAAACCAAAAGTTCATTGCTTGGTTCCCCCATGATTAGTCACCTCATTGGACCCTTACAGCGAAACAAGGCAGCTCTCGCGGTAGAGCTCTTTGATGTTATTGAAAGCATTCACAGCCCCGAAGTAGCTGAAGCGGTGAATCGTGCCGCCGCCAAAATCGATAAGGTCCAGGACGTCTTTTTGCAGGTAAACATATCACAGGACGAAAATAAAAGCGGATTTCTGGAAGATGAGGTGGCGGCGTTCTGCACCATCGCGGCTTCGCACTATCTAAATTTAAACATTACAGGTCTCATGACCATCACCCGCGAATACCCGAACCGTGAGGATGTGCGCCCGGATTTTGCGAAGCTGCACGCCTTGCGTAACCGCTTGGACATACATGGGTTGAAGATAAGTATGGGCATGTCAAACGATTTTGATATCGCAATTCAGGAAGGTGCTGATATTGTGCGAGTTGGCAGCGCTCTTTTTGGATCGCGCGCCGACACCGCGGCATAGGACAGCTCACATGCGCTTGGCCCTTCTCGTTTTTTTCACGAGTTTCTTCGTGTATGTCGTGGCGAATGTTGCCGCGGTGCGCTCGCCGGACGGCGAGATTCAATTTCGAACCGCGGAGTCCTTAGCGTTTCATCAGCGCTGGAATGTTACCGAAGATTTACAGGTGTGGCCTGGGTTTGGTTTGGCGCGTGGGATTGACGGGGAGCGCTACTCCATTTTTGGGCCTCTACAACCCTTACTCCTCTCACCGATGATTCACCTGGCCGAGCCCCTCAGTCAGAGGATTGCTGCGGACGATGCTATCAAGCTGCCGGCTAGCCACTATGTCGGTGTGTTTGGAGACTCTCTGCAAGGAAAAATTTCTGGGCCCCGTCTTCCGCACGCACGGCGCTTCGTCGCTTCCTTTGAAGGTCCGTTTTTTGGGGCGCTTTGTGTCACAGCGTTCTTTCTGACTTTGCTGGTTCTCGCTGCCTCAGCGCAGGCAGCACTCTTTGGCGCAGCTGTATTGGCATTTGCCACACCGCTCTGGAGTTACTCAGGAACTGATTTCAGTGAAGTCCCGGCGTTGGCTTTTCTGCTCTGGTCATTTTATTTCCTCATGCGTGCTCGCGGCACTCAGACCTCAACGGCACCCTTGTTCATGCTAGAAGCTTCGGGGCTTTTATTCGGACTGGCTTGTGCTGCGCATATTTCAACACTGCTATGGTTCCCCTTTTTCTTGGTTTTGGTTTCACCGCGCATAAATGCGGTGCGAGAGCTTTTCAGAAAGTCCTCACTGCAAGGAATGACTGCTTTTCTGCTAGGAGCTGTTCCGGCGCTTAGCACTGTGGCGGTCTATAATTACCAGCGCTTTGGAAACATCTTCGAAACAGGTCGCTACGTTCGTCTCGAAACAGCGAAGCTCTATGGATATGGCTTTTTCACCGTTCCGATAGAGAGCCTCTATGGCCTTTTGTTTTCTGGAGGAAAGGGAATTTTCATTTTCGTTCCGATTGTTTTGTGGGCGCTTGTGTCTTGGCGCTACTTCTCACGTGCTTTGCCGTGGGTGGCTAAGGTGATTCTGGTGGGAATCACGGTCAGATATTTCGTCATCGCTTCGCGTACCGACTGGCATGGTGGTTTCGCCCTCGGCCCGCGCTACCTCCTCCTCGTGGTCCCGTTTCTTCTACTGCCCCTGGCCTTCGTGTGGCAGTCCGGTCGATTTCGTACCCTTAGTTTTGGGATACTTGGACTTTGTATGCTCGAACAGGCTTATTTCTGTTGTGGCGAAATTTTTTCATTTTACCACGCGCAACTTGCAAGCAATGGCCTCGACGTTTTCTCTGATGATCGCCTTTATCTGGACTGGACCTTTTCTCCGTTGCTCGGGCTGTGGCGCCTAACGCCCGCGCCGTTCTTGCTGCAGGTTGCCGGGCTGGGTTTTGGACAGGCGCTCACGCTGCTCTGGCTATTGGCGGTCCTATGTAGCCTGGGCTGGCTTAAAATGGCCGGTAATGTGCCTGTAAAGTCAATGGGTTAGTGGCGCCGTAAATTTCTGCGCACCCTGGCCCGCGAATCACATCTGAACATAGTGAATCCTTAGAGCCTTTCAGGCCAAAAGGAAGGACTTTTTTAGGGGACCGGACGACAATGGCTGAGACCGCACAATCTCGCAGCTTGGAATTTCTTAGCGACGTAAGTATGCGCGTGACCGTTGAATTCGGACGCAGTAAGACCGACGTGCGTGAACTGTTGAAATTTGCCAAAGGTTCGGTGATTGAGCTTGAGAAGATGTCAGGCGAACCGCTCGACGTTCGATTGAATGGGAAGCTCATTGCACGTGGCGAAGCCGTAATCGTAAATGATCGCTTCGGTGTACGCGTGACGGAAATCGTTTCGCCGGAAGACTTTGCCAATCCTCTTGGCGGCGCAGAAGCGAAGGGCTAAGCGCTCGATCGAGCTTCTTGCTCATCCCCCTCAACCTCATCTAGAATTATCCAATTGAGAACAGCGTCGGGAGAATTGCGCTATGATTATTTTTGCTAACATCCTCACAGGCATTGCCACTGTTCTCGACATGCTTCTTAGCATGGTAATTTTTCTGGTGATCGCTCGAGCAGTGATTTCTTGGGTTAACCCCGATCCTTATAATCCGCTCGTACGTTTTTTAAATTCCTCCACGGAACCCTTGTTGAGACCTCTTCGTCGCTACATCCCCTTAATCGGGGGAGCGGTCGACATAACCCCGATCGTGCTGCTTTTAGGGCTCTATTTCTTGAAAGCTGCGTTGGTTACTACACTTGTCGATTACGCCTTTAAAATGAAGCGCGAGGCTTTAGGCATGGTTACGAGCTTCTTGTTCTAGCGATTGTTTCTTGCCCAAAACGTTATTGTTTAGCTTACTTAGCGGCCTAAGTCGGCCTCATACCCTTGACGTAACTGCCCGTGATGCTTAAATGGATGACATTAGGCTCCCTCTGAGGAGGTTGAGGCCCATAACATGAAAGAGAAGTAGTTTAAGAGTTTACGGTTTTCATATGCCAATTTACGAGTACGACTGTCCGGTCTGCGGCCCGGTAGAGGCGATCCAGAAAATGAGCGACAAGCCGCTCAAGGAATGCCCCAACTGTTTGGAAAAAGGCAAGCACACCAAGGTTACGAAGATGGTGTCGAACGCGTCATTTCAGTTGAAGGGAAGTGGTTGGTACAAAACTGATTACGCATCTTCGGGAAGCTCTAGCAGCGGTTCGAAGTCGAAGAGCAGCTCAGAATCTAAAGACAGCGCTAAGACGGAATCGAAATCTGACTCGGATTCCAAGGCTAAGCCCGCAAAATCTTGCACTCCTGGTTGCGGCTGCCATTAACAAAAAAAGAACGCAAAAAAGTTTGCAGCGACAAGGTTGGGGCGCCCCGAAATTTCGTCTCTGTCATTGCGAGGGCTCATGCCCGAAGCAACCGCTCCCTAAAGGGAGCGAGTCTCGTCCGGTTACGGACGGATCCCCCGATAAGGATCCTTAGCTGCTCCTTTTGCCAGTGCTATTGGTTGCGATGTGTTTTTCTCTTTGAAGAGGGATCGTAACGTAGTTCAACGAAGCAAGAATCTTCAGTGGATCCTGATCGGGGGATTGCCGCGCTGTAGTTGTGGCGGGGTTAAGGGATGTGCAGATTTCCCGCTCGCAATGACAGGGGCGAAATTTCAAGGCAATCCGGCATTGTCATTGCGAGGGCTCATGCCCGTCGAAGCTTTAGCGAAGATGGGAAGCAACCGCTCCCTAAAGGGAGCGAGTCTCGTCCGGTTACGGACGGATCCCCCGATCAGGATCCACTTCTAATACTGGTTCCACTGAAGCGCGTTACGATCGAATGGTGCGTACTGTCCTACGTGGCACGTAGGGACTCCACCAACTGAATCAAACTCGCTTTGCTCTGCAGCTCCTTTTCGGAGCAAGTCTCAAGATGCTGTAAGAGTCTGAATAAATTTTTAGCGCTGGGCTCAGGTTGCTGCGCTGGATCCAGGAATCCCGCTAGCGTTAACAAATTTCCGAGAACGGTGTGGCAGGCCCGCAGTGACTCTTTGAGGGTGCGCGTTTGATCGAGGGCTTCGAGTCCTGAATTTAGCAGGGAGAACACGTCGTCCCCGTCGCCGGCCCCCTCTAGGAGTAAGTAATCGAAGCTTTCACAGATCACCGAGGCGATGGTGAGTCTCGCTAAATCGTCGCGTAGATTTCTAAAGGCGGGGGCGGGGGAGAATTTATCCACCAGCAGAAGCGACCCGCGACCTTTCTTGAGTTCAAATGACCCGCGATCAAAGAGATCAAGCCGACTCCCGTACCGGCGTTTGCTGGTGCGAGCGTGCTTAGCCATAGCTGAAATTTTGCCCTCGTCCCGACAGATGATGCGCAGCACGAGATCAGATTCTCCGCTGGGGTGGGCTCTGATAATGATGCCTTCGAGCGTATGGGCCGGGAGCGTCGCCACAGCGTCCTTCAGAAAAAATACAGGGAATTTAGGAAAAGCGTCGCGATATCTGACGGAGATCCTGCTCCGGCAGCCCCTTTTGCCTTGTTTAATGGCCCCAAGATTGCAAAACGGCGGTCGAATGATTATATCTCTAATCCTGCGAACAGCAATATTGCGCATCAATAACATCGCACACTTATCAGCATAGAAGCCTAAGGATGGCATGGGATTTAAGAATAGAAAGAAAGACGATCACTCTGACAACTCGAGCAGCACAGAATCAGCCGGAGCCTCTTCAAGCAGGGATGCCGATTTCTCAGCCCTCGAGGAGGGTGCGGAGATGAACGCTGCCGCTGCGGGTGCTCCTGACAATTCGTCCTGCGCTGAGGCATCGAGCGAGGAGGTTCGCAAGCTTCGTGCGGAGGTGGAGGAGAGTAAAGACAAGTATCTGCGTGCTCTTGCGGATATGGAGAACTATAAAAAACGCGCCCTCAAAGAGCGCAGCGAGCTCCTCAAATATCAAGGCGAGCGCATGGTTTTGGACCTTCTTGAGGTTCTCGACAACATGGAATTGGCCCTCAGTCACAGTAATGCCGATCCTGCCAAGCTCAAGGCCGGATTGGAGCTGATTCACAAGGGTTTCGTTGACGTGCTTGGTCGCTGGGAAATTCGCGCCGTGTCCGCACTCGGTAAGGAGTTCGACCCCGTTCAGCATCAGGCGCTCAGCAAAATTACCGTTGATGATGCTAAGCCTGGAACGGTGATTAACGAGTTCAAGAAGGCTTATTTTTACAAAGATAAGCTGCTTCGCCCGGCAGATGTGGTAGTAGCAGTTGGGAAGGACGGCGCCCAGCAAGACTCTGAGGCTGATGCTGCCGGCACGGACTCCGAGGGGGAAGGCGGCGAGAGGGCTAAGTAGGCATTTTCGCGATTTTATTTGTGGTAACGAGGGCTTGAATCTTGGGCCCTCGATGTTTAGCTATAAGACTAAGGTTCGCATTCCCGGATCGGGATAGTTAAACCTATAGATTTCAAACACTTAGATAAGGAAGACTTTATAATGGCTAAGACAATTGGTATCGACCTGGGAACTACGAACTCCTGCGTAGCTGTAATGGAAGGCGGAAGCCCCACGGTAATCGCTAATAGCGAAGGCTCTCGTACGACCCCTTCGGTTGTGGCGGTCAACGAATCTGGTGAGCGTCTGGTCGGGCAAGTCGCTCGTCGTCAGGCGGTTACAAATCCCAAGAACACGATTTTCGCAGTGAAGCGTCTAATCGGACGTAAGTTTGATTCTCCGGAAGTTGAGAAGGCTCGCAAGGTTCTTCCCTACGAGTTGACCAAGGCTCCGAACGGGGACGCTTGGGTAAAACTGCGCGGCGAGGGCAAGAGCCCGCAGGAAATCTCCGCGATGATCCTCACCAAGATGAAGCAAACCGCTGAGGATTACCTCGGCGAGAAGGTGACGGATGCTGTCATCACTGTGCCTGCGTACTTCGATGACGCACAGCGCCAAGCCACGAAAGATGCTGGTCGTATTGCCGGTCTTAACGTGCAGCGCATCATCAACGAGCCGACGGCAGCTGCTCTTGCCTACGGTCTCGATAAGAAGGGAGAGAAGACCATCGCCGTGTTTGACTTGGGTGGTGGTACGTTCGACATCTCGATTCTTGAACTTGGTGAAGGTGTTTTCGAAGTTAAGTCGACGAACGGTGATACCTATCTCGGCGGTGAAGACTTCGACCACAAATTGGTTGATTTCCTTGCTGATGAATTCAAGAAAGACCAAGGCATCGACCTGCGCAAGGACACTCTCGCGCTGCAACGTTTGAAGGAAGCCTCTGAGAAAGCCAAGCATGAGCTTTCGACTGCTCTTGAGACGGACGTTAACTTGCCGTTCATTACGGCCGACGCCTCAGGTCCGAAGCATTTGAATATCAAGATATCGCGCGCCAAGTTTGAAGCGTTGTGCGCGGATCTCCTTGAGCGCCTGACTGCTCCGTGCAGAACGGCTATCAAAGATGCGGGCGTTCGTGTTGACCAGATCGGCGAGGTAATTCTTGTCGGTGGTATGACCCGTATGCCGGCTGTACAAGCTCGCGTAAAAGAAATCTTCGGCAAGGAACCTTCGAAGAGCGTTAATCCTGACGAGGCAGTGGCAGTTGGTGCTGCAGTGCAGGCCGGCGTTCTCCAGGGTGATGTGAAAGACGTTCTTCTGTTGGACGTTACCCCGCTCAGTCTCGGTATCGAGACCTACGGTGGTGTTGCGACCAAACTTATTGAGAAGAACACAACCATTCCGACTCGCAAATCGCAGATCTTCTCGACCGCCTCTGATAACCAGCCGGCAGTGTCGATCCACGTTCTGCAAGGCGAGCGCGAGATGGCTACAGATAACAAGACACTTGGACGATTCGAGCTTGTCGGCATTCCTCCGGCACCGCGCGGCGTTCCGCAGGTTGAGGTCACCTTCGACATCGACGGCAACGGTATCGTGCACGTGTCTGCTAAGGATCTCGGTACGGGCAAGGAACAGTCCATCAAGATCACGGCAAGTTCTGGTCTCACGGAAGCGGAAATCAAGGAGCGTGTTAAGGACGCTGAGCTTCACGCTGATGAAGACAAGAAGAAGCGCGAGCTCATTGAGATCCGTAATCAGCTCGACTCTCTCGTCTATGCGACCGAGCGTTCAATGGCTGATTTAGGCTCGAAGCTTTCACCTGAAGAGAAGGGGAAGATCGACACGGCAGTTGCTGAAGCGAAGACCGCCTTGGAAAGCAAGGACCCGGATGCGATTCGCAAAGCAGCCGAAAACCTCACTCGCGAAAGCCACAAGCTTTCGGAAGAGGTATACAAGAAGGCTTCGGCTGGAGCCCAAGCTTCCGCTGATGGCGCAGCCAGCAACGGAACAGCAGATGCCGGTGAAGCGAAGAAGGACGGAGACGTTGTTGACGCTGACTTCGAAGAAGTTCGCGACAATAAATAAATAGACCTCCATTCGGCGCGGCGTTGTTACACACAGCGCTGCGCCGTTGAGTACACATCACCTCGGTCGTTGTGCTTTGGAGTGATGCAAAATTTTGAGGTTGAGGCGTGTCCCAGCGCGATTATTACGAAGTTCTCGAAGTTTCAAGAACTTGCACCGTCGATGAAATCAAGAAGGCCTATCGAAAGAAGGCCCTTCTCTTTCACCCTGACCGTAACCCCGGCAATAAAGAGGCGGAAGAGAAGTTCAAGGAAGCGACTCACGCATATTCCATTCTAAGTGATGCTGAAAATCGGCAGCGCTACGACCAGTTCGGTCATGCGGCGTTTGATCATCGTGGCGGAGGTTTTAATGGCTTCGCTGGCGACTTCTCCGGTTTTGAAGATATTTTCGGTGACATCTTTAGTTCGTTCTTTGGCGGTGCTGCCGGTGGCGCGGCAAGTTCAAGGCGCAGTCGCGGGCGTGCCGGTCGGGATCTGAAATACGATTTAGAAATTACCTTTGAAGAAGCAGTATTCGGCGCTGAAAAGGAAATCAAAATCGACCGTCGCATTATGTGCGACAGTTGTGACGGCACCGGCGCGGCGCGCGGATCGAAGCCGGAGACTTGCGGACAGTGCGGCGGTGCCGGACAGGTTCGCATCCAGCAGGGCTTCTTCACGATTAGCAGAACGTGCCCCGGTTGCGGCGGTAACGGTCAGAGCATCAAGAATCCCTGTGGTATGTGTCAGGCCACTGGGCTTCGTACCGCAGCCACAAAAGTTAGCGTTAAGATCCCTGCCGGCATCGATCACGGCCAGCGTCTGAAGCTGCGCGGCGAGGGCGAGGCTGGAACTGGCGGCGGCCCTTCCGGTGATCTCTATGTTCAAATCTCAGTTCAAGAGCATGCAATTTTCGAACGCCATGAGAGCGAGCTTCTATGCGAAGTTCCGATTTCATACGCAACCGCTGTGCTGGGCGCCGAGATCGACGTGCCCACGCTTGAAGGCCTGACCAAGATGAAGGTGCCAGCTGGTACCGCGTCGGGGAAGGTATTCCGGCTTCGCAACAAGGGTATTCAGGTACTCGGAACAAATCGCCGCGGCGATCAGCACGCAAAGAGGTATGGGAAGGTGCCGAAGGAAATTTCTG
>JAFLCA010000190.1 GCA_017302875.1 Deltaproteobacteria bacterium
CTGGTATTTTGTGAATGTCGGCGAGAGCGGGAAAGTGACTCTGCAAATTGCTGACGTAACGGGGCATGGGCTTTCTGCCGCCTTGATTGGCAGCATGTCAAAACTCGCGCTCTCGGCAGCCGGTCGGGAAGTCCCCCATGAACTTTTGGGACAGATGAATCGGCTTATGTCTCCACAATTACCGGCGGGACGTTTTGTGACTGTAAGTTCTTGTCTGTATGATCCGGCCAGCGGTGAGATAGATTTTGCTCGGGCCGGACATCCTCCGGGCTTCGTCCTGCATCGTGCGACCGGGACGGTCGAGCAATTAAAGGGCAGTGGCTTCCCTCTGGGCTTCATACCCGACGGGGAATATAGCCACGAGAAATCAAAACTCGAAGTGGGTGATGTGCTTATGCTGATCACCGACGGGATTTCCGAGGCGTCCAATCGAAGTAACGAACTCTACGGATTTGACCGTCTGTCTGCGGCGCTGGCTGCCTCCAAGCCAGAGGCAGGCGTAGCACACATTATCGAAACGGTGCTTTCTGACTTCGATCGTTTCCGCGATGAGCGGATGCTTAAGGATGACGTAACCATAGTTGCTCTAAAGCGACTCAAGTGACACTATAAATTCATTGGCGTTATCCGACAGCAAAAGCAATTTTCTGCTCGAGCCCAGCTCAACGTGGAAAGTACTACATAGCTCCTGTGATACATCTTCATCCTCCGCTGACTGCCTTTCCGCTCGCCTTAATCAGCGTCGCCACGTTGCTTGAAATATGGTGCATGATTCGTCCGTCGAGCGCTTGCCGCGCCGCCATTCGAATCAACCTTATTCTCGCGGCGGTATTTGTTGTAGCTGCTTTCTTTAGTGGATATTGGGCCAGTGACTCAGCCAATCAGACCTTCATCGTTTCGGATGAAACCATTCGCCAACATCACAACGCCGGCCGTCTTTTACTTTTTTTAATCTTCCCGTGCGCCGCTCTCGAATTTCTATCGGCTCACGCCACGCATAATCCGAAATTGTTTCGCGCTCTCTACTTGATTGCGCTTGTGGTTTGTTTCGGCTTGGTGGTTTACACGGGACTCCTCGGCGGGCGTCTGGTGTTCCTTGAGGGGGCAGGCGTCTCGGCTACCCGCTGAGCGGACGCTCAGCTCTTGCCGGGTACCCATAAGTATTCGGGCTTTCCGGTGCGGTGGGATTCGTAACGTGCCATCGCGAATAAAAGATCGCTTAAACGATTCAGATAAATGATGACGTGCGGGGAAACTTGTTCTGTACGCGAGAGGCGTAGTACGCAGCGTTCAGCACGACGGCATACGGTGCGGCAAACATGCAACGCAGCATTTAGTTCAGTTCCGCCGGGTAATACGAACGATCGAAGCTCTGGAATACCTTCCATAAGGGAATCAATCCATTTCTCTAGCTGAGCAGTATGGCGATCGCCAATGGTAATCATTCCAGGCCACTCGCTGCCGGGCGCCGTCGCAAGCTCCGAGCCGATATCGAAGAGATCATTCTGAATGGAGGTCAATTGTTCAACGAGCGTTTGCGCTTTGTCCCGCTCACTAAGTGTGCGAGCCCAGCCCAAAACTGAATTTAGTTCATCTACTTCGCCGTAGCTCTCGACTCGCATGGAGTCCTTCGTCACGCGAGCGCCGCCGACGAGGCCCGTCGTGCCGTCATCGCCCTGACGAGTATATATCTTATTTATCTTCACCATTGTGATTCAGCAGTCGCTCTATGTCAGACAATTTTTGGGAGGAAGCAGCGCCATGATCTTCACTGGGGTGAGCCAAGATATCCTCGACTCTCGGCTGTTTGCGTTTTGTTTGTTCCTTTGCAGGAGGGGGTGCAGCGGGTTCTTGGGGCGCTTCACTTGTTGCGGTCACTGCCGAGCTCTCCTCTGACGGTGCAGAGTCCCCAAAGAAATTAATTCCTAAGTATGGCGATAACAGTAATACCGCCGCGACGACACCAATAATTGCTATGATACGATTCATTCTTTGGATCCCTCGGCAATGTAATGGCCGATTGCTTCATCGACTATAGATTGAAGCTCATCGCGTACCGCGTTGCCTAATCGCTCGACAATAATATCTTTGCGTTCCTCAAGTACGCTATCCCTGCGCGCAAGGATGGCCTTTCGCAGATTCTCGGTGTCCACGGACTCCAAATCAACGCACAAGCCGCGGTCTGCTGTGGTCTGACACTGCAGGAGATTTTGGGTGAGCAGCCAGACCAGTGCCTTGTCGGATATTCCGACCAGTTTCTGAAATTCTTCTAAGGAAACAGTCTTCATCGCTTCGCGGTAGTGTTCTTGATTTCGCGTCCCTGCACAAACAGGGTCAGAGCGGCGCTACTATCCTGGATTGCCTCGGAAGCGCGCTGAACGTCTCCACCCTTTGCTTCAAGGGCCGTAAGACGCACGGACTCCACAAACTTTGTAACACTATCATCGAGCGATGTCACCGATTCTCGCAGGGCGCGATTGGCGAATCCCACCGCAGCTTCAGCAATTATTTCTGGGGCAGTGGCTGCCGCTCCGGAGATCCGGGATTTAAACACGTCCAATACGACTTGTTCGTCGATGATCTTTGTGGCGCGCATATCGGTCATCTCGCATAGCTGCGCGACATTGTTCTCGAGCTGGCGTAGATTTCCGGGCCAGGAGTGTCCGAAGAGCTGTCGGTATGCGCCACTCGTGACGCCCTCGATATGCACGGCGTGGGGGCGTTGTCGGTATACTTTGGCAAGCGCGTAGGCCAGTGCCGCGGTGATGTCGAGTCTTCTTGTTTGAAGATCGGCTAGCTCGAGCTGTACTCGTTCGAGGCGGTAGGCGAAGTCGTGGCGTAACACATTAGTCGCCATCATTTCCGAAAGCGTCATGTTCGAGGCGAAGACAAAGCGAACATCAGCTTCTACGGTCTCGGCACTTCCGACGCGCCGATAAAATTTGTTTTCGATGAAGGTGATGAGTTTGCCTTGCAATTCTTTGTCGATGCTCTGAAGTTCGTCAATAAAGAGGGTTCCTTTTTCGGCCTTTTTGACCAGACCCCATTTGTCGACGGCTCCGGTATATGCTCCGGCTACCGCTCCGAAAAGTTCGGCTTGCACGAGTTCTGAAGAAGAGAAATCGCGCGGCGTAATGCTGACAAACTGTCCGCTGCGGCCTGAAAGAATATGTAGCGCCAGGGCCAGGTTGGTTTTTCCCGTACCTGTGCGACCGATGATGATTGGATTTTCGTTGGTATAGGTGGCATAGCGCGGAAGCCAGCGCATCCAAAGCTCGCGGCTTTGCGGGTCAGCCAAACTTTGAACCCATCCGGCAGTGCCTAGACAGGGCAGGGGCTTTTTCCCTTCGGCTCGTCGTGCAAATTCAAGGCGAACAAGCGAGATTAAGTTTTGCAGCTGTTCCGTAAGTCCTGGAACGGACGGCATGGAACCGGGCGCCAGGGCAATGAAAGAATCGATAAACCCGGAAGGCTTCAATGTTGCGGGTTCCGCGAATAGTAAATCTCCGCCGTAGGAAAGTTTTTCAGGGGCCATCAGGGCGGCGGTTACGAAGACTTCATCGCCACTTCGCTCACGCAATTGTTGCAAGAATTTGCGCAAAGCGGTGTGAAGTTTCTCTCCGTGATAGAGTCCGATTTCCAGAATAAGGCATTGAGGCCTATGCGTCACAACCAGACTCCAGCCTTCACTGAGATTTCCGTGCACCACTTCCACTGAAGTGTCGAAGCCGGCGATCAACGCCTGCACGCGTCGGCAGAAATCCGCGCTTCCGAGCACTCCCACGATGAAACGTCCTGAGGCTGCCTGATTCATGCGCGCACATCCTTCTTAAGAGGTTCTGGATGAAGCAGTGCGTACAGTGCGCGGGTGGAGCAACCGAGGCGAGCTGCGGCAGCTTGATAACGATAGCCCGCCACTTCTAAGGCGGCGGCCGCAGCGAGGGGATCAAGGGATATGCTTTCCCGTTGCCCATGCTGCTCATTCCAAAGCTCCAACCGTGCTTCAATCGCGGAACGAACTTCTTCTTCACCAAAACTGGCCCCGATCGCGGCATCAATTACGACCGAGCGTAGCTGTCGCATATCTCCGTTCCATTGTTGTGTCGCTATCCAAGTGACGACTTCTGGGGCGAATGGTTTTAGTTTACGGCCTGAACACTCTTCAGCCTCTCGTACAAAACGCTGAACCAGAGGAGCAATATCTTCTTTGCGCTCCGCGAGCGCTGGGAGTTCAATGACGACAGGGGAGAGCTGACTCTGCCAGGCGCGTAAGGTCTGTGCATCGCTGGAACAAACGATCAAGAAGGAGCTGTTCTCGGATGCACCAGATGCCGGCCATAGCGATTCCCGGTGTGCTGCAAGATGAGCAAGAAATGCACCATCCTCTTCCTCGATATGTTCCACAATCAGCGATAGCGTGCTTCCCAAACGCAGCTCTTCACGGACGGGAGATAATCCACAGAGTTCCAGAAGACAGTGCTCTGTGTGGCGGAGATCGATTGAGCGAGAATATGCAGCGCTGACCTGCAATCCTTGTAAAGCTCGAGCTGCGGTGCTTATCCCAGATCCGAGTTTGCCGTAAAGGAATACGATTGGGGCGCGGGTTAGGGCGGCTTCTTGAATTTGATTTCTTACGCGTAACGACGCCGGAGCTGCGAAAACAAGATCATCAATCTTTGGATACACTGGAACCGCAGGTCCTGCAGCGGGGGCGGCGCTCAATAGTTCACGCACTTCAGCGGTGACCTTATCAATAGCTTGGGCGTCATCGAGCTCGATATAGTGGGAAGCACCTTCGCGAAGCGCCTCGACCGCGACTTGGACGCTAGGCTCGTCAGTTAGGAAAATCACTTTTGGACGACGATCTGCGTCGAGCGTATTCAGTCCATTTAGAATATCGAGGCCGGTACTGAAATCGCCGAGGAGGTAATCAACTACCACGATGCGAGGCAATCGCTGTTTTAAAACTGACTCGATTTCGTTGGTAACTGGAATTCGAGATGACGTTATACCAGCATCACGTAGGCGCGAGCTTAATGCTTCGGCAGCTTTTGCCTTGGTACTCTCGCGTTCATTTAGAACAATACAGACCTGTTCGCGCATCAATAAGTATTAAGAATTAGAGGCCCTAGCTTGCACCGAGGTGAAAACAAGGGCGGTTCCGGGAGGGGCTTCGAAAAGACTCTCCCTCAAGTAGGATGAAAAAAACCGCTGCAGTGTTCAAAGGGATTTTCATATGAAAGATATTTTGGTCGTCGAGGACGGCAAGCAGGAGCGCGAGCGTCTTGAGCGATTGTTCTGCGAAGCCGGATATTCCGTGGTTGCCTGCGAAAGTGTCGGGGCAGCCGAAGAGTCGCTAAAGCAGGAAGAGTTTCGACTCGCCATTCTCGATATCGGGTTGAATGACAAATCTGGTTCATTACTGTTCACGAACATCAAGCGCGCCGGGCGAGTTGCCTACATCATTATTTTCACCGGCAATCCTTCTGTACATTTAAAGCAGCGCTTCATCCAAGACGGCGCCGTGGACTACATCGTGAAAGCCTCGCCGCAAGCTCAGAATGAAGCTTTCTTGAGTCGCGTTAAAGAAATCGTAGGCGCGCCTCAGTCTGCTTCACCGGACGGAATAGATCTAGACGCATTTCTCAACCGATATGTGCTGGCGACATCAAAGCAGCTTTTCCTCGATGCGGATAACTCGCTTCCAGAATGTCGCAGCTGTCGGTCCCGGCGATACGTTGTGACCTTTTCTCATCAAGCCCAGTTACCTCCAACGGTCACCGGGCTGGTGGTTTGCGCCGGCTGCGGCAAAGCTATGGATCCAGAAGTAACGTAAGCAACGAGGGCGATTCGTGGCCGCATTCGAACATATTGCCCGTTTTGTGCGCAGCTACGGACGCCTTCCGGTTGGTGATGCGCGCAGTTTTCAGCGCGTTGTCATACTTCCAGAGATCTTCGTTTTCATCCTGTACGTTTCTGTCGGCGCTGCTCTGCACGAGCCGCTCAGTGCGAGCATCTTTAAATTGGCTGCCATTGCATACTTACTGGTGGTTAACACCGTGGTGCAGAGCGCGCTGCGTGTTTACTCGGTGCGCCTGTTAACCTTCCATGTCGTGGCGCTGTGTCTCTTACTGAGTATTTCTTCGCTACTCTTAGGGCAAGAAGCGCTGCTCAGCGTGTTCATGCCGATGGCAATCATACTCGTGCTCTTCGTGCTCGTTCCGCTAACGTGGAGCAGTGCGCTCGCCATCTGTTTGTTGAGCGCAGTGGTATTAACCTGCTTCTGGCTGGTGGATGTTAAACTGGCTAATCGCGCGCTGCATCAAGAGACGCGCGGACCGCTCCTGATATGTCTGGCATATCTGGTTCTGTTATTCCGATCGCTTTTTCGTCCGGCACACTCACTTGCGGCGATTGGTGCGATACCGCTAAGCCAGCCGTTAACGCCATCAGGTGGATTCTCGGCGCCGAGCGCGGCTGTTTCAGACACGGCCATCAACGGCGTTCTCATGCAGGACTCCTCACTGTATTTCATGGAGGAGCTGAAAGCCGAGTTGTCTTGGAGGCTGCCGCTGATTTCGCTGATGTACACGGCAATTCTTGTCAGCGCGATTTTTGCAACGCAGCATTTGCATGGAACGCTCGCTGCGAGCGCGGCGCTTTTGGTCTTAGCACAGTTACTTTTATTGTACCGCAGCCGCTCTGCCCGCAGTACCCGCGCATTATACTCGTACGCTCTCGCGCTTGGAGCGATCGGGGCTGGCTGGTGGTGCTTGTTCGTGCAGAGTGGGGCAGGCGTTGGAATTTCCGGTGATCTCGCGCTTTGTTTGCTGGTACTTACCTTTGGCTCGTTGCCCTGGACTGTTTCGCTAAGTCTGACCTTCCCGGCATTCTTTCTTTTGCAATTGGCATTTCGCGAGCCCGCTGTTTCTCAGCCATTCCTGTTTGCCTTGATCGTCTGGTTCACCACCGCTGCCGCCCTT
>JAFLCA010000191.1 GCA_017302875.1 Deltaproteobacteria bacterium
AAAGTTCTATGGGGCGGAGATTGCACCACTGCCCTTCGCTGTTGCATTCCTGAGGGCACTGCCGTTTGGCGGACGAGTAAAGATACAATTCACCAGCTTTTGGGGCATGGACTTTAAGCCCTTCGATTTTGTCTACGCGTTTCTGGCCCCAGATCCGATGCCACGGCTATGGGAGAAGGTACAGCAAGAGTTGCCTAAGGGTTCTGTGTTCTTGGTCAACACCTTTAGAATCGACCACCACGCCGACGAAGAAGTGGCGGTGGAAGACAAGCATAACTGTAGACTGTATGTGTATCGGCGTTAGGCGCTGACACGGTTGGGCCAGTGAGATTAGATTCTCCTTTTTAACTTCGCCCCTGTCATTGCGAGGGCTCAACAGATTTGGAACCTTGAGGTAATGGTTTTCACCTTTGGAAACTCGCCCCTGTCATTGCGAGGGCTCATGCCCGAAGCAATCCCCCGATAAGGATCCTTAGCTGCCTCTTTTGCCAACGTTGTTGGCTACGGCTTCTTCTTCATTTCGGAAGAAATCGTAACAAGTTTCAATGGAGCAAGGATTCTCAGTGGATCCTGAGCGGGGGATTCCGCCTGCGCCAAAGCTTCGGCGAGACAAGTGCCACGCTGTGGTGCTGGCAGGGCGAAAGCTAGTGCAGAGTCTCCGCTCGCAATGACAGGTCGGGAACAGTGGGGTAATAGTTATCAGAAGACAAGCATAACTGTGGACTGTACGTGTATCGGCGTTAGGCGCTGACACGGTTGGGCCAGTGAGGCTAGATTCCCCTTTCTAACTTCGCCCCTGTCATTCTGACTGCTGATATTCCCTAAACCGGCTGCTCCGCGCTCTTGTACTTGCGGCTGCGGAAATGATCCCACGCCAGCACAACCGGAGACGCGACGTAAATCGTCGAGTACGTCCCGCAGATAATACCAACGAAGAGATAGAAGCTCAGATCGGAGATCGATCCACCGCCGAAAATCAACAAGGCTACGACCGAGAACAGGGTCAGTAACGTCGTGATAATGGTTCGCGACATGGTCGCATTGATAGACTCGTTCATCAAATCGGCCAGATTAAAGTCTTTACGCTTGTAAATCTCTTCACGCACGCGGTCAAAGATAACGATGGTATCGTGCACGGAGTAGCCGACGATGGTCAGTGCCGCCGCGATCGTGCCCATGTTTATTTGGTAGCCGCAGAATAGATACAGGCCGGTCGAAATCATCACGTCGTGGAATACCCCCACTACCGCACCCAGCGCGAACGCGAACTCGAATCGGAAGGTCAAATAAATCAAGATGCCTAAGAGTCCTAGCATGGTGGCAAGGAGCGCCTTGGTTCGGAGCTCTTTTCCAACGGTCGGCCCGACGTAGTCGGTCTTTAGGATCTCCACATTATCGCCACCGAATCTCTTGACCAGCACTGCTTGCACTTTATCACGTACGAGCTTGGCGTTATCGACTTCCGCAGCGCCTTCAGCCTTCTCTCCACCCAGGCGGATTGAATATTGCTGACTGCCAACCTCAAAGGATTGCACGATGGTTTCACCAACGCCGCCCTCTTCCAAAGCAGCTCTAATCGTTTCGCTATTGGCTTCTCCGCCGATTCTCACCACGATGTCGTGGCCCCCGCGGAAATCTACTCCGTACTTCGCTTCCTTCTGATCAACCCACACCCAAATACTTGCGATCGTCATGGCCAGCGAGAACAACATCGCGTAGGGCCACTTGCCGATGAAATCAATGTGAGAGCCTTTCTTTATAAGTTCCATAGCTGTCGACCTTAAAATTTATACAGACAGTCCTTTTTTGCCCTGCAAGGGGAAGTAATCGAAGCAAATTCTTGAGGCATACGTCGCAGCGAAGATGGTGGTTAGAATACCGACCGTCAACGTCACGGCAAACCCGCGAATCGGACCAGTGCCGAAGTAATACAGAATGAGCCCCGTAATGAGGGTGGTGATGTTCGAATCGATAATCGCCGAAAGCGCGCGCTCGAAACCGGCCGAGACTGCCGCATCGCGAGCGGCACCGTTACGTAGTTCATCGCGGATACGCTCGAAAATAAGCACGTTGTAGTCAACGGCCATACCGATCGTCAACGCCAAGCCAGCCAAACCCGGCAAGCTCAAAGTTGCACCGAAGGCTGAAAGCGCTGCCATAATCAGAATCATGTTCAGGATCAAAGACCCCGCAGCTACGACGCCGGCCTTCTTGTAGTAAACGATCATGAAGCCGACGATGAAGACGAAACCGCCGATGATGGAAAGAATTCCGTTACGAATAGATTCTTTTCCAAGCGAAGGCCCCACGGTTCGCTCTTCGAGAACCTTGAGCGGAGCGGGCAACGCACCTGCTCGCAACACAACGGCGAGCTGCTTGGCTTCTTGCATCGTGAAACCACCAGAAATGCTGGCATGACCACCGGCTATCGTTTCACGTATCGTCGGTGACGAGTACACGACTCCATCCAAAATGATGGAGAGGTTTCTGCCGACATTCTCTGAGGTAATGCGTCGGAAGAGTTGTCCACCTTCGCTGGTGAACGACAGCGAAACCTCAACCTGACCTTCGTGGAAGGCAACGCGCGCATCGGAGACCACGTCACCAGTCATCAAGACATCTTCCTCGACTACGACCGGGGCATTGCTGCGGTCACGCATAGTAGCGCCGTTTGCGCGCCCCTCACCGACCGGCACTAAACGAAATTCAAGTTTTGCGACCGAGCCGACCACTTTCTTAACGGACTCGATGTCCGAGACACCGGGCATCTGCAAAAGAATACGATTCTCGCCGACATTCTGAATGAGAGGCTCAGCGACACCGAATTGATCAACACGATTACGCAGAGTTTCTACGGCATCTGTTATAGCTTTACGCTCGATCTTTCGGGCCTCAAGCTCATTGAGAGCGAACACCAAAATGATTTTCCCAGAATCATCGCGCTGATCTACAAAGGAGAGTTCGCGATAATTGTCTTGCACCTTCTGTTTCGTCTGAGCCACGAAGCGATCACTCAACAACGTCAGCTCGAGCTGCCCTTTATCGTTGACGCGCGCGCGGGTCACTGCAACCTTATCGCGTCTGAGATCTGCGCGAATGGCGTTGCCCTTGGCTTGCAAGCTGCTCTTAACAGCTTCACCGGCTTCAACTTCGTACACCAGGTGCACACCACCGCTCAGGTCTAATCCGAGTGAAATCGGACGCGAGATCCACTTTCCTCCGCCTAACTCCTCGCGAAATACGGTGGGAGCCAAAAATACAAACGCCGCGATAATAACGGCAAAAAGGATTAGTGCTCTTTTCTTTAAATCGCCTGTCATGCTGAATCCTACTTTGAACTACTTACTTGTCTGCGCTTTGGCTTTATCACTCGGCAACACTTCGACGCCTTCTTCCCAACGACGAGCAATATGCGCGTTCTCGACCTTAATGCGAGTGTTCGGCGCAATTTCCAGGAGTATATAGCCTTTCTCTGTTCCGGCAATCCGCCCGATCAATCCCCCGGTCGTCACTATCTGATCTCCGCGTTTGAGGGACTCAAGCAGAGTCTGCTGTGCTTTAAGCTTCGATTGCTGCGGCTTAAGCACGAGGAAGTAGAAAATAAAGAAGACAACCGCAAACATCGGCATCATGCGGCTAAATACTTCGCCCAGCCCGGGAGGCTGCACGGTTGCTGGCGCGGCGGCCTGAGCAAAAACAATAGAACTGAGATAGAGATTGGCGAAGGCGGCGGCTAACAATACTTTGATATTTTTCACTGGTATAACCCAAAAAGTCCGATAAACGGGCCCCTTGCTTGTAACATTAAAGCTAGTGGTTTTGAATAGATGGACAAACTTTCAAAGCCCTACACGCAAGGCTCGATCGGCACTGTAACGAGCAATAAAAAAGTCCACAACTTCAGGTGACTAGCTGCCTTTCCCACAAGCACGACAGAGGACAGTCCGCCGCCTTCACTTGCAAGCTTCGATTATTCTGCTGCGGCAGCGACTGGCGGCGCTGATACCCAGCGCGATTTTTCGGACTTATAAAAGGCCTCAAAGCGAGATTCGCTAATAGCCTGTCGAATGGCTGCCATATGATCAAGATAGTGCGTAAGGTTATGCAGGCTTACCAACTGCGGCCCAAGCATCTCCTGCACCTTGAACAGGTGGTTAATGTAGCCGCGCGAATACCGCCGACAAGCCAAGCATTTGCAAGTTGCATCGAGAGGTTCGGTGCTCAAGGCGAACGTGGCATTCTTGATGTTGATCCAGGGCTCGGGGCCTCGAATAAAGGCGCGCCCGAATCTACCGGAACGGGTGGGCATCACACAGTCAAAAAGATCCACGCCCTGGTGCACCGCTTCGACAATATCTTCCGGAGTACCTACTCCCATTAAATAGCGAATATTTTGCTGCGGAAGTTGTTGCGGATGATAACTTAGGACTTCGTACATGAGAGGCTTTGGCTCGCCGACGCTAAGGCCGCCGATTGCAAAGCCGTCGAATCCGCTCCCCTCATGAAGGATCGCGCCAATCTCCTCTGCAGCGCGCGTGCGCAAGTCCCGAAAAACACCACCCTGCGTAATCCCAAAGATTGAAGTGGTTTCTTTCTTCCGCGCAGCCAAGGAACGCTTCGCCCAGCGGGTCGTAAGTCCCAAAGACTTTTCAACTGCCGCATGTTCGAGAGTCCCAGCGGGACATTCATCGAGCACCATAGCGATATCAACCCCAAGCTCCTCTTGGATCGCGATTGATTTCTCAGGGGAAAGAAAACACAGAGAGCCATCGATATGCGAACGGAACTCGACCCCCTCCTCCGAAATCTGTCGGATGCTCTCCAAACTGAAAACCTGAAAGCCGCCGCTGTCGCTCAGCATCGGGCCATCCCACCCGGCAAATCGATGGATCCCGCCGAGCTTGCGCACCGTCTCAGGGCTCGGACGCAACCAAAGATGATAGGTATTCACGAGCATTATTTGAGCGCCTGCTTCTTTGAGACGCTCAGTATCGACTCCCTTTACACTACCGCGCGTACCGACAGGCATGAAATTCGGAGTCGCGAAGGCTCCGTTGGAAGTCTGATAACTTCCCAACCGCGATAGGCCGTCAGTCTTTGAAATGGTAAATCGATTATGCATGTGCGCAGCCGAAAGAAAGTTAGCCTTGAGAGTTTCCTCTAACTCTCGCGCGTAAGTCAAACCGCAGCGAGGGAAAGCCCCCGATCTGCTGCGCTAATTGGTGGATACGAATTTTTTTGTGCCTGCGCCAACCCACGCTTCCAAAAGCGTATAGCTTACCGCCAAAATCACAGGCCCGATGAACAGGCCTAGGATTCCGAACGTCAGCACGCCACCAATGACACCGGCAAAAATAAGCAGCATGGGCAGATCCGCGCCGCGCTTAATCAAGAATGGACGCAGAAAATTGTCGAGACCCATCACCAGCACCGACCAAATTAGAATGAAGGTGCCCCAGCCGGAGCTGCCGCTCCAATAGAGCCAAATTATGGTCGGCACCAACACAGCGCCCGCTCCGATCTGCACGATGCTTAAGAAAAAAATCAATGCCGTCAGAAGGAGCGTAAATGGAATGCCGGCCAAGGCGAGCCCGACTCCGGCAACAAGCGCCTGCACCATTGCGGTGACGACTATCCCCATCGCAACAGCTTTGATGGCTTGAGCAGCAAGGATAGTGGCCTGCTCACCGCGATCCCCGGCCAGGCGCCGGGCGAATGCGATAATTTTGGCAGCCCCAATATCCCCTTGCAGATAAAGAATAGCGCACAGCACCAGCATGAGAAGGAAATGGATAAACATCGCTCCGGCATTGCCTAGCTGACTCGGAAACCACTTCACGAGACTGACAAGGTAAGGCGTGACGGTGGACTCAATATCCTCATGCTCAGCCAGTGCGAACTGATTCCAAGTCGAGGCTGCAGAATTTCCAACAACGGGGAGGTCTGAAACCCACTGCGGCGCAGTTGAGACTTTGAAATGGGAAACCTTAGATGCCCACTCGGCAATGGTATCGGAATTAACGACCACCGTGCGAATGGCAAACCATACCGGAATAAACACCAACAGACACAGCGCCAACGTGAGAATAAGCGTTGCTAAAACGCGCCGCCCGCCGAGCTTTTCGGTCAGACGCATCATGAGCGGCCAAGTTGGAATAACTATCATGACCGCCCAAATCAACGCTGAGAGGAAGGGTCGCAACACCCAAAAACTACCAAAGGCCAAGGCACTGATAAAAAGTACGGACAACATGATTTGGGTCAGGTCGGGCTTAGTAGTGGAAGTGCTCATGTGAATCCCTTGGAAAGGCAGCTTTTATTGAATCTAGCAGCAAAGGAATTACAGACGCCATGAGGATTTTCGGGCTTGGGATTATAGAATTAGCATCCCGTCGCCATAGCTTAGGAAGCGGAACTCATGGCCTAAAGCAAACTCATACGAGCGCGCCAAAAGATCACGGCCCATAAAGGCCTGCACGAGCAGCAAATGAGTCGTGCGCGGCTGATGAAAGTTAGTCACCATCGCGTCGACATAGCGGAATTCGAATCCGGGCTCGATAAATAGATCGCTTGCGAAGTGTTGAACACCGCTTCCGTTCGATTCTCGTCGCGCAACGGTCTCTAGCAGTCGCACCACAGAAGTGCCAACAGCGATAACACGTCCCCCACGCGCTTTTGTTTCCTCGATCTTGGAAAGCAAGCGCGTATCGAAGAATCCATGCTCCCGACCCGGTCGCGTAGGCTCCACAGCGGCTTCCTCGCCCTCGTTCCAAAGAGGCAAAAAGCTAGCGGTGCCTAAGTGAAGGGTTACAAACTCCACTCCACATCCTACCGCACGGATAGCCTCCATGAGCTGCGGCGTAAAATGCAAACTGGCCGTGGGAGCGGCTACTGACCCCTCGTTCGCG
>JAFLCA010000192.1 GCA_017302875.1 Deltaproteobacteria bacterium
CGGGAAAGACCTTATTGAAGTGCCAACTGAAGAAGTCAGAGTCGGCGATCGAATAGTAATTTTTCCTCACGAGCTTTGCCCGGTCGATGGTGTTGTCGTCGAAGGCGAGGGAACCATGGACGAGTCCTTCTTGACGGGGGAGCCATTTCTGATTCCAAAGACGACGGGCTCCGATGTGATCTCCGGTGCCATTAACGGCGAGTCGGCGCTAAGTATCGAGGCTTCACGGGTTGCGATTGATTCTCGCTACGCAAAGATCATGAAGGTCATGCAGGAGGCTGAGCAGAATCGTCCCGCGCTGCGCCGCCTCGGGGATATGCTCGGCGCATACTATACTCCGCTTGCGCTTGCGATCGCCGGAATAGCCTATCTCGTGAGCGGCGATCCCACGCGTTTCCTCGCAGTGCTCGTGGTAGCAACTCCCTGTCCACTCTTGCTGGCCATTCCGATTACGATTATCGGCTCTATTTCCTTGGCAGCCCAACGTGGCATTGTGGTGAAGCGTCCTGCGGCGCTGGAGCAGTTGTCGTCATGTCGCAGCATAATCTTCGATAAAACAGGGACTCTTACCTACGGGAGGCCGGAACTTACCGAGATCCTTCCTGGTGCCGGTTTTACGCGCACAGAGCTGCTTGCTTTTGCGGCGAGTGTTGAGCGTTACTCAAAGCATCCGCTCTCCTCTGCGATCTTGCTAAAGGCGCATCAAGAGGGGCTGACTTTACTTTCAGCGTCTGAAATTTGCGAAAAGCCTGGCAGGGGACTACAGGGAGTTGTCTCTGGAAAATCGATTGAGATTACTAGTCGTAGCAAGTTTCTTAAGCGACACACAGATGCAGAGAAAATCCTGCCTGCGCAAACAGCAGGCCTTGAGTGTGTCATCTTGATCAACGATGTGTTTGCGGGTCTTTGCAAGTTTCGTGATTCTCCGCGCCTAGATTCGAAATCCTTTATCGATCACCTTGCCCCCAAGCATAGTTTCAAGTCGGTGATGCTGGTTTCCGGTGATCGCGAGTCGGAAGTGCGCTATCTGGCCGAGCGCGTTGGTATTACTCAGGTGTTTGCGAACCAAAGTCCCGAGGATAAGGTTGCCATTGTGCAGAGCGAAAGGCAGAAGGGTGGGACGTTGTTCATTGGAGATGGCATAAACGATGCTCCGGCCATCGCCGCTGCAACAGTTGGGATTGCGTTTGGGCAGGGTAGTGAGATTCTGACGGAAGCTGCGGACGCCGTAATCATGGAGCCAAATCTCAGTAAGGTCGATGAACTTTTTCACATCGCCTACCGCATGCGTCACATAGCCTTGCAGAGCGCGATTGGCGGAATGGCTTTAAGCATAGTGGGAATGGGGTTTGCCGTCAGTGGACACCTAAGCCCGGTCGCTGGAGCGATCGCGCAGGAGGTAATCGATTTACTCGCAGTGCTTAACGCAATTCGGGTTGCCGTCCCCCCGACAGAGTTGACTGATTTTTCTGTGGTTTCTCAAACAAAAACTTGAGAAATCAAATTCAACTTTGAGGGAGGTTTTACGCCGCAGTGATCGTAGAGACTTCTAGCTCAGGTTGGCTAGTGCATCGAGCCATATGCATCCGCAGCGTCACTCGCTTTCACCTTGCCGCGGTAATACCGACTAATGAAAAGGAAATACGCACAGGTCAGCACCAAAGCGATTGGCCACCAGCGAGCTGCCATTTGCAGGCCACGCTCGTCCGCCGCACAATTGTAAATTGTTAGCGAATACTCCGGGGCGATGGTCGAATAAAGTACCACGGGGAAAATTGCAGCGCCGCCCGAAACGAGCAGGGCGCCAAGCACTGCGCAAGAACCGGCAAATGCGCCGCGTTCATCTCGGCTTTGAAGGGAGCGGTAGAGTTGGAAAGCTCCACAAAACGCAACTACAAGCGCGACCCATTGGAGTGGTTGCTCCGAAAGCTTTAGGTGGAGATGCGGCCGCACGGCCCAGGTCGCTGCGCTGATTGCAACGAAGAGGAAGGGCAGACATTTCCAGGCCAGGCGCATAACTCTCTCGGCCCGATCGTGGACGGGTCCTTCTGTCTTTAGCGTCAGGTAGGTAGCTCCGTGCGCTACAAGAAAGACACAGCAAACCAAAGACATCGCAAGGGTGTACCAATCCAGCAACCCGACTGAGCCGCGCACGCTAAAGGTGGTAAAAAAACTCAGCGGGAAGTTTCCATTCTGATCCACCGGCACGCCACGCAGCACATTGCCGAGAGCAACACCGAAGACCACTGCTAATAAAATGTTGGAGATACTAAATACGACATCCCAAAAAGCCTGCCACATGGCGTCATCAATATGACCGCCGACCTCAAGGGCAATTCCTCGAAAGACCAAACACCACAGGATGAGAAAAAGCGCGAGGTAGTAACCGGAAAAAGCAACTGCGTAAAGCCGAGGGAAGGCGACCAGTAAGACTCCTCCGAAGGCAACGAGCCACACCTCATGCCAAGTCCAGAGCGGGCCGATTGCTGCGATCACCTGACGTCGTTCTTGGCGCGTGCGGGCCACGAGCAGGTGTAACATCCCGATGCCGAAATTCCTGCCGTCCAGCACTACGTAGGTTGCAATCATGAATACGAGCGCTGCGTACCAAAGCTCAATCATGCGAAGCCTCCGGCCCGTGCGATATTTCTCTTCCGACCAAGTATAAAAACATCAACCCCAAGAATAGATAGAGACCACAAAAGCCTATCAGGGTAAAAACAACATCCCCGTTACTGACTGATTTGCTGTAGCCTTCACTTGTTCGGAAAAGTCCGTACACTAACCAAGGCTGGCGACCGAGCTCCGCCGTCATCCAGCCGAGAGTGTTTGCTATGTACGGAAATGGCCAGGCAAGTAGGAGTGCCCAAAGGATCGCCGGACTTGTATCAATTTTCCCCCGCCATCTTTGAATATTGGCTGCCAGCATGATGAGGATGAAAATCATTCCAAGCATGACCATCAAGTGAAAGGAGTAATAGAGCAATTCGATATTGTCGGGCCAGGTGTCTTCCGGAAACTCATCAAGGCCGCGAATGTTGCTCGTAAAGGTTCCTGTAGCCAAAAAACTCAGTGCGCCTGGTATTTTGATGGGGTTGTCGAGGCGTCGCTCTTTTACGTTGGGCTGTCCGATTACGCTAATGTCTGCGAACGTTCCCCCGTGAAATCTACCTTCCATGGCAGCTAGGGTTACCGGTTGATGCTCGGCGATCATTTTGGCCTGTTGATCGCCGGTCGGGAATGCCACCAGTATGGCGGCGAACAGCCCGACTAAGGTCCCGCTACGCAGATAAAGTTTTGCTTGGTCGAGATGCAAGTTGCGCAGGGTATAGAATGCTCCGACGGCAGAAACAACGAAGGAGCCTGTCACGACCGCAGCGCATTGGTTGTGCAAAAATTGAACTTTAACCCAGGGGTTTGTCAGGTACGCGACGATATCGGTAAGTACGAGGGATCCATCGGCAGCAAAGGAATATCCTACGGGGTGCTGCATGAAGGCATTCGTTACCAGAATAAAATACGCAGAGATCCAGCTACCCACTGCTACGGCGACTGCGGCGAGGAAATGCAGGCGCGGACCGAGCCGCTGCTCTCCCCAGATCAGAGCACCGATGAATGCGCTTTCTAGGAAGAAAGCAAACATGCCCTCCATGGCCAGGGTCTGTCCAATCACATTCCCGGAATATTTTGAAAAATCGGCCCAATTGGTTCCGAACTGAAACTCCATGGGGATTCCAGTTACGACGCCCAGGGCGAAGTTCAATCCAAAAATCTTTGCCCAGAACCGAACGGCTTTGTTGTAGCGCTCATTGCCGGTACGAAGCGCCTTCCATTTCCAGTATACCAGGAACCATGCCAAGCCCATCGTGAGCTGGGGGAAGAGATAGTGGTAGGTGATGGTGAACGCAAACTGCAGTCGATGCCAGAGGGCAGGGTCAGAAATGAGGGCGGTGGTCGTCATGGAAACCTTCCCGTAAACCGACGGCAGGGATGCCGCTCTTCTATTGAATGGAGTATTGCATGGTCACGACAGCTTTGATGCTTTTCTCGATCGCACTGGTATTGTACTCGCCGTAATCGGAGACATTGGCTGAATTTTGGGCCGTAATCTGAAACACACCCTGTTGGGCGCTACGCAATGCCCCAACTTTATTGCCGCTGCTTTCAGCCAAACGAACTGCGCGCTCTTTGGCATCTTTTGCGGCTTCGCCGAGCATTTCAATCTTCAGGTCGTCAATCTTGGTGTAGTAGTACTCCGGCTGTTCGGAGGTAAAGCCGATATTGTCTTTAATTAAAACCGTCGACTCTTTTGAAAGTTTATCAATACGTGAGATCTCGTTGGATTGCAGAGTAACGGTCTGGCTTAAGCGATATCCCTCAATTTCATTTGTGGCACTGCCTTCGCTGCTCATCTTATAAAGTGCTTCATTTTGCACCGCCGACACGCCGACGCTGTCTCGCTGCACTCCCTTTGAATCGAAATATTTCAGAACTTTCTCTAAGTCAGACTGGATTTGAGCGTAACCGCTCACCAAATCCTTGCTGTTGACCGCAAAGGTGCCGCGCCATACGGCAAGATCTGAACTAAGTTTTCGTTCGGCATAGCCTTTTACCGTGATGACTTGATTTGCCAACTTCATCTCGACAAGCTTCTGAGATATTACGAAGCTCGAAATAATAAGGCCCAGCGCCAAAGAGATTCCGAGTCCCCACAATCCACGATTCATAGTAGCGCTCCAAGAATTACAAACGGGCGTGGAAAGAATACACCCCTCAAACCATGTGAGAAAGGAGAATCCCGGTAAAAAGAAACGGGCCTGGAAAATAAATTCCAGGCCCGTTCTTGAGGCTCATGGCGAGCCTCTTTGGCAGCATTCAAACGGCTAGTTTGTCTGAACGATAGCCGGCGGATTCCACGTGCCCTTGCCTGGAGGCAAAATCGAAGGCGGTGTGGTCTGCGGCCAATATAACCTCATAACCAGGTAAATCGGACCATCCGGTGCAGGCAACCAGTTAGACTCCTTGTCCGCGCCGGGAGACTTATTCTGGATGTAGAAGGTATAGGACCCGTCACTGTTTTGCTTCATCTGCGGGAGCATCGGAGCATTTATCAAGTAGCGATTAATCGGGTTCTTGATAAGCAGCTGGGTCTTGCCGTCATACATCGTGATCGACCAAAACGCTCTAACCGGAGGTAGCTGACCAGCTGGGAAGGTGATGCTGTAGGTATGCTTACTGCCATCCAACAATTCACCATTACCGTCGGTGCGAGCCAATGGGTACATCGCTTCGACGGCATCGTTCGCGTAAATGCCGGCGAAAGCTGCTGCTGCACGAAGCAGGAAGTCTCCATTATAGAAGGAGCGATCTCCCGCCACGGCCGCAATACTCCAGCCGTTAATATGAGCGCCCATCGTCGATACTTTGTTCTTGATCTCACCGAAGGCGTCCTTAATTCCCAAGCCAACCTCAATTTTGTGAAGTTCAGAGAGATCCTGGAAATTAAAGGTTTTGTTCGGTCCGATTCCGATAGAAGCAAAGCGCGCTCGCAGTTCCTTCTCGGCAGGGACTTCCGGACAGAACTGTAAGAGGAAGTCCAAGTACTTCACGAAGTCAGTCTTAAACGCATTCATGTCGAATGCGGGCCAGGCAATTGCTGGCGCCGGAGGTGGAGCCGGCTTCTTAAGAAACTTGGAGAGAGTCATCACTTTATATTGCGACTGAATCTTCTTCACATTCTTTAGGTCAGCGGGGCCGAAGAGTTGAGTGCGATAAATTATAAGTCCGAACTGAGTCTCGCTTTTGAACGTTTGCTTGATTCCCTTAGGTTGCGTTCCTTTCCAGTCGGGACCACTCACCATGTAACAGCCGGCGTCGTTGCCGGTGGCACGGCTGCCGATGTAGCCGTAATTAAATGAGTACATGTCGGAGAGCTGGACAGAGTAGTAACGCTTCGCCTCGATCTTAGGTACGCACAGCACTATCGGCTCGGCGCGTAAATCAGCCTGAACCATCGAGTAGGGGGTATCGCTATTGGGGGTTACGATTGCCGTGTCTTCATAGGTGAAAACGCGAGACTCGCTATGAATCTGATTGAATCCGCCTTTGTATTGGTTCGATGATTTATCAACATTGAACTGATACAGGGCTTTGTAAGCCGCAATCATCGGGAAAGCATAAATGTATGCTTCCTGGGCGATATCTTTTGTTTCCTCAATGCCTGGGGCATTGAGCTCGTTTTTCTCGGCTAGGTTGATCGCGTCTTTTTTGTACGAACATGCGCTTACCGACAGCGCTGTGACCACAGCGGCAATGCCTAGTCGGTAAAAGGCGGAGGAAATATTCTTCATAGGATCCTTAGTAAGAGGTTTGGCGTGGTTAGCGTATTTTGCTTCGTGCAGGGGTGCAATAAATTTTTCGGGGCCAAGCGTTATAATTGAGTTTAGAGGGATAGAAGGCCTCGGCGAGGGAGCGCCGGGGGAGATTTTATCCTCTCGAGTGGAAAAGTCGCATAATTCGAGGATCGCATACGGGCTCAACGATCGGCTGACCGCTACCGGAATCAGAGTCAGATACGGCATCGGCTCCTGAGTTCCGGTCTTGTCATTACTGCGGGCATGAACCCTCGCAATTGTAAAAGTCACGTAATTCGGGGACAGAAAACGGGCTCGGCAAACCGCTAACGGCTAACCGCCATCTGAATCTGAATCAGCTATCTGAATCGGCTCTCCGCATCAGAAGAAACACGGGG
>JAFLCA010000193.1 GCA_017302875.1 Deltaproteobacteria bacterium
GATCGGGCTGATTTGATATACAAGGTCAATGGAAAACGCGTTAACAGTTCGGATGAAGTCGAGGATTTGATCGCGCAATCGCCATCTGGAAGCGATATCGTGTTTACTATGCGGCGCGGCGGAATAGACGGGCGTGAGCGCGAAGTCCGCATTAGACCGCAGCTTCAATAATTTCGGGATCAGCATGCGAGTTCGAGTTTTAGCCGACGATGTCATAAACAAAATTTCGGCTGGAGAGGTCGTCGAGCGGCCGGCGTCAGTGGTGCGCGAGCTGGTCGATAATGCTCTTGATGCAGGTGCAACTGATATTTCCGTCACTCTAGAAGATGGGGGCCAGCGTCTCATTCGTGTGAGCGATGATGGTTCGGGAATGGAGCGTGACGACGCTCTTTTGGCATTGGAGCGTCATGCCACCTCCAAGCTCTCTCAACCTGACGATTTACTTTCGATAGCCACGTTAGGTTTTCGCGGTGAGGCGCTGCCTTCTATCGCGGCGGTTTCAAAGATGGTGTTGCGCACGCGTCCAGAGTCAGCCGTTGCGGCCACTGAAATAATTATCGCCGGCGGTAAGATCTTAAAAGTCCAGGAAGCTGCAGCTCCTCGGGGTTCTACCATGGAGGTGCGACAACTTTTCTATAACACACCTGCTCGTCGAAAATTTTTAAAGAGCGCTCGCACCGAAGAGCTCAAGGTTAAGACCTGGCTCACGCATGCATCTATTTCGCGCCCTCAGGTGCGCATCAGGCTCATTTCGGACGGACGGGAGCTCTTGAACCTGCCGCGCCATAGTTCGGAGCTTGAGCGGGCTGCCAGCATTTTTCGTGGTACTACCATTCCATTTGAGGGGCACAGCGAAAGTTTGTCCTTGGTGGGACTGGTCGGGCACCCAAGCCTTGCGCAGATGGAAAGTGGAGCTTTCGTTATTCTGGTCAATGGGCGCCTGATCAGCGATCGCATGATCGTGAGAGCCGTGAAGGAGGGTTTTGATTCGACCCTCAAGGATCGCGAATTTCCCATCGGTTTTGTTAGCCTGCGTCTTGCCGCAGGTGATGTTGATGTGAACGTGCATCCGCAAAAGAGCGAAGTCCGTTTCCGGCACGCGCAGGAAGTGTTCGAGGCGGTGAAGAAATGCGTAGCGGGCGCGGTGCAGGAGTTTTGTTTTCCTGTGCGCGGAGCTGCTTCGTTTACTCAGACTCCTAAGACAACTTCGCATAATACTTCCTTTAACTTTCAGAGTCTGCCCGCGCACGAGCCGCGGGCATCACAACCTTTCGCGCCATATGCGGCGCCGGTTGCGCCGAAGGAGCCCGCCTCTGAATCGCGATCCGAGGAAAAGGAAGAAGATTTTCGTTTCTCCGATTTGCGCTATATCGGACAGCTCATGGAGTGCTACCTCCTGACGGAATGGAATGAGCAGTTCTATATAGTCGATATGCACGCCGCGCACGAGCGCTACAATTTTAATTTGATGCGTAGAGCATTCCGTGAGCGTAACGTGCAATCTCAGCAGCTGCTTGTTCCGTTGAGCATTGAGCTTAGCGAAGAGGGTGTTGAGCGTTGCCTGCGGCAGGCGCCGCTCTTTGAGGGATTGGGGTTTCATTGGGATAGCCTCGGGCCTACAACCTTGGTGGCGCGCGCGATGCCGAGCTACTTTCGCGAAGCGAAACTCGTACAGGTTATCAAGGAAGTCGCGGCGCTCACCGATGAGTTTGAGAGCGATGCTGCCTATCATGAGCAAGTCGATAAGATCGCGGCTCGTCTTGCCTGTCACGCCAGTATTCGTTCGGGAAAAGAAATGGAGCGTGAAGAGGTATACGCCCTCTTCAAAGCACTTGATTCGACTGAGTTCAGTGCAGCCTGTCCGCACGGGCGTCCGGTCGTCGTAAGCTTCTCCAAAGAGGACGTCGAAGCCTGGTTCGGCCGCGATCGTTAACCACCGTGGCGGCAGCGAATCCATTACTAGTCATTGCAGGGCCCACCGCGAGTGGCAAAAGCGCCCTTAGTCTTAGCTGTGCTCGGCATCTGCACGCAGAGATCTTGTCTGTTGATTCTGTGCAGATCTATCGCGGTCTCGATATTGGTTCGGCAAAGCTTACTCTGGCTCAACGAGAGGGAGTGCCGCATCATTTGCTGGATATCCGTGAACCTGATGCGGCTTTTAACGTGGCTGACTTTTTGCGCGAAGCCGAAGCAAGCATTTCGGATATACAAGGCAGAGGGAAAAGCTGCGTCGTTTGCGCGGGAACAACGCTTTACCTGACCGCCCTTTTGCATGGGCTCGTGGAGTCCCCATCGCAGGACCTAGTCTACCGCGCTTCCCTTGAGGGACGTCCGTCCGAGGATTTACATGAAGCACTTGCGCGCTTAGACCCAGTTTCAGCCCAGAAGCTACACCCGCGTGATCGCGTTAGGCTTGTTCGAGCATTGGAGGTAGCCCATCTAACGGGGAAAGCCCCCTCACTGCTACAATCCGAGCACGCGTACAGGACGACCAAGCATGCTGCGCTAATCCTGGTGCTGTGCTGGAATCGCAAAGACCTATATGCGCGGATTAACCAGCGTTCGCAGTTGATGCTGGAGCAGGGCTTGGTGGAAGAGACCCGCGCTCTATGTCAGCGCTTTCCAGAGGCCAAGCAGGCGCTTCGCACCTTAGGGTATGCCCAGGCGATGGACTTCCTCGCTGGAAAACTACCTGAAGAGCGATTGTGCGAAGAGATTGCGATGCAGACCCGCCGCTATGCCAAGCGACAGATGACGTACTGGCGAAACGAGCCAGCGAAGCGGGGCTGGCAGCAGCGACCGACGCCGGAGGAAGCAGCCATGGAGATCGACGCCCTTAGTCCCGCCCCACGCGGCAAAAGCCTTAAATGTATGCGTGTACTAAGCCTCTCAGTGCCTGACTTACTGGTGGCCGCGGAGAGACGGATTTCCACTTTGCAGGAAGAAATCGAGCTTTGGTATGTAGATGCCGCAGCGTTACTAGCTGCTTAGGGTCAATTGTCTTTGTTTCGCCAAGCGGGTATAGTCTCATGCCGTTGTTTTAATTGACGAAAACCTTAAGGACGAAGAGCAGCATGGGTTCGGTAGCGCATCCGCTAGATTTTGAACGTCCCCTCATAGAACTTGAGGCGCAGCTAGAGGCGCTCAAGGATGAAATTGCCAGTGGCAATTTAGGTCGCCGCGATGAGCACGCCAAGCTTGAGGCGAAAGTCGCCAAGCTGCGCAGCGAAATCTACGGAAAACTGACGCCGTACCAGAGAGTGCAGTTGTCTCGTCACTTTGACCGTCCGTTTACCCTCGATTTAATTAAATTCATTCTTACTGACTTCGTTGAGTTGTTCGGCGATCGATTGTTCCGCGACGACCCTGCCATTGTTGGTGGTACTGGACGGCTCGGCGACCTGCCCGTCATGTTGGTCGGGCACCAGCGCGGACGTACAACCCAAGAGCGCTTGAAAAGAAATTTCGGAATGCCGCAACCAGAGGGGTATCGCAAAGCATTGCGACTCTTTCGTATGGCTGAGAAATTTGGGCTGCCGGTAATTTGTTTTATCGACACCCAAGGTGCATATCCTGGACTTGAAGCAGAAGAGCGCGGACAGGCGGAAGCCATAGCCAGGAATTTGGAAGAGCTTTCCGAGCTCACGGTTCCAACCATCAGTGTTGTAATTGGGGAAGGCGGAAGCGGGGGAGCCTTGGCCCTGGGGGTTACCGATCGCATCTTGATGATGGAGAATGCCTGCTATTCGGTTATCACGCCTGAAGGTTGCGCTTCGATCCTATGGCATCACGATCGTAATGAGCCGCCCCTAGCTCAGGCAGCCGTAGCAGCTGAAATGTTGCAGTTAACGGCCCAAGATCTTAAACGCAACGGGATTATCGACGAAATAGTGTCAGAGCCGGTGGCTGGAGCTCACAGTAACCATAAGGAAACTGCTGAGATTCTGCGCGCCGCTCTCGTCAGAAATTTGGAAGAACTCGGCAAACTCAGCGTTGGAGAACTTCTCGATCTTCGCTACAAAAAGTTCCGTTCTTTGGGTGTCTTTACAGGGGATGCCTAAAAGCGGTACAAGTTCTTCAACTTAACGCGGTACAGTAGTGCTATGGGAAAAGACGCAATTGAAATGAATGGTGTGATTAAGGAATGTTTTCCTAACACCACGTTCCGTGTCGTATGCGACAACGGGCACGAGCTGCTCGCCTATTTGGCTGGCAAGATGCGTCGTTACTATATCCGCGTGTTGCCCGGTGATCATGTCGTCGTTGAAATCTCTCCCTACGATTTGAGCAAAGGCCGCATCGTTCGCCGTATCAGCGAAGGGGCTGCTCGAAATGCCAGCGCCGACGCGAGCGCAGCGGGTGGTAGCTCTGATTCATCTAAGGGCAAGAGTTAGTCTGCAGTTCTGCGCACTCTGAGCGCGCATTCTTACGTTTTTCTCAGACACACTTATTTCAGCTCAGCTTTGCGTTCTACGGTGAAGCTGTCGCTGTTTTGCTGAGTTCGCGCAGGTGGTCGTAGGTGTAAATCCCTGCGCTATGCCCGTCGCCCCATTCCACGCCAACGGCGTAGTTGCCCACGGCCCAGATGTTTTTGAGCTGAGTCTCCTCGACCTTCGACGCCTTCAGAACTCTCAGGCTGCTCTTCTTTGCGGTCAGAGGATTGGCGTGGCTCGTGTCGCCGCGCGCCTCACGACACCCGGCGCAGGGGCACTCGACACGCAGCTTCTCACTCTCAATGATGCTGCTGAGGCCATCGGCCCAGCGCAGTGAAATGCCATGTGCGAGGCGCTTTATCTCGGTCAGCTGGATAGTCATAGCTAGTAAGAAATTGGCGTAGCTTTAGCAGCGAGAATTTAGCACGCTGGCCACGCTCTTGCGATGGGCGGGCGAAAGCTTCTTGCAGAAAGTTAAGGTCCGAATATAATTGAGGAAGTAAAGTTACGTATACGATGACAAAAGTAGGTTTTTCGTCCTGAGCTTGAAGGCACGAAATGTGCTAATCTTGTGAGTACAGTATGTTGCGTCTCGGGGTAGTAGCGAGAGGCAGCTGGTTTTGGGGGCTTCGCCGCCATTCAAAAAGGGGTCGTCCGAGCTTGTCGCAAGTTCGGTTTAGTTAGCTCGACGCATCTTCCTTTTTCAGAATCGTGCAGCTCCATAAAGGGTTAATTTCCGTTGCTATGATGCAAGAGCAAGAATCAGGCTTACGAACCATCGGTAAATATCAAATCCTGGGCCCGCTTGGGCGCGGATCGATGGGTCTTGTGTACAAGGCGCGCGATCCCGAAATCGGTCGTATCGTTGCCATCAAAACTTTGCGAAAAATCTTGTCCTCGGATCCTTCCGAGCTAGAAGCAGCTATTCGACGTTTTAAGTTTGAGGCGCGCTCCGCCGGAAATCTAAGACATCCAAACATCATTACCATCTTCGAGGTCAACCACGATCGCGATACTCCGTACATCGTCATGGACTACGTGGAGGGCGAGAGTCTCGACACAGTCATCGAGGTTGGCGGAAAACTTGCTCCTGCTCAAATGGTTCAGTATCTCGCGCAGGCTGCTGCAGGATTAGATTACGCGCATTCGCGTGGGGTGGTGCACCGAGATATCAAACCGAGCAATCTCTTGGTCGACAAGTCCGGGAACGTATTCATTCTCGACTTCGGTATTGCCAGCATCAACGAGAGCTTTCCGGACGCGGATGCCTCGTCTGTCGTGACCCCCATTATGGGCACGCCGGGATACATGTCCCCTGAACAAGTTTTGAACGAAAAGTTAGATCATCGGACTGATTTATTCAGCTTAGCTGTTGTGGCCTTTGAGTGTTTGGCCGGGCAGCGTCCTTTCCCGGGCGATAACTTCACTTCGGTTATCGGTAATATTTTGAATTCCAAACCTCTTTCGCTTAGTGCTTTGGTGCCCGAGTTGCCGCTGTCCCTTGAGGCTGAGCTCGAGCGTGCCCTGTCGAAAAAGAAAGAAGATCGTTTTGATTCTGCCGAGCATATGATTGCATCTTTCGCTCGTGCCGCCGGAGTCGATTCGAGCGCAGGATCCTCCGCCGCTCGCCTGGTAAAGACGCCAGTGCGACAACGTAAACTCTCTGCGTGGCGTGGTGTAAAGAAAACATGGGGTTCAGCTGAAGCTGAATCTTCGCCTCCACGACAAACAGGCGCTGCGTCTCCTAACCAGGAGAGACCGGCATCGCCGCCGCCTGCGACCAATCTTACACATACTCAGATCATTCCCCCCACAGGCTCCGGTGGGCATATCTTTGGTTCGCCGTGGGGTGCGCAAAAGCAGTCGGAATGGACCGGCGGCTCCAATCCTTCGGGCGGGCCGCTGCCGGGTGACATGCGGCTGCACGAGGCCACGTTCTGGACCCGCGCCCAGGCGAGTTTCCTGTGCGAGGCCATCGGCGACGATGCCGACTGGTCGGCGGTTACCGACGATCTGAATACGCTGCTTCATGGCGTCAGGCACTAGCGGTCTGCGTTGATGACCATCTTCCGCCGCGAGAGGGATTCGTTTGGCGTGGTCGACGTTCCCG
>JAFLCA010000194.1 GCA_017302875.1 Deltaproteobacteria bacterium
AAGCGGGCGAACCGAGGCAGGGATATTTAGCTCACGCGGCGTTATTGGATCTCAGGAAGGGGGCCTTTTATACCGGAAAACGCGTATCGAGCGAGGCTCTCGGGTTGGCAGGTAGCGCCCGAGGGATAATGCGAGTTTGGAATCGAGATTGGAAAGCGGAGACCTTCGGGGCGCGTGACGTGCTTGAGTTCAACCTCGACGATGAAAAGGTTCGCCTACGGCTGATCGCAACATATACAGGGCAGCCTGTGTTGCATGGAGAACGAGGCTTTAGTCGAAAGGGGCAGTGTCAAAGTTGCGCATCTCAATATTTCTCTCTGCCGGGTATGCAGGTTGAGGGGCAAGTCGAGATTGATTCTCGAATAGAGCCTGTCCAGGGGGTGGCTTGGATGGATCATGAATTCATGTCAAACGCGCTTGAGGAGTCCCAGTCCGGCTGGGATTGGTTTAGTTTACAGTTTAAGGATGGTCGCAAGCTGATGCTTTATCAGCTTCGGGCGCGCGCCGGTGGTATCTCTTACGCTTCAGGCACCTTGATATCGGGAGCGGGCACGCGAGCACTGCGTCCTGAGGAATTCTCCGTCGAGGTGTTATCGACATGGGCAAGTCGGAAGAGCGGTGCAACCTATCCAGCTCGCTGGAGGGTGAGACTACCTTCTGCCGGAATCGATGAAACTATCATAGCGCTGCATGCCGAGCAGGAAATTCTGGGCGATGATACCAGCGGGATTACCTATTGGGAGGGGGCTGTGCGCACTGAAAGTCGCGAGGCCCTAGGCTACGTAGAGATGACGGGATATCAGAGTGAACTGGGAGCAAAATTCTAGAGCTGCGGGGCTGCGCTACGAGTTAGTGTCGATGCTTGTGCGGAGATTTTGCCCAACGCTCAAGGCTTTCGCCTAAGCGCTGCTCGAAACTAGTCTCTGAGAGTTCGAAGCTGCGCTTGAACGCTTCGTCGCGGTCCTCGCCTTTTCGCAAGAGGTCGAAGTAGTTCCTGAGTGGAACGAAGCCGAATGAATTCATGACTACGTAAGCTGAGTACAACGATTGCGCATATGCGGCTGGAACTATTTTCGCATCGAGTTTCGTGAACCCACCTTGTAGAATACTGAGCGGAACAGCCCCCGCACGCAAGACCCAGTCGCGCAGCGCAGGTTGCAAAGCCGGATTTTCGGATCCCTCCGCCCACTGCGCCAGACCCTCGTCGAGCCAGCCTGGGCAACGTCCACTGGAAAGGGCGTGAATTATCGCGTGTGTGTACTCGTGTTTCACTGCGCGCCGCAGAGCGTCCATGTCGATTTCAGTGTTTAGCGCTAAGGGGATAACGATCTGATTGCGATAGTACATCGCGTTGGTCCATTTCGGCGCTCCCGTCGCAATGAAGAAGGTTTCTTCGTCCATTAGGCGTATTGCTGTTGAAATCGGCGGGATTTCTCCAAATAGCGTGGTGTAGTACTCGTGGGTCTTTTCCAGAACGTCGCGAATCTGTTCGGCCAAGGGTGACCAGGCTTGCGGTGAAATAAGTGTTAATTTGCTGCCACCGCGTAAGCTGAGCGGAGAATAGTTAACGCGACGTAGCGTGCCCGAGCTGTCATTAGCAAGTCTTGCCTTAATCTCACGGTCGCGTGGTGGGCTGCTTTCCGCTGTGACCGGAAGTGCGCTAAGGGCTATTGCTAGACAGAGCGAACCGGTAGCTCGCAAGATGGCGCGAAGGAAGCGGTTGCTATGTGAGCTGCGCTCAGAATTGCTCATGGTGAAAACGAAAGCCTTGCCAGTTCAGCGCGCCTGCGTCCGCAAGTTTAAGAGCGCAAAGAAATTACTGGACGCGCTCCTAGTAATTTCGGATACTTGCTGCGCTCGATCTGATCCTGCTAAGGACAGAATCGTCACAATTGCCGGAAAACATTAAGGAGAATTGGCGCATGACTTTGCGGCTTAGCCCTCGTGTTCGGGAGATCCTTTCTTGGTACAAGACCGAGAATAATGGAGTGCTGACTAACCTTGCTCGCCTGATGAACTCGGGGTCCCTGGCTGGCACCGGCAAATTTGTAATTCTGCCAGTGGATCAAGGATTCGAGCATGGGCCTGCTCGCTCCTTTGGTCCCAATCCGGCGGGCTATGACGCGCGCTATCATTTCGAATTGGCGCTTGAAGCAGGTTGCAACGCCTACGCTGCACCCTTTGGTCAGTTGGCTGCCGCAGCGGGAGACTTCATCGGTGAAATTCCCACCATCGTCAAGCTCAACAATAGTGACTCTCTCTATAACTCGAAGAATCCCATTCCCGCGATTACCTGCCCAGTGAAGGAGGCTTGCTTGCTTGGTGCAACAGCGGTGGGAGTTACTATTTATCCCGGATCCTCAGAGCGGAAAGAGATGTACGAAGAAATTCGTGAGATATCAGAGGAGGCGCGCTCGTTGGGTCTGCCTGTCATCATTTGGTCTTATCCGCGCGGGGAAGGTATAAGCAAAGAAGGTGAGACGGCGATCGACGTAGTCGGATACGGTGCACAGATCGCTTGCCAGCTCGGTGCGCACATCGTCAAAGTTAAACCACCGACGGCGCACATTGAGCAGGATGCTGCTCGAAAGGTCTACGAGAAGCAGGGTATCAAGATTTCCACCTTAGCCGAGCGTGCTGCGCATGTGCTGAATTGCAGTTTTGGTGGCAGACGTATCGTTATTTTCTCTGGTGGTGAAGCCAAGGCGGACGCTGAGGTGATTGAGGAAGTGAAGCAGCTGGCTGCCGGTGGCGGTTTTGGCAGTATCATGGGCCGAAATGCCTTCCAGCGTTCGCGAGCCGATGGCGTAAAGCTACTGAAGCAGGTAATGGCAGTCTATGCCGGGCAGGCCTGAGCTGTTAGGGGCATCCCTTAGCCGAATGAAGTGCGGTTTGACAATCGCCCCCCGCGTGCTTAAATATAAAGTACTAGGTCGCTTAGCAATTACGCTAACTAGCTGAATTTAGGATGATCGTATGTCGCATGATGCAGCTTCAGGATGTTGTGGAGGTTCTAACTCCAAGCCAAATAACGATTCTTTCACTGGCAGCGATGAGAAGCCGATTGAGCTTACCGCTAGCGCCATCGAAGCGATTAAGAACGCTATAAAGGAAGAGGGGCAGCCTGGTGATGGCTTGCGCGTCTCCGTTGTTGGTGGCGGTTGTTCTGGATACCAGTACAATCTCGATTTTGAAAAAGAAGCTCGTATGGGCGACCTTGCTTTAGATTTCGGCGGTGTAACCATTTACGTTGACCCTGTTAGCGCAGGTTACCTTAAGGGAACGGTGGTGGATTTCATCTCCGGACTGCAAGGCACTGGCTTCAAATTTAACAACCCGAATGCGAAGCGCACCTGCGGATGCGGAAGTTCTTTTAGCTAAGCTTGTAGCAGCTATCAGCTTTCGCGAGAGCCCTGGCCAAAGTGCCGGGGCTTTTTTTTGCCTGGACTTGCAGCAATCCCTCGACGTATAGCTGTTAGCACACGTATGAAAAAACACTTACTTGCGCTTGTATTGATCGTCGCAGCGGGCTGTTCCTCGATGGGAAAGAAGCCGCAGTATGAGTTAGAAGTTGTAACCGTTGAAGAGCAAGCTGCTCAGGCTGTAAACGAGTCTCCCACTGATTTTATTGTCCAGGTGCCCGACGAAACAATCGCGTGGGAGAGGAGTCAGCTTTTCTTTTCAACCTACACGAGCGGAGCTGTTCAGCAGGAATTCGATTATCCCCGTCCCGGTGTAGCGCTCGTCACAAAATCGCGGGAGAAAGACAAGTATATTTACGAGATCGAACATAGCGCGACGAAGGATGGCGCCTATCGTTACGTCGTCAGCTGCAGCCGTAATACCTCAAAGCACGGCGGTAGCGACTATGCCGCGCAGCGAAACGCAAGAAACGTGGCGCGTTTTATCCGCGACGGAAATTTGGAACTCTCTCTTCTCGACCGTTAATCCCCGGCTTGGCGTTTAAACAGGCCGTGGGTCGCCCTGAGGTGCGCGGGGGGCTGTGGGCGCGGAAATTCCCGTGGCCGCCGGTAAATCCTTATATTGCGCTTACGTCCGCTGGTGACGACAAGCCAAAAATCTCGAGACGCCGCACAAAATTGTACATGCTTGGGCATTCGGCTACCGCAGCAGTGTTCAAAATTGTGCGCACTGCCGATTGTAATTTTTCCTCGCGATATTGCTGGATTAGGCGTTCGACGGAAGCGTGCTTCCTTTTGATGGAAGTATTTAGCCTCCATTCATAATGAGAAGTCGGATTCACAACGATTCCTAAACTCGGCCCAAGGATTGGGTCTGATTTTAGGGTGGTGCTTATGTTGTTGTCCGGTCGTTTCGTTACGAAATCGATGCGCGCGTCCCGAATAGCGGGCATTTTCCTCCTCACTCTTCTAGCTTTCGTTGCGGCTACTTCCTCTGCTGCCGCCGAAGAGCGCCGCGTTTATCCAGGATATATTGTTACCACGAAGCAATCTCAAAATTTCGCCGTGGCGGCAGATGCCTCCCCGAGCTTAAGCGCAAAGGGCTTGCATGTTCAAAGAGAGCTTGGCCGGAAACAAGTTCTTGTAATGCCAGGCAGTGCCCAATTCGCAGTTTCAGCAGATGAAGCGCCGCAACAGGTTGTTCCATATAACCCCGCCACTGACTTATGTCCTAGCCTTCTCAGTTCCGGCGCAGTTGAGTCTTGCAGTCCCAACTATGAAGTGCGCGCCAGTGCAATTCCGAATGATACGAACTTCGGCGGTCTGTGGGGAATGAGCGAGTCCATGGGCATTGATGCCCCGGGAGCTTGGGAGGTCTCGACTGGTTCGAATGACGTTGTTGTTGCCATTATCGATACGGGTATCGATTACACGCATCCTGATCTTGCAGCAAACATCTGGACCAATACTCTTGAAACTCCCGGCAATGGTATCGACGACGACCACAATGGCATAGTCGACGACGTTCACGGCGCAAACTTTTCTCATGAGAACAACCCGGCCAACAATTTAGGCAAGGGCGATCCGCGCGACAACAATATGCACGGCACGCACGTAGCTGGAACTATCGGTGGCATCGGCAATAATGCTCGCGGCGTGGCTGGTGTTAACTGGAATGTGAAGATGATGGCCTTGAAGTTCCTGAATTCGAGCGGCTCGGGCAGCTTGGCCGATGCCGTTTCAGCAATTAACTACATGATTGCGATGAAGAACCGCGGAGTAAATATCCGCGTCGCAAACAATTCCTGGGGCGGAGGCGGATACTCAGCTGCTCTATTTAATGCCATTGGTGCAGCGCGTGATGCGGGGATTATATTTGTAGCGGCTGCCGGCAACGATGCCAATGATAATGATGCTGAGGCTAGCTACCCAGCAAGTTACGAAGTTTCCAATGTGGTCTCGGTTGCAGCGATTGATAGCGACCAAAATTTGGCGAGCTTTTCCAACTATGGACGTACGAAGGTAGATATCGCAGCCCCGGGAGTTGGAATCTTCAGTACGGTCCCAGGCGGAAACTATGCCAGTCTTTCTGGAACCTCTATGGCGACGCCGCACGTCGCGGGCGCCTTGGCACTGTTGCTGGCGCATGAACCGGGCTTAACCAATGAGCAGGCTCTTACCCGCATGTACGAAAGTGGAGTGCCTCTTACCTCCTTACAGGACGTTGTGCGTACCGCTCGCAAGCTTAATGCGAAGCGCATGATCCTCAAGGAAACAGCCCCAGTAATTGAGCCAGCTCCTGAATTGCCGTGTCACTATAGTATCGAAGAGATCGCGTTCAATCCTGATCAGAGCGTTGCGAATCAGCCGATTGTTTTGCCAGCCGATGAGCTTAGCTTCTACACCCTTGATATGCCGTTTGCGTTCCCATTCTATCGTTCGCAAGTGACATCGCTGAAGGTTTCGGAGTGAATAATTCCTATGGATGTCCATGGGACGTCAGTCTCAGATGTCCGGATGGATGTTGCATGGGGTGTCCGCAGTACATATATGGACAATGTCCGGAGAACGTCAGATCCAGATGTCCTGCGGATGTTGGAAGTGAAGTGGGCAGAAGGTGTGCGTTAGGATGCGCAGGGAGTCCTTGTTATATCTTCGATGAGGAGTGAGTGAATGAGGAGTATTGTCCTTTTTTGGAAATTCGTCTCGTTTTTATTTTGTACATATTCATCCTCTCTGAACATCCACCCTCCTCATCACCAAATATGAAGAGATTTTGTGTCGTCACAAAGAGTGACCCACACATTCATCTCTCGTTCCACCTACTCCACTTCCTGTTTCTTTCCACACACGCACACACACACACACACACACACATTCTCCTCCATATAATTATACAAAGCATTACATTCTCTCTCACATACTCACACAAACGCAAAAAGACATTTCAAATCGAAAGTAAACAAACACCCTTTCATCCACTGAGACAGAGTCACGCGATTATTTTTACTTTTTATGGGGAAATCCCTGCGGACTCTTAACGGGTTTTGTGACACCCAC
>JAFLCA010000195.1 GCA_017302875.1 Deltaproteobacteria bacterium
AACTTAAGGAAGTCGGAAAGCATCCCGTCAGCGAACTTATGATGGTTATTAAGAGCGGGCGCTATGGGCCATATGTAACGGATGGAACGATCAATGCTTCGCTTCCGAAGGGCATGGATCCCGAATCTCTTACGATCCCGGATGCAGTAAACTTACTGGAAGCTCGCGCTGCAAAAATTCTTGCAGACGGCGGAGTCACTAAGAAACGCGGTGGACGTGGTGCGCGCGGCGCAGCAAAGGCTCCAAAAGCTGCTAAGGAAGAGAAAGCCGCGAAGCCGAAGAAGAAAGCTGCAAAGAAAAAAGCTGCTCCTGAAACCGCCGACGCTGAATAGCTTAAGAATTTTTCTTTAATTTGGTATAGAGCTGTAAGGGTTCGCCAAGAACCTTTGCCAGACTTGCTGGGGAAATCTCTACGTTCTCAGCGCGATATTCTTTCGCCACATCGCTCCCTGCAAACTCTTCAAGAAAACTTTTCATCCCCACGATGTAGTCCGGATTGCTGCTGCGCACGAATTCAGGCGGAATTATTCCGCCGAGGCTATTTCGTTTTTCTCTCATCAGCTTTTTCTGATACGGGAGCGCTTCAGGCGAGGCGAGCCCGGCTGCGTCTAAAATGAAACCGGGGAAAGCGCTTCCTAGTCCCCCAATTTCAGCGGCCATTAGTTTGCATTGAGGACAAGCCGATCCCAGCTTTGCGCCAAGCCCCCGGTACGCCTGCGCGCGCACGCCGCCTTCATATTCGGAGTAGTTGGCAACGCTTGCGACTCCTAGTCCGGCAGCGAGATCTCTGCAAAATGAGAACAAGGTCGGAGCTATGAGTAGGGTAGCTAGCAGCTTTAACGGAGTGGATTTTTTGGTAGTCGCCATAAAGAGCAACGCAAAGAATATTGGCAGACTGTACAGCGGCACATACCAGGGGAATATGTAGACCTGCTTTAAGGTGTAGGTGAGAAATACTAGAAGCCCACCGGCTAGAATCACCAAAGCGCGCTGATCACGAACGACATACTCGGGTGGATGGAGGTGCAGTAAGGATAGATAAATGGTGATAGTCGTGAGCAGCGCGAAGTAAATAAGTACGATTAGCGGATATGTATAGAAAAGATATTTTCCGAGCAGACCTGCCACCGCAAACGTCAAAAATTCAGACGAACTCAGATTGTAAATGACTGACTTGGCGACGACAGTTTGTGGCACGATCGTTCCGAAGAAATAATAATCCAGTACGATGAGCGGCATTGCTGCGGCCGCTATGCTAAGCGCGGCAGCTTTGAGCGGAACTCGACGATAGAGAAAGTTCTCCCCAAGAACCACGGCAAGAAAGGCCAGAAATTCCAGACGCGTAAAGCAGGCAAGAACGAGCCAGACAAATGCAATTGATCGACCTCGGAAGTAAGCATGCAAGCCTAGTCCCAAAAGGAGCAGCGCCAGCGGTGTTTCCATGAGCTGAATGCTGGAGCTCAAAAGACAGGCCAGGGTCAGGATGAAGCTGGCGGTTGCGATACGTTCTGAGCTCTGCCCGTACAGCGTCGCTGCTAAGCGCGAAAATACAATCGCCGCGCCAACCGTAATGAGCGCGTTCACCACGGCGACAAGCGCCGGTGCGTATCCCACGACAAAAAATATCGCGCCCAAGAGGAGTGTCCAGACAATCGACGAGGTCGCCATGACGGCCTGTTCCGGATTGAAGTACGGTGCGCCGTTAGTCGCTAGATTCTGGGCAATCCGAAAGTGAATGTAGGCATCATCCGCGCAATACGGGAGGAGCTGGAGCTGCACAAAAATAAGGATGGCAGCGCTCGGGATGGCGAGCAGCAGCTCTGCCTTAGAAAAGGGGGAACGCATGGTGACCCTAATCTACGGACAGTGTTGGCTTAGCTCAAGAGGAGAATTGCGAGGGAGCCGGGGTGCCCCGACCCCCTCGCTGGGAGGCCTAGAACTTGGTCCACAAGTGCTGGTTCGTCACTTCGTGGTGGAAGAGGATTTCGCTGGTCTTAACCAACGTTCCTAGTTCACGCGGACAGCGGTCGGCTGCCAAGAGTTTACGATCGACGAACTTTTCCTTGTTATCTTCACCGAGCATCTCGGAGATGAAGGTGCTTCCTTTAAAGAAGCGCGCAGCATCGTAGATGTTTCCTGGCAAGAAACGAGTACGAGTACGGCGGCTCTCTGAGGTAATGGTCTCTGTCATCGGCCCTTCCATTCCCGTTTGGAGGATCGTCAAGAATGACAAGTAGGGATTGGAGTCCGGAGCAACCGTGCGCACTTCAATACGCGAAGACTTTTCATTGCCCAGCGGGATGCGCACCATCGAGGTACGATCAACAGCTGAAGACTTGATCTGGTTCGGTGCTTCGAAGTGTGGATCAAGACGACGATAAGCGTTGACGCTTGAATTCAAGATCAAGCAGATGTCGTTTGCATTGTTCAATAAGCGATCCACGAAGTCCCAGGCTTTCTTTGAAAGCTGATCTTCACCGCTTGGATCCCAGAACATGTTCTGACCTTTCTTTGCGAGAGAAAGGTTGCAGTGCATGCCGCTGCCGTTAATGCCCGCAATCGGTTTCGGCAAGAAGCAGGCAGTATGTCCCATATTCGCTGCAACCTGACGCGCTACAAGTTTATAAAGCTGTAGCTGATCAGCGGCGAGAAGCGCATCGCAGTACTTGTAGTTCAATTCGAACTGCGACGGTGCAACTTCAGGGTGATCTTTCTCATTCTCAAAGCCAAGTGAACGCTGCGCTTCGGCAAACGAGTCAATAAACAGCTTGAGAGGATCCTTCGGCAAAGAATTGTAGTAGCCGCCGCTGGAAACAAGCTTGAAGCCTTCGCGTGAGTTGTAGGTTTGCTCCGCGTTTAAGCCTTCAAACAAGAATCCTTCAGCTTCCACTGAAATGTTGGTGGTAATTCCATCATTTTTGTAGAGCTGATCGCAGTACTGCTTGAGGCGGCCGCGCATGTCTGAAGAATATGGGGAGCCATCCTTGTCCTTGATCAAGCCGAACACCATTACTTTTCCTGGGCCGAAGACGTCGCTCGGCAGCCAGCGAAACGATCCCCAGTCGATGCTCAGTCTGAGGTCGGACTCACGAACAACAGAAAAGCCGCGAATGGATGAGCCGTCGAAGGTGAGGTTGTCATACGACGAGAGCAAAAATTTCTTATCATAGTCGAGCATGTGGAAGCGCCCTTCGAGGTCCGAAAAGCACACCGTCACTGCCTTAAGTCGTTTTTCGTCATGCAGATAGCGAAGGTAGTATTCTTGAAGATCCTCATCGGAGGTGCGCTTTTCGACCTTGCTCTTAGCCTCAAGGTTCATCTCCTCAAGCTGGTCGTAAGGGATTTCTAGGAAGTTTCTAAGCTCAATCGTAGGCATGGCGGAAATGTCTCCGAATAATAGAATAGTGTTACAGCGTGGATATTTAGCTTAATTTTAGCGGAAATTATCATAAAGATATAGGAAATTAGGATAAAAACTTAATCAATAAGTAATTCGAACCCTTGGGAGCTCTTCCAACAGGGAAAAATGTAGCGCAGAAACATAAAGGCGCTCCCCAAAACACCCGATTAGAGGGACGGGGGAAAGGCTGCGCGGTCATCGGACCGTGCCACGCGACTTATCGGGAGAGACTTAAGCATGAGTTTCCATGTGCGTACCTTGCGAGCGCTGCTTTTTGTCGGCCTTGCATTTTCTTCCCTTCAAAACGCCCAAGCGCAAACCACTGTCGTGAAAGCGACTGATGTGAAAGGCGTGAAAATTGATTACGAGGAATTAAAGATCGCCGGCACGCCGATGCCGAGCATAACCGGCACACCGACAGCTTTGCGCTTGATCCAAGAAGTGCGGCAGCCGGGCATCCCTTCGATGATGATGATGGCCGCAAGTCCAACTCCATCGGGCAGCACCATACCAAACGACAGCGGAAGCGCGATTTCAACGAACTTCGCCGGAATGAAGCAATTCTTTCTTCCGATGCTGCCGTACAGTCGACCAGCCTTTAGACCGACGACCACCACTTCAGTAACTTCAGTTAAGCCTACATCTACGACCACGCGCGAGACGAGCGCGGTAAAGTCTACTTCCGGAAGTTACAGTATGCTCACGCAGGCATCGATGGCCGAGTCCGCCTCAGTTGATGGCGGAGTAGTCATTGGTGGATCCAATACGGTGAATTTTACCTATGGGGTTGAGGTGTTCATTAACGAGGTGGCGTGTTCTGGAGTCCATACACCGACTACCTTGGCATACCAACTTGGGAACGATGCTCCTGTGCCCCTGTTTGGCGGCAATCCTGTTTCCACGGGAATGACAGGCTCATTCTCGATTCCCGCCACAGGTGCATCTTTACGATTTATTGCAACATTCGCCACACCAAGTGGATGTATCGCGGGTTCCCCTCGACCGAGCGATGACCCAAATCAGTCTATGACATTTATTAACGGGCAAAACGTTCCAGATCTGCTGGCAGCGAAGAATGTTACACTCCAGTACCAGGGACAGCAGGCGCTTCCGAATCGTTTGGCTGAGTTAGGTTTTATCGATAATCTGGGGAATGCAACATTACCACCGGATAAGAGCGTTCTGGTTTTTGAAGCAGCAAATTACAGTAGCAGTAGCGCCGCGATTGATATGAACGATCTCGGAATTGTATTAACCGCACCGGGGCCGCAGGCGGTGGATTTGGTGATGCATGATACGATTGGGAGCGACACCTCAGCCACCGATCTCGCCCTAGGTATTCCTTCACAGATTTCGCCAGACCATACCAGCTTTGTGTTTCCGGTCTCGTTGTTCACTGCACCAGAGACTGGAACTCTGAGCCAACTAAAGGTGGTTGGCTACGACTATCAGAGCAATTCGCACCCAAACAACTGGACTTACGAAGTTAGCTTTTATTCCTCGTTGGCGGGCGTCGCTGCCTTTCCGTTATATGGGGATATAGCGAATTTTACCTTTTCCCCTTCGCAGATGACGCGAGTTCCGTTCGGGACACCACCTCCAACTGCCTTTGGCCCGAGTTCTTATCTGTTAACTTTTGATCTATCGAACCAGCAGATACCAGTATCAGCGGGGCAGGGTCTCTATTTTGTCCTTCGAATAGTAACCTATCCCGGATTGGATGGGACTTTTCGAGTTTCGACTTCGGCGATCGGAGGTCCGTATGATTACGTTCGCACCACTTCAAGCTTTATCTCAGCCCAGGGCACTGGATATGGTCGTATTGCATACTTCATTTCTGAATCGGTGCAGATGAATCCTCCGCAGATCGGAGAGAAAACGATGGGATCTGCGCCTTGAACGTTGGGAGAATGAGGGTCGATCGACCCTTGTTAGGGGAAGAGCTTCATTTGTTCAGTTTTGACTGAGAGATCGAGGCCGCCTCCCTTACCAATAAGCAGGAAAGAAAGTTCCAGGGTTATTATTCTTATGTGGCGCGATTAGGTTTAGCGCGGTGGAAGCGGGATGCCAAAGCTGAAGCCTCCGTCTGAGACAGGCCAGAATTTTTCAAATTGAGCTTCGCCTCCTGCACTAGTCCAGCAGGACTCGCCATCATAATGTCCTGGGTAAGGTCCACCAGTATACAGGTCGCAAGCCGTAGCTCCCACTCCCCACGAAACCTGCCTGGTCATCGGCACGCAGATAAGCGCAATTAACGCGATAATCAGCACGTAGGAGACCATAGTCTCACCACGCTCGCAGCGTACTAACTTATGTCGTTGGCGTTTAATCATAGGAGCGTCTCGACATCCTCAGTTAAGTATATCGGAACTAATACCGGCAGGTTTAGACTCAGTGGGCTAAAAGCCTTTAAAATCTGGCCTTTTCCGAGCGTTTTGCAGGGGAATTTCGTAGCGCTGGAATATCGAATTATCGTTCGGTGCTTTGTTCAACGAGGCGGCAAGATTGCTGGTCCCAGTCAAAGCGCAGGTGCTCAGCAGCCTTTGCGCTCGCCACCGTTAGTCGTCCTAAGTTATCCGAGGGAGATTCGAGAATCGCTTGCAGGCGGCTGGTCAGGCTCTGCGAGTTTTTCGTATCGAAAAAGAGTTCCGGTATGCGCAGTACTTCGCGCATCTCAGGTGTATCTGCGCATAGTACCGGAATGTTGGCGGCCAAAGCCTCCAGTACTGAGTTGGGGACTCCTTCGTGGAGCGCTGGATGCACAACCAAATCCACAAAGGGATAAACTGCATCCAGACTATCGCACCAACCAAGAAACTGCACATTTGAGAGCGAGCGTTCGGCGCCAAACTGCTTGAATTTTTGCAGCAGTGGTCCATCACCCGCAACCAACAGCATAGCCGCGTGGGGTTCCGGCTGATGCACAAGAGTCTCAAAGACTTCGAGCAGGTATTCAATGTTCTTGCGCCGGTCTATTACTCCCGAAGTGAGCACCACGAGCTTGCATTCCGCTAATTGCTCATGCAGTTTCTCGAAAATTCCTAGAGAGTTTT
>JAFLCA010000196.1 GCA_017302875.1 Deltaproteobacteria bacterium
TGATCATCAAGCCGCCGTAGAGAAAACCTGAAAACGGAATACCGCGACGCTCCATCTCGCTAATGACCGGTCGCATCACATGCTCGAGCGCCCAGGCACATTGCTCAGAGGTGACATGATTCGTCGGACACACCGATCCCATTCCGCCCGTGTTTGGCCCCTCGTCGCCATCGAAAATTCGCTTGTAATCATGCGCCGGGGCCAACGGGACAATCGCGTTACCATTAGCGGCGACGATGAAAGAGGCCTCCTTCCCATCAAGAAATTCCTCGGCAACTACCTTCGTCGCTTTCATTTCTGTGAACAGAGACTGCGAGGCTTGCAATGCCTCCGCGCTGTCTTTGCAAACGAAAACACCTTTCCCCGCCGCCAGACCGTCCGCTTTTAGCACGATGGGGCCAGGATGGCCGCGCAGCCAGGCATCCGTTGCCGCAAGATCAGTAAAGGTTTCATACGCGGCAGTGGGAACTCCCGCTGCGGTCATTATTTCCTTGGCGAAGCTCTTGGAACTCTCAAGTTGCGAGGCCGCCTTGCTTGGGCCGAAAATCTTAAGCCCGCGGCTCTGAAACACATCCACGATTCCAAGGCTGAGCGGATACTCAGGACCGACGATGGTGACATCGATCTTTTGTTTCTCGGCAAAGTCCGCCAATTCCGTAAGTTTGTCGACGCCGATGGCGACAAGCTCGGCAACACGAGCGATGCCGGGGTTACCAGGTGCACAGAAGAGAGTGTGTACTCGCTTTGACTGGCGCAGCTTCCAACACAGGGCATGCTCACGCCCGCCTGATCCAATGACAAGAATCTTCATGCGCTTCCCACTCTTAATGACGGAAATGCCGATCCGGCGCGAACACCAGCGCGACATTGAGACGATTGGCGGTTTCTACCACATCGGAGTCACGCTTCGCGCCTGAGGGGGCAATCACCGCTGTAATCCCCTGGGCAGCCAACGTTTCTACCGAGTCCGTAAACGGGAAGAAGGCGTCTGAGGCAGCAACCGCTCCCTGCAAATCATGCTCATGACGCTTAGCTTTTGCCAAAGCAAGCTCGACCGAATCAACGCGGCTCATCTGCCCCGCCCCGACTCCGACCAACATTCCCTCTTTGGCTATCGTAATCGCATTTGATTTGACGTGGGAACAAAGCATCCATGCGAACTGCAAATCCTTGAGTTCTTGAGCGGTCGGAGCGCGCTTGGAAACCACTTCCAAAGAAGCCACATTCGAGACCCCCTCGTCGCCTCGCTGCAACAAATATCCCCCCGCCGCACGACGAATTTCAGGCCCGCGCCCCTCAGCCGCATCATACGTCATGATGCGAAGATTCTTGCTGCGTTGCAAAATCGCGAGCGCTGCGTCATCAAAAGCCGGGGCGATAACTATTTCCGCGAAGTCTTCCTTCACATCTTCCGCAACTGCGGCACTGACAGTTTGATTGAACGCTATTACTCCTCCGAAATGGCTGCGCGGATCGCAACGTTTCGCTTTCTTCAAAGCGTCCTGCAGCGAGTCTGCAATGGCAGCTCCGCAGGGATTCAAGTGCTTCATGATAACCGCCGTCGCAGTACTGGACGGGAACTCTTTAATGACGCGCAATGCGGCGTCAAAATCGAGCAGGTTGTTGTAAGAGAGTTCTTTCCCGTGCAGCTGCTTCCAGCGGCTCTCAGGAGATCCAACGGCTTTGTAGAAGAGCGCCTGTTGATGCGGATTCTCTCCGTAGCGCAACCCCTGCTGCCGTTCAAGCACTACACCGTGAATAGGCGGAAACGCCTCTTGCTGTCCGACAGATGAAAAATATTTCGCGATCTCGAGGCTATCGTAGGCGAGCTGAGTAAATACTTTTACCGCGAGGGCCCGTCGCAAAGCCAAGCTCTCTTCAACGGAGACTTTGTTCCGAAGCATCTCAGCCACGCGAGCATAGTCCGCGGGATCGATCACGGGAAACACCGAAGCATGATTCTTTGCTGCCGCACGAATCATAGTCGGACCACCGACATCGACGAACTCAATCATGCGGGCCGGATTGTCGGCGTTCGCAGTCGTCAAGTTTTGAACGAAGGGATAGAGATTTACTGCGGCCACATCGATCGGCATGATGCCTTCATCGGACAGCTGTTTCATATGTGCGGCATCGTCGCGACGAGCCAAAAGTCCGGCGTGAATCTTCGGATGCAGCGTCTTCACTCTTCCATCGAGAATTTCCTTCTGCCCGGTGTACTCTTCAACCAGCATCGACGTAATGCCGACCGAAGTGAGAAACTTTGCCGTTCCCGAGGTGGTAAGAAGAACATATCCCAAAGAATCCAATGCGCGAGCGAACTCTTCGAGTCCCGTGCGATCAGAAACACTCAACAAGGCAGCGCGTTTTCCGTTCCCAGATGTCATGAAAAATCCCGAATGAAATGTCAGATTTAGGCGAGCCTTGGTATAGCATTCGGCACGAAAAAAATACAGTGCGGGCAGGTAAAGCCTAAGCTGAGGCCTTCATTGACCTGGGTGGGTTAGGAGAACAGCAGAAGTTTCTTACTGTTGGGGCTCGCTGGCTACGTCAGAGCCACTCGTATCGGCAAGCTGCTCGTCAGCGGGTTGCGCCTCCGAGCGGCGATCAAAATCGCGCGCAGCGGCCTCAGGTGACATATGATTGAGCTCTTCCAACTCGGCAGCCGCAACGTCACGCTCGCGGGCCAGTTCTTTGCGCTTCAAGTCCTTGGCCTTGGGGTCATTCCCCATCAGGACCTTGGCATACTCCTCGTTGCGGCGAATGTTCTCGATTTCGACGAGTAATTTATCACGCTTTAAAGTCAGTTCGGCGATTGCGCGATCGGAATCAGAAACTTCCTTTTCAATTGCGCGGCGGACTTCATCTGCCAGGTCGCGCTGACGATCTTTGCGTACGCGGGCTAGGTCAAAGACTTTCTTCTCTTGCGCGCCGTCCGAGGGATTGTAACGCAGAACCTCCGCTTCCTTCAGGTACGACCAAGTTGCAAGCTCGAACACTTCCTTCTTTTCTTTAACGGAAGGCGAAGCAACAGCGACCTCGGTCGCAATATTAATCGGATCAGTTGTCTGTAATCGCTTGCGACGACCGTACCACACCGCGAGGCGACGAGTGGCAACATCGATCTGTGCCCGCAAATCGTCCTCGGCGGTTTCCAGCAGCTCGCGATTCTGTCGCGCATCTTTGAGCTGATCGATAACTTTGGAATTCAATGGCTTCTCGAATGCCCCGATTTTTTCTTGTAGATCAGCCAGCAACTCGCGCAACACGGCTTGGCGTCGTTGAATACGAGACGCGTCATCCCCGTTTAAAGTTCCCTCGTGACTAGAGTCATGCGAGTCGACACGATGATCATTGGGAACGCTCGGAGAAAGCTCCGAGAACCCCATTCGCAATGCCGGAGACAAAGATTTATGTTGTGCGTCGCTTCCAACTTCAGCTTCGAAGCGGGCTATCTGCGCTTGACGTTGCACCGGCGCAAGCACCTCTTCGGAGCCTGAAGTGCCGCCTGAGCCGCCCATCATGCGAGAGCCGAAAAATCCGCCAACGAAACTAATCATGGTCAAAAATACAGCGCCGCCCAAGAGCATTGAGCGCGAAATTCGGCGCTGCGATCCTTCAGCCTGCTTCTCCGCTGTGGCTTCTTCAGCGGCGGCTTGAGCAACTTGCGCTGCTTCCTGCGCCTTATCGGCGTGAATCTTATCCTGAGTAACTTTAGCCGCAGCGGCGTCAACTTTCGGCTGCAACTTCGGTGACTTCTTTTCAAAAGACTTGGCGTTCGGCTTCGATGTGGGAGCCTCTACTTTCTCAGTACCATTCTGGGACGGCGCTGCGGCCTCATGTTTGCCGTTCGACATCGAGATCGGGGCGGCCTCCTGATCGTGCACTAGATTGTCGTCGACCGTCGGCTCAGACGCAGTGTTTTCTGCTGCTGGCTCTTCTGCAACAGAAGTATCGGCTGCCGGGGCTTCCGCATCGGCTGCGGGAGGCGCCTGCTCGAAGGCATCTGGTCCAATTGGGAATTCTTCGGAAATTTCAACGACGATAACGGTAACGTTATCCGTGCCACCGCGCTCATTGGCGAGCTTGATAAGCTTTTGAACAGCGACATCGATGTAATTGTCTTGAACGATCTGCGCAATCTCATGGTCATGCACGAGATTGTAGAGCCCGTCCGAGCACATCACATAGATATCACCGCGCGCGGGACCATCAGCGCAGTACCAACAATCAACGTCGACCGTTGGCGCCGGCCCCAGGGACCTGGTCAACATGTGCGAGACAGGATGGTTATCCGCCTGCTCTGGGCTAATCGCACCTGAGCGCAACAGCTCCATTACGAGAGTGTGATCGACCGTAAGCTGATGAATATGATTATCTCGGACGCGGTACGCTCGGGAATCTCCGACGCTCGAGATCAACATCCTCGTTCCCACAAAGCCGAGCCCGACGTAGGTCGTGCCCATTCCGGCTAGAGCGGGATCGCCCGTTCCCTTTTCGAAAATTTCAGAATTAGCGTGTTCAACTGCGGAGGTGATAGCACCTTCAGTGAGGTCAGTCTTCTCTTCAAGACATTCTTTGAGAACATTGATGGCAAGATTGGAGGCAATTCCACCACCCTTCACTCCGCCCATTCCGTCGGCAACGATGTACAACTTGAATCCGGCATTTTCGATAATGCCAAAAGAATCTTGATTCTCTTCACGACGAAGACCGATGTCGCTGCCGGCTGCATGTTTCACAGCATCGAGCGGATTAATGGTAACTGGCACGGTCTCGGTGGTCATCTGGACTAGTTCAGCAAAAACTGGGCGTCTAAAACCCTAAAAACTAAGTTTATTATACTGGAAAGCTGCCCGCTTATCGATCAACAGCGCGGCCTCCCCCGGCACCTTAGCTATCTCGTTATGTCGGCAAGTCTCTGGATTTACTTCTTCCAAAGTTGCAACATGTTGAAACAACTAGGATATTTCTTTTCGGCAGTCGCTACCTGTAGGTACGGGTATGCTTAAGAAGTTAGATATTCCAAGCGCTTAGCAAGATTCGGATATTTAGAGTCCAGGCGCGCCATTGGCCACTTGGGTTTCGAGGACAGGCTGAAGCCGGAGCGGGCACGAGCTGGCCACCGTGCCGCCCTCCTGAAAGGAAGAAACGTAGGTTTAGATTGCGGAGGGAGCGAACATTCCCTCCCTACCACGCGGCAGCGAGGGCGGTTTGAGGATCCGAAAAGATAGTGAAAAATCGGTTCAGCCGCGTAAGTTGAAATTTCTCAGCAACAGTTGGTTCAAGCGAGCACAGTGCCAAGCGCGCCGAAGCTCCTGACTTGCCGGCGTTGTGCAAAGAAATTAGCGCTGCTAAAGGATCGGCTCCCATGAACTCCAACCCGCGCAGAGATAGCAGTATGCGCTGAGCATTTGGTTCAGCCTCTGCGATGTTGGAGATAACCTCACGCAGACGTTGTCCAATCGAGGCATCTTCTTCCAGATTCAAAATTTCTGGATTAAGAGAGACAGATACGGTTTCCGCCTGAATACTATAGAAAACAAGATTGCCGTTACAGAGTACCGCCGGTGGTGACTTAAGCCGAGAGTCTCGGGACAGTTGAAGGCAAGCCTCTTCAAAACGCTGCTCTTCAATTCTTGCAACGATAGCGCGACAATCACTTACGAGAGCCTCGGTTGGCAAAGGCCCGCTGTATCTCTCCGCCGTGGAAAATGTTTGATGAAGTCTCATGCAGGTGAAGGCTTGCATGGTACTATCCGGAAGCTGGCAAAAAGTGAGCCCGTCCCTTTTATTAAAAAGCAAACAGAGACTTATAACTCCGCCGCGCGCTTCATCAGGAATGCCGCTCACATTCTGACAATCTACAATCAACTTGCGTATGGCTGGGGCGCCAGCGAGTTCATGCGAAAGCTCACGCAATGACCGCGCCAGTTCTGCCTCGTTGGCACGATCCTCCGCAGCCGGAAGAAATCTGATGGCGAGAGTGTCCGCACCGATTGGACACAAGGAAAAGGTAGCCAACGACAAGAGCGAAGGAGAACTACCGAAATCACGAGAACTGAACGTCGTACTTCCCACATCGGGATTCTACTCCCGGCTCTGCTGTTAGCCTAGGAATTGGAATACCCATTCAGCTCGGTATTAACAGCTTGAAAGGAATGGTAAACCGACCGTTCTTGCGGGCCACGTAGGTAGAAAAGAGGCACAGTCAGCAAGAGCCGCCCGCCAGGCAATTTCCCTATAAGAAGGGTGAAATGCACGCGTAGCGACAATATCGCCCTTACTTTACCACCCGTAGGAACGGGTCACCGTGGATATAGCTTTCTCGCTTTAGCTGCCCCACCAGGCGTTGAGCGCGGTCACGGTTCTGTTCGGGGCCGACGAGTACTCGGTAGTATTCGTCCCCGCGTACGCGCGCTACTTCGATCATGACCG
>JAFLCA010000197.1 GCA_017302875.1 Deltaproteobacteria bacterium
ACCACAAATGTAGATGACATCTAAGTCGTGTTCGACAATCGCCTGATTCAAATGCGCGTAGATGAAATTGAGACCTGGGGTCGTGCCGAAATGTCCCAAAAGACGCGGCTTAATATGTTGAAGCTGAAGAGGCTCTTTAAGAAGTGGGTTGTCCATCAGATAAATCTGACCGACCGAAAGATAGTTCGCAGCGCGCCAATAGCCGTCAATTTTCTGCAGCAATTCTTTTTTCATACTGACTCGGGGATTTGTATTCGCCCGGATTCTATCAGTAATAGGGCAAGGAAGATGCCTTAAAGAATGGAAAAATGTTCGAGTATGATTTGGCTAGTATGCAGCTTTACGCTTGTTTGGCTTTTACAACCGCCATTTTACAGGGACTTTTCTACTGAGCGATCTGCGTGGTCATAGGGAAGGCACAAAATTGAATAGCGTATTCAGCTTTGTGCCCTCCGTCTTACTTCAAATCGAAGAAATCTACGTTATAGGTGGGCGGGCCGACCGTGCCGGCCTTGCCCTGGCAGGTAAACGTGCTCGTCGCGTCGTCAAAAGGATAGGTGTACGCCGTCGGACAGGCTTTTTTAAGAAAGACTATCCAAGGCTGGGCGATGTCAACCCAATGAGGGTTGTTGGCATAACATCCGTTATCTGAACCGCCGAACGCCGGGCTCAAAACATCGGGCCAGTCCGTGTGGTCGGCGTGTTTGCTGGTGGCGCATCCGCAGCAGTCATCACTTGCGCCAGCCGAATAACAAGATTGTGCTTGTTCAGGCACACTGGCGTCAGCTGGTTTGGTGCAGATATGGAAGTTCGTATAGCTGCTTGTTGTCTTGTCGTAGTTCTCTACAGTGTCGGCGCAATTCAGCGGTGCACCGAAGGGGGCTAGCGGGGCAACGTTATTGATGGACGAACCACAAATCTGATTGGCAGTCCACCAACCGATCGGGATACCGCAGACTTTTGTGTACTGCTCATCTTTCTTTGCATTAAGCGCCAGCCCGCAACTAAGGTGAGCCGAAGAGCAGTCTGAATCCCTGCTACATTCACAGAATCCAAGGCTGTTCGGCGGCGAGCCATTGGGACAATTTCCAATCGTTGAATAATCCTTCGCCTTTACGTCGAGGAGCAGCGTTGTCCGATCTATTCCGCTCACCGTCGGCGTTACGGTCCAGGGACAGGCAGAGAGTCTGCCTTGCGCGGAAGTGCTTCCCGGCGTGGCGCAGGAATAGGGATCATCTGCAGTGGCACTAAAAGTTCCTGCCGTAGGGCCGAAGGACGCCGCGAGGTTAATCCCGTTGATGATGCTTACATCGTAAAAATCAGATCCATTGCCCGCGATGTCCTGATTGCTGAGCGTGAACTCCAGCAAAGTATTGGGCGGATTGCCTCCCGTGCCGATCGGGCAGGGGCCTTTTGCTGAGCTCTTGCAATCACCCGTCGCGCAGTTTTGTCCATTATCGTCACAGTGAGTTCTGGCAAACATATTGCCGCTCCACTGAATTCCCAAGGAAGCTTTTGGGGCCGGGAAACACAGAATCGTCTTTTTTGTTTTGTGCAGATTCATCTGTCCGACGCCCATCGCGGGAAGATTCCAATAGCAGAGTTTGTTGTCAGAATTGCACTCAGCCACTGTCCCGCAGTCCGCATCGGAGTTGCACCCGCAAGTTCCAGCCACGCCCGCTGCCGGATTGGCTCCTTTGCAGGACCCGCTTGCGCCGGTCGGACAGCTAGCATCCGACAAACAAGAGAGCGTGCCGGCGGTAACGCCCAGCCAAATGTCCTCGCTCGAGTTGTTGGCGATGGTAAATGCGCGTTCTCCGTCGGGGCAAGTTGCCGCTGTCGTTGCGGGTACCCCGTAGGTGCCGACGGTCGTCGGTGCCCCGTCGCCATCAAGGTAAGAAACTTCGATTGAGTCCCCGACAGAAGCGCACAGCGACAAGCTATAGAAGCTGCCATCGTCATGAGCGAGAGCCACGTCCTGTGAGCAAGCGGGTTCGCTGCTTAACAACGTGGCAGTTGGAGTCGCCAGACGGGTAAGGTTCTTTCCCATGACGCTGCCTCTACTGGGCACTACGTTCTGTGTGCCCGTGACGGTCACTCGACCTTCTGCGTCGGGGCTTGAGATATATACCCTTGATTGCGCGGTGCTGGACGTTCCGCCGCCATCTGAACAACCGGCGCAGACAAGCACGGCGATTGCGCAGCTTAAAAAGGGAAGGGCAGGAGAGCGCGAAAGGAAATGGAAAAGAGATGTATTCATAGGGTGAAGTTAGCTGCAAGTTACCTTAGATGCCAAGATAGAAAGGAGAGTGAGGGAAGGAGGCGCGCAGCGCTGAATTGAGGGCAATTCCCCGCTGTCTCCACGCTGCGGCCAAGTCCCCGCCTTGTCTCTTGAATTCGGAAGCACAGGGGGGTAGCCTTTCAGAGGGTCAGCTTTGCAGAGACCAAGCGACTCGACCCTTCGTTTAGATTGAAAGGCTGCCTGTGTTGATTCCAATTCTACGTTTTACCTTCGTAGGTGCTCTTGTTTCCGTCCTTCCCGTTTTTGCCGAACAATCGGCTCCGAAGGTTGCTGCCCTGCGCACGGAAGGAGGCATGGTGCTTTTGCCGGGCGGCGAATTCTGGATGGGCACCGATAGCCCGCGCAGTATGCCTAATGAACGCCCAAAGCATCGTGTGAAGTTAAGTCAGTTTTGGATCGACCGCACTGATGTAACGAACGCAGACTATGAAGCTTTCGTCAAACAAACTGGCTACAAGACGATCGCAGAGCGGCCAGTTGATTGGGAAGAGCTAAAGAAGCAACTTCCACCGGACACTGAGAAGCCGGCTGATGAATTGCTTCAACCTGGCTCTCTTGTATTCACACCGCCTGATCATTCAGTTGATTTACGAGATATGCGTAATTGGTGGACCTGGACTATCGGTGCGAGTTGGAAACACCCTGAGGGACCGAAGAGTTCAATAAAGGGCAAGGGAAATTATCCCGTCGTGCAGATCGCGTGGGAAGACGCCAAGGCTTATTGTGATTGGAAGAAGCTTCGCCTTCCGACTGAGGCAGAATGGGAATACGCAGCGCGCGGTGGCCTGGAGGAGAAACGATTTGCTTGGGGTGATACCTTCATGCCGAATGGCAAACACATGGCGAATACTTTTTCCGGCTCATTCCCTGAAAAGAACACCGCTGAAGACGGTTACGCAAAGTCATCCCCGGTTAAGAAGTTTCCTCCCAATGGATTTGGCCTATATGACATGACAGGGAATGTGTGGAACTGGACGTCAGATATCTACCGCGAAGACGCGCATCAGAAAGCTGCGGCGGAGGCTGCTGAATCGCATGGCGGGTGCCTGGAAAATCCCCAAGGTCCGCTGCAAGGCCTGGATACGACGCGCTCTCGAATCGATTCGGAGCAAAGAGTAATCAAGGGCGGATCTTTTCTTTGCAATGCCAGCTATTGCGAGAGTTATCGACCCTCCGCGCGACGCGGGACGCCCCCCGATACTGGGTCCGAGCATGTTGGCTTTCGCTGTGCGAAGTCAGCCTCGTAGAAAGCTGGACTCGAACCTTTTCGCGGTTATCTGAGCGATGCCATGTCGATTACGAATCGGTAGCGCACATCGCTTTTCAAGACGCGTTCGTAGGCTTCGTTCACTTTTTGAATCGGAATTATTTCGATATCACAAGTGATGTTGTGCTTGCCGCAGAAGTCGAGCATTTCCTGAGTCTCTTGAATCCCTCCGATCATGGAGCCGCTCAAGTTCTTGCGTCCGGCGATTATCGAAAAGGCGCTGACCGCATTCGGCTTCTCAGGTACGCCGACGACCACCATCGACCCATCAAGCTTAAGCAGCGACAGATATTGATTCCAGTCGATGTCGGCTGACACTGTGTTAATAATCAAGTCGAAGTGGTTTTTTAAGGTTTCAAACGTGCTGGCATCCGAGGTGGCAAAGAAGTGGTGAGCGCCCAGATTCTTTGCGTCGGCTTCCTTGCGCGCCGAATGACTAAGTACGGTGACCTCCGCGCCCAAGGCTTTCGCAATTTTTACTCCCATGTGGCCAAGGCCACCCAACCCTAAGATAGCCACTTTCTTTCCCGGCCCAGCCTTCCAGTGCATGAGGGGGGAGTACAGAGTGATACCTGCGCAGAGCAGTGGTGCTGCTGCATCGAGGGGCAAGTTCTTTGGCATGTGTAGTACAAAGCTTTCATCGACCACTACATGATCGGAGTACCCTCCGTAGGTGGGAGTTTTCCCATCCCGTTCCATGCTGTTGTAAGTAAAAGTTGCACCGCCTAGGCAGTATTGTTCCAAACCTTGCTCGCAGTGCGCGCAAGTTCGGCATGAATCAACCATGCAGCCCACGCCGACCGGGTCTCCGACTTTAAATTTTGTCACCTTACTTCCAACCGCGGTAACTACCCCCGCAATCTCATGTCCCGGAACCATAGGGAAAGTCGAGCCGCCCCATTCATCGCGAGCTTGATGGATGTCCGAGTGGCAAATGCCACAGTACTTAATCTCGATGGCCACATCTTGATCGCGCGGGGCGCGCCGCTCAAATGTAAATGGAGCTAAGGCGGCCTTGACGGTTTTTGCTGCGTATCCTTTTGCCTGAGTCATCGCTGTTTTCTCCTGCTATACCTTTGCAATGTTCTATTCCAAAGTTGGTTCTCGCTTGTGCCTCTGCCGGGAGATTTTTCAATTACCTATCTTCTCGAGATCTGGGCGGGGGAGCAAGCGCTAGTCGGCGGATGGGGGAGCCCTGCCGTAACACCTGAACCTTTAGCCGTTGCCTATGCATTTCTGCGGTTGGGGTTCGGGCAGAATGCTCTCGGCGATAAGGCGAGCCTGCGATCTAATTTCTCTAACCGCAGTCGTTTCCCACAACTCCCCGCGTCGTAACGACCCCAGGGTATAGATGGCCAGGGGAGCACCACGCGCAGATAATAATCTTCCGATTCTATCCGTGCGCAAACCGAGCGCAAGTTCGTCGTAGTGGGCCGTCCCGTTCCGGATGATGCTGTCGAGCAGCGGACAGCGGCTGGCGCGCAAATCAGTCCACAGGCCTCGGCAATCAAAAACCGAGTCGAAACGAGCGACTGAAGCGCGGCCGCGGCTCTCGACTTTAAGCGTGACGCCATCTTTCGATGCAGTATGTGATGTCACGCGACCTTTCATCGAAGTAAGCCTTCCCAATTCTTTCAACTTTAGGAGCACGCTTAGACTCTCCACGGGAACGCGATGGCGATGGGAATCCCAAAATGGTCTAAGGTGCCGAATAAAGCTGCGCTTGTTGCGCGCGGGCAAGCGATTCCAAATTTTTTGTGTCGAGGGACGCAGCGCATCGATCAGATCGCGCCATGCTAGGCCTTGGCCAATTGAGCTGCGCAGCTCACGCAACATTTCTCGTACGGTCGGCTTAGCGATAACTCTATCGGCTGCTGCTTGCGTTGTCGTATCGGGATGTCCGTGTGTTCCATGTGGTTGCGGTAGAAGTCCGCGGCGCGAGATGAGGGTGTAGTGTCCCGTAAAAGCAGCGGCCTCGAGTGCCAGAATCGTGTCGACCGCGCTAAGTCCGCTGCCGATGATAGCTACGGCTGAGTGTGAGGCGCTTGAAGCGATCGCGGCCTGGTCCCAAGGGCTCTTAAGGGCTTCGTCGCGATCGAGTCCATCGGACTGCGGCGAATTTCCCACCGCCAGTATGATGTTGCGCGCCTGATAGCTGAGGCCGGCTGCGCTTCTTAGCTGAAATAGATCGCCATCGAATTCCAGCGCAGAGGCATATTCCTGAACTACTTTAAGCGCAGTTTGAGGGGAGATCTGCTCTAGTTCACTAAAAATATCAGACAAATACGCCTGATACAGCGGTCGTGGAACGAAGTCCTCCTCGGAGTAGGTGTGTCCGTTCTTGGTGAGCCAGCGCAAAAAGGATTGAGGATCGCCCTCATCAAGGCTCATGCGTCCGGCAGGAACGTTTAGAAGATGGACAGGAGTTTTGGTTTGGTAAGCAACCCCGGCGCCGATTTGCTCTCGCGGCTCGAATACCAGACAGGAGAGGGGCGCATTGCATTCCTCTGTGCGTCGAGCGAGGTGATAAGCAGCCGAAACACCGCTAAATCCGGCGCCAATTATAGCAACGTCATAGATCGGTTCAGTGGGGGAAGAGTGGTTCATGCAGTGTTGAGCCTTCCAATACCTCAGGGGAAAAATTCCCTAGACTAGGTGCTTTTCATGCAGTAGTGTACTTAGATTATCAATATGGTCAACTAATAACCGTATGCGACTCAGTAATCGAACTGAATACGCGCTCTTAGCGCTTATATTCTTGGGCCGTCGCAGCCACCGGGGGCCCGTGCATGGCCAGGAAATCGCCAAGGAGCAGCGCATCCCGATGCCGTTCCTGCGGCAGATACTCCTTTCGCTGAAACAGGCGCAG
>JAFLCA010000198.1 GCA_017302875.1 Deltaproteobacteria bacterium
ACGCCCTTTGCAAGCAACTGTTGATTTCTTGAGCTGGGCGATTGAGACACTCATTGACGGCACGTTCACCGTCCTGAATCTGCTGCTTCTGCTCAGTCGTACACGCGCTAATCCCAAGAGCCAGAATGAAAATAGAAATACCCTTTATGAACTTTTTCATACAACCTCGAAACATAAACCTAAACGAACCACCTTGGGGCGAGCCCAGAGACACAGCCTGAAGCTCATTGCCCGATGAATACTAGTGATATGTGGACGTGGAAAAGGAGTGTTCCCTATTGAGTTGAAATACTCTGACTAGAGGCAAGAAATCGCGAAATTCCCAAACCTGAAAGAGTGCGAGCGCTCGTTCTCTAAGAAGATTTCGTATGGCTGTGCAATGCACAGCCATACACCAGGTACGCGTCGAGCGAGGCTTTTAATAGCTTCTAGGAAAATTGGGGTCGTCTCAATCATTCCGGTGATGTCTGCCGCCCTTACCGGAAGGGGGTAATCGGCACCAAGCTCGGTGTTTGAAGTGAAATCAGATGCTATGCCTCAGGCCACCACGTCTTGGGTGGCAGAGCCCGGCACGAGGTTCTCTGATTCTTACATACCAGGCATTCCTGTACTAAAATTTCCGAATCCCCCTCCTCGCTTCCTCTCCGAAAATCTCTTAAAACGGGGACACCTTTTCGTTTCTATAACCAAAACTTAAGCAGGCTGAATCTCCTGACGTTATTGCTTTAGTTCAACACTAGCGCTTGGAGGTCAATGCGAATTGGAATCATCAAACGTTTTCTCGCCACGATCCTCGATGCGTTCGCCTTGCTTGGATCTGCCGCAATCCTATTAGTCATTGTAATAAACGTGCAGTGGTCTTCTCAGTCCTTTGCAATTGGACTGACGTGCACCTGCATTGCCTCCATAGCCCTCTGCACCGCTGAAGTTTGGTTGGGAGCGAGTGTCGGAAAATTGTTCCTCGGCCTGACAATCGCCGATGCCACAGGACGAACGTCCAGCTTCGGTCAACGTCTTGTGCGATTCTCCATGAAGTTTTTCCCCTTGAGCGTTCTGTTCTTAGTTTCTGTCGCCCCCGAAGCAGCGCCCGTAACGGCCCGCGTGGATTTATTGGTGCTGGTTCTGAGTGTCGCCTGGGTAGCCGGTTATTGCTTAGCGTTCGGAAGAAATAAACAAGCATTGCATGATCGGATAGCAGGCACCGTCGTAGTTGCTCGAGATTCTGTCGTAGTGAGCTCGCGATTGACTCAGACGGATGCTGGTACGCACTGCGCACTGATCGCCGCCCTGAGGCCAGAACGCGGAGACGCTTTCAGCGATGTCTTATTTAAATGAGGAATTAAAGGTGGCGTCACCAAAGCCGACGCTCCCTTCCCTTCTGAGTAGCTCCGACTAATTTTATCTTCGGACAAGTAGCTTTTCGGACAAGAAGGCCCAACGAACAGGTTAATTACTTAGTCACGCCCGCAACGCCCCGAGAGTTGGGAGGCATCCACAGGCCCGAAATTAGAGCTTTTCCGCGCGGCGAAACGAGGCAAACTCAACTACGGGGCCAACCAATTTTACTTAGAGCGATCGACAATCCACCTTCATTGCTATGATTCGAATAAAACACCTGTACTCGATTTGCTCCAGGCGATGACAAAAATCTCACGCTAGTGCTTGTAGCGGGATGATTATTCGCTCGGGCAAAAACAATGAGGCCATTTACCTCTACAATAACCTCGTCATTCGCTCGCAGCTTAAGTTCAACTGGTAAGGGGCGATCGCTGGGGTTGAGGAAAGTTACTGTAGCAATGGAAGAAGTTTCTTTGGCAAATTCCTTGGAGAACGCCTCGTCCCAGGAAAATGCCGCCAAAGGAGGAAGCGACTCGGGCGGCGGTACCTCTTTGTGGCGCAATTCAGACACCTCAACCTTATCGAAGGAAACAAGCGTCCAGGTATTGAGCGACTGCGTGGGCGATTCCGTAGGCACCTGAACAGGTGATTGTGGAAGCAAGTCTGACTCCGACACTTCTATTTTCCAGCAGTCAAAGTTCTCAAGCGCTAGATCGCAGCGTTGTCGTTGAAGCTTGCCGCCAAAAGAGTCCAAAGCTCGATAATAATCCGCTTGTCGGAATCCCTTTTCGTCCCATTCCCACTTGTCTGAATAAATGTAGAGATAGAATGCACCCTTCTGCTTTAGAAACTGCTCCATAAAAGTTTGGAACGACAGCATACGTAAGCAAGAATACCTGCAAGTGTGATCGCCGATGAAAAAGGTCCGCTGCTCGGAAATTTCTGGACCGTTGCTCAGATAAATGCGCTCGGGGACGGCTGCTGGGTCCGTCGTATTTTCGACTGAATTTGAATAGCCGATGGTAAGCACATGTTTGCCGGGCAAGCTTGAGATGTGCTGAGCAATCTTCTCAGCATCTGAGATCAGGGAGCGATTGATGAAATTATCTCCCTGAGAATTCACATGGGGAAGCTCTCGTGTTTTGTAACGTTCGGGGTCCGCAAGGAAGTTCCATGTAGTAGTTACTACCCCCACTTGTCCCGCCGCGATAAGAAGCACAATGATGGCGCGAACCTTGGAATTTAATTGAGATACCCACGCATTGGCGATTGCTAGCGCCGACACGTAGTTAAGTAGCAAGAGCCGTCTCGACTTAAGATCTCCCGTGACGTCTCCATCCGCCGTGGACACAAAGAGAATAAAGCAAAACTGCGCTAGCCACAGTGAGGTCCAAAAAAATCTGTTTCTTTGCGGAAGAAATAGGGCAAGCAGCCCAAGGGCGAAAAGAAACGGAAGATCCGCGTACTGCTGCTGAAATAAGCTGGCAACGAAGCGATACAGGACTGTGGGCAAAACGTCGAGGTGCTCGAAAAAAAGAGTGGTTCTCGGAGAGGCCGAAGACGGGACATAGACAAAGCAAAGGTAATAAAGGGCGATCGAAACCGAAAGGAGCCCAGCCCTTCGCCGCGCCGAATATGAGGCAATAGTGAAAGCCGCCACGAGAGGCACGATCGGGACAGTCTTACCAAGATCATAGCCGTGAAGTGCTAATTCGCCGACCAAATACCATCCCAGAACTTCATACACAAAATTGAGTTTTGGCCAGTTGGTCGCACGAGGAAAGATATGGATTAGGATTAGGGCAGCCGACCATGGGAAAAAGGCTGAAACATGGGGGAACCCAAAAATACTCGAACTAAAAACGGCAGAACTTGTGGCTAAAGCTGCATAGAAGGCCACACGATCAACGCGTAAAGCCGTTGCGCACGCGAAGGTCGCCGCAGCCGTCAGCGTCAAGTTTAGTCCGTGCTCCCACAGCAGCCCCGCAGCGACATAATTATTCAAGAATCCAGTTATGACGGGGTAAATTACGCTATTGTCTCCATTCCAGTACTGGAATGCGCGCGATTTAAGGAAGAAGTGCGAGAGGGACTTTAAAAGCCCGTTCTCGAATAAAAATCGCGTACCCTCGGCAGACTCAAGCAATCCCCATCCCGAAACATAGATTCCACGGCTCGCCCATCGCCAGACCAGTATGGCTCCAATGAAGAAGGCAAGGTAAGCCACACAGAAAATGCGGAGAGACCGCAAGGTATAGATGCTCATATCCTCGATGTAACACGTTCACCCTTGCCGAGGTATCGAAACTTATAGTTAACTGCCCAGAGATCTACCTCCACAACAGCACCAGTTTGACCCATATTTCAAGGTCAACGTCTCATGCCCCCAACTTGTCCACTTTGCGCCGCGCTGTCAGCACGACTAAGATTTCAGAAAGATTCCTTCAATTTCTTCCAGTGCGATAGCTGCTCCCTGCAGTACGTCGACCCCATGCTCTCGGATTCTGAGCGTAAACGGCTCTACAACAACGACGAACTATCACCGATCGAGTATTACAAAAAGAATCGTCGCGCCGATCAGAAAACGTTTCAGGAGAGACTAAAAATCATTGAAAAGTTTTGCAGCCCGGGCCTTCTTTTGGACATAGGTACCAATATCGGCACTTTGCTAGCAGTAGCCAGAGAGCGCGGATGGAATGCGATTGGAATAGACTTTAACCACCGAGCGGCTCAATACGGAGCTACGGCGTATGGTGTCGATATTCGTGAGGTAGAATTTAGCAATAATGGATTCGCAAACGAATCTGTTGACCTCGTACTTATGAACGACGTACTGGAGCACCTCCCCGACCCCCTCTCGGTACTCAGGGAAATTCAACGGCTGCTTCGGCCGGGAGGAAAATTCTTTATGTCTACCCCTGATGCTGGATCAGGAATGTGCAGGATAATGGGGCCTTCTTGGATCCACTACAAGCCAAGAGAGCACCTAGTATACTACTCTCGAAAATCATTAGCTTATGCTTTGCACAAAGCGGGATTCAATATTCTGTGGTGCAAAAATGTGGCGCGCTACCGTTCTCTTGAAAGTTTTATCGAAAAGGGCTCCCTCTATCTGCCCTCCTTAACATCAGTAAGAAAACTCATTCCGTCCTTCCTTACAAACCGTATCATTCTTCCCCTATTCTTCTACGATGAGGTTGCGCTACTTGCAGAGAAGCAGAAGGATCAGCCCGGTAACCGGACCACTCAAAATCCCCCAGAAATTCCTTAATTCAGTCAATGCAATTTCGGAGCTGACTGGGCAGGATTCGAGTCAGTTTAGAAGGCCGATGATTGGCGGATGCCAGCCGGCATTCGGAGAGATTGTTTACTTTTGCCGCCCCCAACGCACCGTCTGATCTTGTTCCGCGTCGGCACTTTTGACGAGGAATTACAAATGATTGCCCCAAAGGGTTCGGCAACGAGATGCAGACTACTGCTGAGTTAGGCGCTCGCGAATCCATCGAGCCCTTTACGTCGGCATCAGAGTCGTGAGAGCGTAACGACATGAGAGATCCTCAAGCAAAAGATCTGGTCAGCACTGCATCAGAATTTCTTGACGCAAATCAGCTCGACGCAACGACCGGCCTGCCCAACGATCCGCGGGGAACCCTTCGAGACGTTGTGGAGCTCTGGGAAACACCGCGAGCCGTAGTGAAAAACCGGCTTGAAGCCGCGATCCGAGCACTCGCGCAAGCTGAATATCCCACCTACGAAGACAAGCGACGGGTTACAGAAGAACTCACTTCAGCAATGGACAGATGGGGTTTTGTGGCGATCGCTCCTGCCACCGGAATCCCCTCACGGCTTCGGTGCAGGCAGCCTGAAGATCAGCCGCAGGGGTACTTCTACTTTCGGGCAGTATCCAATTCTCAGCCGATCGATGCTCCCCAAGAAGAAGTTGTCAAACACTCTACGAGCCTCCCGTCATTCAAGCTGGCTGACTCACCGACTGTTCGCACCGCATGAAAATGGGGACAGTTCCTTCGGTCCCCATTTAACAACTTTCGCCGTTAAATTGCGATTAGCCCTATGTGCCACGTAGAGCTCGCCTAGTCATTCCCAACACCCCGCATCATGTCACTCAACGCGGCAGCAGGCGGGGCCTTGTCTTTATCTGCGATGATGATCGCCTGCTATATCTGGATCTCCTGCACGCCTACGCTGGAATGTACGCTAATGAATGGCTTACGTATTGTTTGTCGGACGACCATGTACATCACGGCATCGTCCCAGGGGACGATGCCGTCTGTCTCAGAGTCTCGAAGTTTTTGTTTTAAGTAGCCTGGCTAGTGTATTTGAATCCGACCCGCCCATCCTCGGGCAGTCCTAACGCCTTCAAATCACACAGAATACCACCATCTATGTGTGTTAGTTCCATTTGCGCCCTCACGATAATGCACTTTTGGTGCACTAATTGCATTCCCCCTAATTGAGGCAGACGTTGGTGATCAATTGGCCGCCTGAATAGTTCCGGCTCACACAAGTTTTAATACGCAAAAGACTAACGGAGGTTTTATGAAGTTAGGGTTGTACGGGGTTATTTTCGCCGCGGTTTTTGTATTTGCTCCAGGGGAAAAACTCGCGGCACAGGCGCGAGCAGGACTGCCCGAGCAGGTTGAACTACCGGAGATTGAATTAGATGACACTGAGATTCCGCTCTTGGAAGTCGACCCACTAAGTTGGGTGCCGGGGGAGGTTGAACAAGAAAAATTCGATGCCTGCATGCAAGGCTGCGAACGAGGTCCCTGCAAGATTGCCGAACATACGAATTCATCAACCGCTCAATTTTTATGTGTCGCCTGCTACAACAGCTGCTCAGTTCAAACACCGCTTAGCATCATTCAAGAACTGTAACGCTCATGACTTCATTCGATCAGAATCCGACCAACAGATGGAGTGACGGTGCTCGACAGGGAGAGGCTCCATCTGCTCCTGAAGTGGACGTTGCGGGAGATTATCCCTTATCCGCCACAAACTCCTTAGGTTCTTACGCCGCTGCAATCTCGCGGTGTCCCGAATCGCTTC
>JAFLCA010000199.1 GCA_017302875.1 Deltaproteobacteria bacterium
TTTGCGGTACTACTGGATGCCACCCTGATTCGTTGTGTCTTGTTACCGGCGTCGATGGTGCTCCTGGGTGAGTGGAATTGGTATATGCCACGTTTCCTGCAGGGGGCGCTTGCAGCATCAAAGCAAAAACTCGTCGCGCGGCTCTCGAGAGACTGAGGCTATTCTCCCATCTTGTCGAGAGCCAGGTTTAGCTTTAGTACATTGACCCGCCTTTCTCCAAACAGCGTCAGAAAACGTCCTTCTGTATTCGATTCGACGAGTGCAAGAATTTCCTGCGGACTCCGCTGACGTGCTTTTGCGACGCGAGCTGCCTGTAGTTGAGCATTTCGGGGGCTTATATGTGGATCAAGGCCGCTCGCCGAGCGTGTTACCGCGTCGACTGGTGGTTGTACGGAGCTGGGAAGCTCGTTCTCCTCGCGGTAGGCTTTCGCCAGGTCTGCGACTCCCAAAAAAATTTCATTGGTGCTCGTAGCGGGATCGTCAGGTAGGCCTTCGAAAAGCTTGCGGCTGGTGGGGCCGAGGTTTGTTCCACCCGAACTCATGGCGTCATAGCCTGAGCCCGCGGCAGAAGGACGAGGATGAAAGTAGCGCGGATCGGTAAACTGCTGGCCGATTAGCTCCGAGCCGATCGTCTCGCCTCTCTTCTCCATAAGGCTTCCATTTGCCTGATATGGAAAAAATGTTTGCGCAGCGAGCCAGACCGCGATGGGGAAAAGCACACCGGTACCCACGGCAAAAAGAGCGCTAAACAAAAGGGCTGGAACAAATTGTGCTCGAATCATAATTCCTCCTAAGCCAGGCGCAGTGCCACTAATATGCGATCGATGATCCAGATTCCTGGGAAAGGTGCGACCAGACCGCCGAGGCCATAGATCAAAAGGTTGCGTTGTAAAATGGCAGCCGCCCGAAGTGGTTGATACTTGACTCCGCGCAACGCCAGCGGAATGAGCATGACGATAATAAGCGCATTGAAGATAACTGCAGCTAGAATAGCGGAGTTGGGATTACTGAGCCCCATGACATTAAGAGTGGAAAGTTGCGGGTAGGTGACCACGAAGAGCGCCGGGATGATCGCAAAGTACTTGGCAACGTCATTGGCGATGCTAAAAGTGGTGAGTGCGCCGCGAGTGATCAGAAGCTGCTTGCCGATCTCGACTATCTCAATCAATTTTGTGGGATTGGAGTCGAGGTCGACCATGTTGCCGGCTTCCTTGGCGGCCTGCGTGCCGGTGTTCATAGCAAGTCCGACATCTGCCTGTGCGAGAGCCGGCGCATCATTTGTGCCGTCGCCTGTCATCGCCACGAGTCTTCCGCCTTGCTGCTCTTTGCGAATATAGGCAAGCTTCGCTTCCGGTGTAGCTTCAGCCAGAAATTCATCAACGCCGGCTTCAGCCGCAATCGTGGCTGCCGTTAAGGGATTATCTCCCGTTATCATGACTGTTTTAATTCCGAGCTGTCGAAGCTGCGCAAAGCGCGCCTTCATCCCACCTTTGACAATATCCTTCAAGTATATAACCCCAAGCACCTTTCCATTGTCGGCCACTACGAGTGGAGTGCCACCTTCGCGCGCAATATTCTCAACGTTCATTCGAACATCGGCAGGAAAATCCCCGCCGAAACTCTTTACGAACCTATCGATGGCATCGGCTGCCCCTTTGCGAAGTTGTCTACCTTCGATATTTACTCCGCTCATGCGTGTGGTGGCAGAGAAAGGTACAAATTCGCCATTTAATGAATGCAGGTCGCGTTCTCGAAGCTGGTACTTTGTTTTGGCGAGAATGACGATGCTGCGCCCCTCGGGAGTTTCGTCGGCGAGTGAAGACAATTGCGCTGCATCTGCCAGCAGCTCCTCGCTTATGCCGACTGCGGGCAGGAACGCGGTAGCCTGACGATTTCCAAGAGTTATAGTGCCTGTCTTATCCAACAACAGTGTGTTGACGTCGCCCGCTGCTTCTACCGCACGTCCGCTCATAGCCAGTACATTGTGCTGCATCACGCGATCCATTCCCGCGATTCCGATAGCGCTTAAGAGCCCGCCGATGGTGGTGGGAATAAGGCAGACCAGTAAGGCCACGAGGACCGGGACTGATGGAATGGCAGCCGGGTCGCTGCTGCTGTACCGGGCGAACGGAAGCAGCGTCGCGGTTGCGAACAGGAAGACGATAGTCAGGCCTGAGAGAAGAATTCCCAATGCTATTTCATTGGGCGTTTTCTGCCGAGCCGAACCTTCTACGAGCGCTATCATGCGATCAATAAAAGACTCTCCGGGATTGCTGCTTACTCGAATGACGATTCGGTCGGAGAGGACGCGAGTGCCGCCGGTGACCGCCGAGCGATCTCCTCCGCTTTCGCGAATGACGGGGGCTGATTCGCCAGTGATGGCCGACTCGTCCACGCTTGCGATGCCCTCGATCACTTCACCGTCTGCAGGTATGTGATCTCCCGCGACGCATTCAACGATATCTCCCTTTCGTAGATTAGAAGCTGGTACGAGCTCGCGTCGTCCGTCCTTTATGTGCTTGGCTGTCATCTCGGTTTTCGATCGGCGCAGAGCATCCGCTTGTGCTTTGCCCCGGCCCTCTGCCAGCGCCTCTGCAAAGTTCGCGAACAATACGGTGAACCACAACCAAACTGTAACTTGCCCGATAAACAGTGTGTTGGGAGCCGAGCTCAGAAGGGCGCTTATGAAGTAGTACGTGGTGACGGCACTTCCCACCTCAACCACGAACAGGACGGGATTCTTAACCATTGAGGCAGGATTTAGTTTGCGGAAAGCCTCCTTCCAGGCGCGATTCATCATGGCTCTGTCAAAGAGCGCCTGTGGGGCCTTTCGTCTTGTCTCGCTGGTGTGAGTGCTGATCATATTCGCTGCCTTATTGGAGAAGAAATGAATTCATCTGGAAGTGCTCGACGATCGGACCGAGCGCGAGCGCTGGGAAGAAAGTGAGAGCGCCGACAATCAGCACCGTGCCGATAAGAAGAAAGACGAAGGTTGCGGTGTCCGTGGGTAGGGTGCCGCTCGATTCTGGCACCTTCTTTGCGGCAGCCAGGCTGCCGGCCATGGCGAGGAGAGGAATCAGAGATAGAAAGCGACCCGCAAGCATCGCAAGTCCCAGGATCAAGTTGTAGTAGGGAGTGTTTGCGGTCAGCCCCGCGAAGGCCGATCCATTATTGCCCGTGGCGGAAGCAAAGGCATACAAGATTTCTGAGAAGCCATGCGACCCGGCATTGTTTAGATTATTGGTCGTTGCGCCCAGAAAAGGCCCGCTGGAGCCAACTCGGTTCCAGGCGCTCTCCATTGAGAATGGGAGATTTGCGGAAAGCGCCGTCGCGCCGAGGATGGTTCCGGCAAGTACCAGCACAGAAAGCATGGCCATTTGTACTTGGAAGCGCCCGATTTTCTTGCCGAGGTACTCGGGTGTTCTCCCCACCATGAGCCCAGCGATGAATACAGCAAGTACCGCAAACATCAGCATGCCATAGAGGCCAGCGCCGACTCCGCCGAAGATAACCTCGCCACTCAGGATGTTGAATAGCGGCACGAGGCCGCCAAGGGGCGTGAACGAATCATGCATTGAGTTGACCGCGCCGCAGGAGGCTGCGGTAGTAACTGTTGCGAAGAGTGTCGACGATGAGATGCCGAATCGTACTTCCTTGCCCTCCATATTACCGCCAGCCTGCAGGTCGCTGGCTGTTTGGTCTACTCCGATTCGGGCATAGTTTGGATTGCCGCTCTGCTCGGCTACATTGCAAACAAACGCACCGGTCAGGAAGAGCACCGACATTGCCGCAAAGAGGGCCCAGCCCTGGCGCCGGTTGCCGGACATCCTCCCGAATAGAGAAGTAAGTCCTGCGGGAATTAGGAAAATGAGAAGCTTGGTGAACTGATCCGAGGCCGGGTTGGGATTTTCAAACGGGTGCGCCGAGTTTGCATTGTAAAAACCGCCGCCATTAGTTCCCAAATGCTTAATAACTTCCTGTGAGGCAACGGGGCCAAGAGGAATGGTTTGCGCTGCACCTTCAAGTGTCGTTATTGTTCGCGGCGCCTCGAAGGTTTGCGGGCTTCCTGTCCACACAAAGACCAGAGCGCCAATGAAACAAAGCGGCACAAATACGTAGAGGGTCGCACGAGTGATGTCCGCCCAGAAGTTTCCGAGATTCTGAGTGGAAGAGGTCGTGAAACCGCGAATGATTGCGACTGCGACAGCGATTCCAGTCGCTGCTGACATCCAATTGTGAATGGACAGGGCTACCATGTTTGAGAGGGAGGAGACGGTGCTTTCCGGTGCGTACGACTGCCAGTTTGTGTTGGACGCAAAGGAGGCCGCCGTATTAAATGCGAGATCTGGTGTCATCTCGTTTGCGCCCAGCCCGAGCGGATTAAGCGGGAGAAAGCCCTGCAATCGAAGCAAGGTATAGCTGAGGAGTAAGCCGCAGAAGCTAAAAAGCAACATGGCTATCGTATACTCTCTCCAACACATGGGCCGCTGCGCATCGATATGAACCAAACGGTACAGAAATCTCTCGAACCGCCGGGCGAGAGCGATGATTTTGCCGTCGTCTGAGCCGAACACTTTGGCAAGATAAAAGCCCATTGGTGAGGTGAGCAGCAGGATGCTGCAAAAGTAGATCAGAATCTCGAATACGCTGTGCACGGTCATTTTAGAACCTCTCAGGGAAGAGTAGCGAGTAGAGGAGGTATCCCAGTACCCCTACGGTAATGACACTCAACAAGATCGGATCAATCATGGGACCTCCGTTCGAGCGCTGCGCAAGCAAAAACGCAAGCGACAGTCAGACCGAAAAAAACGATCAGAATCAGTACATATAAAAGATCCATAGGTTCTCCCCAGAGCTCGCGCTCGGACGACAGTTAGTGATAAGAAAAGTCCACATCGAGTTGGACAGTAAATGATTGCGCTAAGTCAGTATTATTTGGAATTACGTATCCGAATAGTAAGCTTGTCTTGTCGGTTATTTTCCAAGACGCCCCAGGAGCGAGCGCCCCCATTCCGCTTTGCGATCCCTGGTAGTCGACGCAAACCCAAAGTCGATCTGATATTTCCGGAACGGTGCGCTCCCAGGCTATAATCGCGCCGTTTGCCGAGGAGTTCTGATCCTCGTCGAGCAGTAGATGTTGATTGCCCCAGAACCATCCAAAGGAGAGGCGCCCGAGCTCAAAGCCTTGAATGTCGAAGGTCTTCGCGCTTTCTACGTAGTAAATGTTCTGGTTTGTTTTGTTGTGTTTGGTTCCGAAATTGTAACCGCCAAAAGCTAAAGCAGGTGAGCCGGTAAACAGAGTGTTCTCAGGTGTGCCCAATTTAGCATTGAAGTAGAGCGGGTAATCGTCAAGTGCGCCGTACCCGGTGATATTATCGAAGCCGAACTCGATACCTAGTTTGTCCTTGAGCGGCCAGACACCGGCTTCCAGTCCGAGGTCTGTTACGGTGTCGGGCTTTGATCCGCTGGCGTCGCTCTGGCTCGGAATGTAAGTGTCGTACGTCAGATGGAAGGTGTCTGGCGATTGAATGTCAGTCGAGGGAGTCCACACATGGGAGGAGGGAGTGGCTCCGGCTAGGTGTGGAAGAGAAAGTACACCGAACGCTGCTGTCGCAAGTAGCAGGGTCAGTCTTGATGTCAATTTCATAAAGTCCTCGTGGATTGCCGCCCGACGAAAAGTTACTTGAACTGATGCTTTCCCAAGAATGACACGCCTTGGCCTAAATTTGTTGTAAGGGACAGCGCGGAGGGTATAAAGAAAGTATAAAGAAAATATGCCACCGCTGCGGGTTATGCCGTCGTGTGCTAGTATTGCGACAACAGTCTCACGGGGCTTGTTTGCGGAGCGGGAAGGCTTGCCGCCTCTTATTCATCTCGAGGAACCTTGGATTCTCAGCGTCCGGATCCGGATAACCTTTTATAGCGTGTAGCTGCCGAGGAGCGGACGCGCGGTCGACTTAAGATTTACCTCGGCATGGCTGCCGGTGCCGGCAAAACGTATACCATGCTCACTGACGCCCTTGTGGAAAAGCGACGGGGCGTTGATGTCGTTGCAGGTTATATTGAACCCCACGGGCGCCTCGAAACGGAGCAGCTTGCGACTCATCTAGAGCACATTCCGTTTCGTCATGTCCGACATAAAGGAGTCCAGACTCGTGAGTTTGATCTCGATGCGGCTATTCTTCGGCATCCCAAGATCCTACTTGTCGATGAGCTGGCCCACTCAAATGCAGAGGGCGCTCG
>JAFLCA010000002.1 GCA_017302875.1 Deltaproteobacteria bacterium
TAGAGAGGTGGCGAAGAATAGAGTCAGCCGGGCGGTGTTCACATTAGCACCTCGGCTCAGAGCCAGATCATCTCCCAGCGTCAAAAGATCCAAATCACGCTCAAACAAGCGCACCAACACAAGACCCAGCAGAACGAAGGGCAGCACACTTATCACGGCGCCCCATCCCACAGTTTCAAATCCGCCCATAAGCCAGCGCATAATCTTGAACATGCCTTGAAAGTCACTGATGTATTGCAGAAAAACTATCAAGCTCGAGAAGAAGAAACTGACCACAACGCCAGCCAGCAGCATCGCAGAGGAAGACAGTCCAGAAGACAAAAAGTAAACCGTTCCGATCGTCCCCAGGGCCCCTGCAAAGGCGAAGAGTGATGAGCCGGAGATCCCGGCGACGGCAAATCCCAACCCAAGCCAAAAGTACAGCGCCGCGCCGAAGGCTGCTCCAGTCGACACTCCAAGCGTGAAGGGGCAGGCCAAATAGTTTCTAAAGATACCTTGAAAAACCATGCCGCCGACGGCCAGCGCAGCTCCAGACAGAGCCGCCAAACAAACTCGCGGCACACGGATGCTCCAAAAAATTTGATATTCTCCAGTGTTCAGAGCCCCAGCACCCCAAGGGTTTAGCGCAACTTGCCACGAGATATCGGTAATACCGAGCAAGGGGCACAGCATGCAAATAAGGAGGCAGGCCAAGGCGAGATTAGTTCTTCTCATTCCGCCCTCGGCACGATCATGTAGAAATCCTTGCGGGGGTGAAGCAACAGATCGAAGCGATGATCAAAAATGTCGAATAGGACGTGATTCTGCATGAGATCGCGCGGGGCTCCCTGAAAAACCACTTTCCCGGCGCGTAAGGCTAGAACCTGATCACAGTACAGCGCGCAGTGGTTCAGATTATGCGTGACCGCAATTACGGTAATTCCTAACTTGGCGCGGATCTCTCGCAGGAGCGCCTCGACTTCGAACTCATGTTTCGGATCAAGAAAGGCAGTTGGCTCGTCCAGCAATAAAATATGCGGATTATGTACCAGGGCTCCTGCGATGAGCACCCTCTGTCGCTCGCCTCCGCTCAAAGTCGACAATCTTCGCTCGGCGAGATCACTCGTTCCCGTCAGAGCCAAAGCCGCTTGCACCTTTTGACGCTGTTCCCCAGTGACTGGATAAAAACGTCCGAGCTGGGAATACAGTCCCATCAGAACGAATTCCTGAACGCTGTGAGGAAATTCAATGGTGAATAGCTGCGGCACGTACCCGATACGCTGGGCCAAAACACGGTTGGCGACACTTCGCAGCTCACTGCCCTCGAACATTACCTGCCCCTGATACCCGCTCAGGACTCGAGCGATAATCTTCAGCAGGGTGGACTTTCCCGCCCCATTCGGGCCGACGATGGAGAAATAACTGCCCTTGTCGACCGCGAACGAAACCTGCGTCAGCAAGCTTTTGCTGCCAATTGAGTAGGAAAGATCCCGGACCTGCAATAGTTCAGACATATGACTAGGCGTCGGGGTGCAAATAACGGGCGAAGTCTTCGAGCACCCGCACAAAACGTGGACCAGGAACGGAAACATAGTCCTGGTCAACGATGAAGATCTTATTATTCTTTACCGCAGCCACGCTAGGCACGTCGCTCCAGGCCTGACGAATGGTGGCATGATTGAGCTGCTGGCCTCCATTTGCAAGCACAATCTCGATAACCACGTCCGGATTGAGATGCATAACGCCCTCGGCGCTAATCGTCGAAATACCGAGAGTCTTACTGGTCACCACATTCCTCCCCCCTGCAAGAGAGAGCACCTCATTGTAGAAACCATCCGTGCCGGAAAGAAACAAACTCGTTAGTGTTCCATCTCCTGAGCTCTCACCCACCACCACCATGGTGCGAACCTCTGGCCGCCCCTTGACGCGCGCCTTTACTACCTCGATGCGCCTAAGAATATCATCCGCCATTACCCCCGCTTGCTGCGGCTGGCCGCACAGCGCACCAATTCGACGGATAGAATCATCGATACCGCGTAAGGTACGATGCTCGAACGTTTCTGTTTTGAGACCGAGTGATTCAAGGTAGGGCAATTTCTCTCGGAATTCACTAAGGCCAAGGACAATGGTGGGCCTCAAGGCCACTATCGCTTCAAAATTCGGATCGAGTAGTGCACCTACTCGTGGCTTGGCACGCGCTTCGACCGGATAATCCGAATAGCGCGATACTCCGACAACTCGATCGCCTAGTCCCAACGCAAAAAGGATTTCCGTGATGCTAGGGGCTAGGGAGATGACCCGTTCACACGAGCCTGAGCTAACTGGCTGTGCGTTTGCCGAAGCCGCTAGGCACAGGAAAACGACAACGATCGAGAAGACAATTCTCATAGTTTCAGCTTTATGCCGCCGTATGCCGCAGCCCCGCGAGTTCCATATCCATACACCTCTTCGTAATCGCGATCGAAGAGATTATCCACGCGAGCGAAGAGTTCGACATTCTTATGAATCTCGTAATTGGTCGCTACATTCACTGTGGTATAACTGGGCAGATTGATGCGGGAAGCAGGATAGGTTGAAAAATCATTGTCGACGCTCTGACCTACCACCAAGACGCTCAGGATTACATTGCCCTTCGCAGAAAACTGATAGGTTGTATCAGATGCAAACTTGCTCTTTGGGCGGCGCAACAGCTGCTCACCCGTGTCCAAATCCCTCGCGCGCAAATAGGTATAACTGAGCTTCGTCGTCACTTGTTTCAGGGGACGAGCGCTCAAAGAAGTTTCCAAACCTTGGGTTCGGGCACGCGCAATATTCTCGGAAATAAAGGTGTTGGGATCGAAGGTGATCAGATCATCAAAGTCGTTCCAGAAATAAGTTACCCCTGCCGCCAACTTGTCTCCGATAATCTGCTGCTCGATACCGCCGTCTACGCCGAGACTCTTTTCCGGCTTCAAGTCAGGATTTCCAAAACTGGAGTACAGCTGGTAGAGCGACGGGGCTTTAAAACCTGTGCCGACCGAGCCGGTCAGACGCGTGCCGGTCGAGTCAATCTGATAGCCCGGCGCGACTTTCCAAGAAACCTCGGATCCGAATTCAGAATGATCATCCACTCGAATACCGGTCGTGCCGAAAAACTGCCCGGCGTTAAAGTGTCCCTGCGCAAAATAGCCGTTCGTTCGGGCTGACTGCGGATCAAAGTCACCATTATATGGCCCAAAAGGCCCCTCCGAGTAGTACTGAGAACTACCGCGCTCACGCTCTGTCTCCGCGCCGAAAATGAAATTGAACCATTCCGTAACGGCGACATTATTCTGCCAATCAAATTTGAGCAGCTTTCCGTCGTAGCGGCTGCGGAGCATCTCGCTCGACTGGGCATCGACATCGTTATTGTCGGTGAACCATTGATCGGCGTAACCCACTCCAAAAGTCTGCTTAAGCTTTCCATCAAAGAAGGAGGTGCCAGCTTCGAAACGTGAGAAGGACTCCTCATGCTTCAACATCCGATTAGGATCATCAGCGCCCGGGCCACCGCCATTGTCGAGCTTTGCGTCGGAATGGTTGTAGCGCGAGGTTAGCTTAAACTGCAGTTGCTCGAGGGGTTGGTATCCAAGACGGCCCGAAAACCCGGTGTTCTTGTAGCTATCTTTCTCCGTATTCCCGAATTTTTCATCGGCGGCAGAAATACTGTGCGAGTTCTCCTGGGTCATACCGAATGAAAAGTCGACTTGCTTTTCAGAGCCCGAGAGCCCGGCTTTTTCCGTGTAGGTGTTATATGAACCGGCTTCAGCAGAAGCAAAAGCATGCGGAGTACCATCTCCTTTTTTGGTGATAATATTTATCACGCCGCCCATAGCATCAGAGCCGTACAAAGTGCTTTGGGGTCCGCGCAATACTTCGATCTGCTCGATATTCTCGCTATCGAGATCGGCAAAGTTAAATGAGCGAGTTGGAGAGATAGGATCATTTGCTTCCACACCGTCAATTAACACCAAGGTGTGTTCGGAATTGGCGCCGCGAATAAAGACCGCCGTATTACCTCCCACCGGACCGCTGCGAACAACGTCAACACCAGGCAAGTTCCGCAGAGCCTCACTCACGTGTGTAATTTGCTTCTCTTCTATTTCTCGCCCTGGAACGACCGACATGGAGCTGGCAACCTGCTCGATTGGCATCTCGGTGCGATTGGCGGTGACAACAACGACACGGGCCGGCCTGTCGGATTCACTTGCTAATTCTGAGGCGAGATCTTCAGAGATCGCAGGGGCTGGGGCACAGGCAAGACAGACAAGGACGAAACTCAGCGTCGAAATGCGGAAGCTCATATCGGGACTCCAATTGAATATCGCCTGGCAACGAGTGCCTTCCGCTACGAGGTAACGTACTTAGAACCACGACCGGCAATAACAGCTCACCCCACTCCACGAGGGCGTTTAAAGTGTTTGACGCGTAGGTCTTCTGGCTAGCAGACAAAACTCCGATTTCTAGCCTTCCCGGATAAAAACACCCAGTGGCTGAAGTGAAAGCGGCGGTCACAACATGCTATGTCTGTTACAGCGGCGGGCCCGCGACGGATTCTCACCGTACTTCCCTTGAACGCATCGGCGCAGTTTTTACCACAAAGCCCCTCGTAAAAGTAGTGCCGCAGGCACTCCCCGAAAAAGAGCTGCTGCCGCAACAGTTCGAATATGAGAAAATTCAGGAAGATATGTCTGCATCTCTTTTCAGAAGCTTACTCTCCAGCTGGATCGGCCTCGTCGTCGCGATATTCATCGGGCTTTGCATTTCACCCTTCGTGGTGCACACCCTGGGCACGGAAGACTACGGATACTGGACCTTCGTTTTAGCCCTGACCAGTCAGTTCATCATTCTAGACCTGGGCGCCCGTGAAGCAATCGTTTCGCTCGTCGCCAAGTATCGCCATGAAGGGAGCCCAGCAAAAGTTTCGGAGGTTCTCTCAAGCGGGACTTTCTTTTTCGCCTGCAGCGCGCTGTTAGCGTTATTGCTTATGTGTGCCGTACTTCCCTTTCTGGGATCGCTAACCCACGTTGAGCCGCACCGCTTACAAATTCTGCAATGCATATTTCTGATCTCGGCTTTGGATACGGCGATAGAAATTGTATTTGGAGTTTTTGATGGCGCCCTAGCAGGATCGGAACGCTACGACGTTCTAACTAGCCTGAATGTCGTTCGATTGATCGTAAACGCACTGGCGCTCTGGATCGTATTGAGTGCGGGACTAGGTTTGATCGGGCTTGCCGTCACCATCGTGAGCCTGCGCTTTTTACAACGCTTGGCCAGTTGTGCATTCGCGTTTCACTTTAATCCCCAGGTTAAACTTCGACGCTCTGGAGTTACACGAAACACCCTGACCACAATCGCAAAATACGGCGTGTGGGCTTCGATTATCCATATCTCGAATCGACTCATCTACCGCGTCGACACGGTAATTGCGGGCATTTTTATCGGAGCAAGCGGTGTTACTCTCTACGCGATCCCCCTTATCTTAATCGATCAGTTTCGCATGTTTGCCGAAACCGGCAATGGAATCCTCACGCCACGCTTCAGCAGACTGGCGGCATCCGGCGACACCGAAACCACCAAACTTATTCTTTTGAAGTGGTCCCGCTACAGCCTAATGCTGGCGTTGGCTGTAGGTGGACCGCTCATGGTTTTCGGCGGAGATTTCCTGATCTTGTGGATGGGAAAAGGTTTTGCGGCTTCTATCCCGATCTTGCTGCTGCTGACCCTGCCCTCATTCCTCACGCTTCCGACCATGGTCTTTAACTACTATTTATACGCGACCAACAGGCACAAGCTTAATGCGAGAGTTCTGGCACTTGAAGCGAGCAGCAACGTGCTTCTTTCGGTTTTATTTGTGCGTCATTTTGGTTTGCCGGGTATTGCGCTCGGAACCCTGATTCCAGCCCTCCTGTGCCGAGGATTGATTCTCCCGCTCGAAGCTACCAAAAGCTCTCCCATCACTTTGGCCGACTACGTCCGTGGTTCCTTCATTTCCTGCTTACCTCTGGCGGCGGCTCACTTTGCGGTGCTCTTCCTGCTGCGCTCAGCCATTGGAGCCCAAAGCTGGCTCGGCTTCCTCAGCTGTAACGCCCTGGGGATCGCGTTCTTTGCATCGCTACTATGGATTTTTTACCTGGGTAGCGAGGAGAAAGCCTATCTAGCTCGTCGCCTACGCTAAGTCCGCGACCTCCCGGCCCACCTCGATAGACGCTTTCGAGCCTCAGAATTAGGATGTATTAGCCTCACTTTTCCAAGTACTATTCTGAGCACTATGGGGAAGAAACTCGGATTCATCGGTCTTGGGATCATGGGCACGGCAATGGCGGAAAACCTGCTCAAAAAAGGGTATCCGCTTATCGCTTTCAATCGATCTGCGCATAAGACGGCGGCACTCTCCAAGCTCGGAGCTGAAGTCGCTCCCTCGGCAGCGGAATGCGCGGCAAGCTGCGACGTTCTACTCATTAATTTACCCGACGGTCCCTCCATCCAGGAACTTTTGTTTGGCCCCAGCGCTACCGCGCAGTCCCTGCGAAGCGGATCCACGGTAGTCATTTTTTCGACCATCGCACCCCGCGAAGCCGTGCAGATCGCGCGCGCGCTGGGCGAAAAGGGAATCAATTGTCTTGATGCCCCGGTCAGTGGCGGAGATATCGGAGCAAAGAATGCCAGCCTCAGCATTATGGTTGGTGGTGAACGACAGATCTTTGACCAGCAATTGGATGTATTTGAAGCGCTCGGAAAGAAGATTTCCTTTATGGGAAAAAGCGGCTGCGGACAGATGATGAAAGCCGTAAACCAAATCGCAGTTGCGCTTAGCGTCGCGGCTATGACTGAAAGCTTGGTGTTGGCGAAGAACGCTGGACTTGACCAACAAGCGGCGCTTGAGATCCTTCAATCAGGCGCGGCCGGGTCTTGGTCGATGAGCAATTACGCTCCGCGTATCCTGAGCGGGGATCTCAAACCCGGGTTCTTCGCTAAACACATGCTCAAGGATTTGCAAATTGTGCTTGAAGAGTCGCGCGCGCTGGGGCTCTCCCTGCCCGGAGCGAACCTCATGAAGGAGCTCTACCAATCGCTCTGCGAAGGCCCCGGCGCCGAATTAGGCAATCACGCACTCATTGAGCTGTATACTCGGCATTGCTAATGGACGTTTCGATCTTAATTCGATCGCTTAACGCGGAAGCGCTGCTCACGCGATGCCTAACCGCCCTAGCCAAACAACAGACTAAGCTGCGCAGCGAGATCGTACTGCTTGACTGCAGCTCCGACGATAGAACACGTGAAATTGCGCGTTCGTTCGGGGTCAACATCTACACCATTCCCCGCAACCTATTCACCTTCTCCTCAGCCCTTAATGCCGGGGCGCAGCTTTGCCGCGGAGAATTCATGATTTCGCTTTCCGCCGACGCGGTGCCGGCCAGGGAAGATTGGCTCGATACACTAATCGCTCCACTGCTTAGCTCCCCAAATGTAACCGCTAGCTTCTCGCGGCAAGTGCCCTGGGAGCAGGACCCTATCCCGCAACAGCAGGAAATCGCGACCGAGTTCGGCGAAGCGGCCTGGCTACGCGACAAAGCCAACTTCCAGCAGCTTTTAAATGAGAACTTAGAGCCCTTCGCCCTTCTCACCTTTTCCAACGTCAGCTCATGTATGCGCCGCGACTTTATCCTGAGCCACCCCTTCTACGAGCTGCCGTACTTCGAAGATCGCGCTTTTGCGCTTGATGTGTTGAGCGCAGGGACAGCCTTCGCCTACGCTCCCGAAAGTGTCGTGTATCACAGCCACGCCCCCCACCTCCCCGCCGCGCTATCGGTCTCGGAGCGCGGCGTCGTATCACGAGCCGCGATCAATCGCGAGGCGGCACGGCGCTTCAATAAACCGCTGGAGAACCTCTTCATTTCCACCCCCAGGAGAGCGCTCCTAGAGGTCCCCGCCACGTTCTCGCGATCTGCGTTGAAGATTCTTAAAACTCTGCTAATTTCAAGATCCGCAAGCCGCCGTAGCGAGATCGCGTACTACATTTCGCAAGGAGGAATTGCTCTCGGCACGTTGCGAGCGGTCACGGCTGTTCATCAAGACGGCCCCTTGGCGCTTAAACGGTCCGACCCCACAAAACTTTTTTTGCAGGCTCGAAAGGATCGCACCTAGATGTCGAATGAACGACAATTTATTTTTTTGATAGACGGCCTTCGCCACGACTACGTAACAGCAGGCGGAACTCCGTTCCTGCACCACCTGAAAGAGAAGTCTTTGCACGCAGTGGTCGAAGAACCTCTGTTTGCTGACGCAGAACTCGCCTACAGCGCCGGACCTTCGGCGAGCAACTGCGGCTCCTGCTTTGCCTTCGACTTCGATCCGCAACATTCGCCATTTTCCTTCCTGAAGCGGCTTGCTCCACTCTGCAAATTTTTCGAGTCTCTGCGTTGCGATGGATTTTTTCGTGGCAGTATCCGTCGTCACGCTGAAGGCCTCGAGGAGAGCAAGGGCAGCCAACTTGCTAATCCTGCACTAGGAACAGCCTTTGTGCCCCTGCACCTCTTACCATTCTTTCGCCCGCGCCGAGCAATTCAGAGTAACTCTATCTTCGATGCGCTCACTGCTCACGGAACAACTTGCAACACGATTGCCGCTCCGGAGCAATCTGAAAGCACAGAAACCACGCTCCAGCGATATGCGGCAGCACCTGATGCGCAAGTTGCCTTCATTCGTTTTTCTGAAGTAGGTCAGCTCGGCACACAGCACGGACCAAAGTCAGCACAGGTCGCCAAGTCTCTCCGAAAAATTGATGCGGCTGTTCGCCGACTGCTAGAGCCAGCGGAGAATGGCATTCGAGCAATCATCTTTGGAACCTACGGACTTGTGGAAGTTACCTCCCGTATCGATCTTCGAGCAGCACTCGGCAAGCTGCCCTTTCAGGAGGGCAAAGACTATGTCCCATTCATTGAGGACACGCGGGCGCTATTTTGGTTTCCGAATCCGAAATCTCGTAGCGCCGTTGAAGGACTCCTGTCCGGAGTTACACAAGGTAGGATTCTCTCGGAAGAGGAGCTGCAAAAGAACGGAATTAGAAGGGATGCGGCGCACTGCGGCGAGATTTTCTTCGCTCTAGCCGGGGGCGCAGCCTTCTCCCCGTCCTTCACGAGCCCGCTTCGCAGCCTGCCGAAAGGCCTGCATGGGAACCTCCGCGAGGTCGCCGACAGCACATTCCAGCTAATAGCGACGGCCCCGCAACTGCGATCTGAAGACTTGGGTAAGCTCCCAATGACTCAGATCTACAGCATTATTCGCGACAACGTGATCCCGCCCGCCCTGCGAGTCTAAAGACCTTGATCTAGCATCAGATTGAAGGCATCATGTAATGAGTGGAGTTTATTGTGTTTTTATGTCCCCAACCTTTTTAGGAGTTAGTATTTGAGCACCTTCCAAAATTCCGGTTCCGGTGACCGCGGCCCTCGTTTCAAGCGCCCTCAGCAACCCCCCGACGCACATAGAATTAACGATCGCATAATCGCACGAGAAGTCCGTTTGATCGGCGATGGCGGGGAGCAACTCGGAATAGTGCAAACTCGCGACGCGCTCCTGCGCGCCGAACAAGAAGGATTGGATCTCGTCGAAGTTTCCCCCGAAGCTAAGCCGCCCGTCTGTCGTCTCATGGACTACGGCAAGTTCAAGTATCGCGAACAGAAGCGTGAAGCTGAAGCGCGCAAAAAACACCACGAGAGTTCTCTTAAGGAATTGCGCATCCGCTATCGCACGGACGTGGGTGACTTGGAAACCAAGCTCAAGCAAGCACGAGATTTTCTCGCCGAAGGCAACAAAGTTAAGTTTTCAATGAGATTCAAAGGGCGTGAAGCCATGTATCTCAGCCTCGGAATCGAGAAGTTCAACTTAATTGCGCAGCGTCTTGCCGACGTGGCAACAGTGGACGAGAAGTCCCCTGCCTACGGGAAGCAAATTCATATCGTCTTTGCTCCGGCAAAAACGAAGTAGCGCGACGCTTCCGCACGCACCGTACCGCGGCATAGCGCGGAAGATCTGGGATACGCCATGGCAGCCGATGATACCCCTATTGTAAGCCCCAAACGGGGACTCTCAATCGCGAATCTTGCGAAGATGCTCTTTCGCTCTGACGCTTCGGAAGACTACATTCGCTCGTTACCCGCACAGAGTCTGTATTTGGCGGTAAAACATCTCGGGATTACCTCATCAGCCGACATTCTTGAATCGGCCAGCCTCGAGCAGTGCCGTTTGATGTTCGACTTTGACTGCTGGTCGAAGGACAATTTCCTCGAAGAGAACTTCTGGGAGTGGCTCTCGGTTGCCGATGACGAGCATGGCCTGCGCCTGCTGCAGAAGTTTATCAAATTCGTCGACTTGAAGCTGGTCAGCCTTATGATCTCGCGTCACGTCGACGCCAAAACATTCGAAGAGAAAACGGACAATCCCCCTGCGCCTGGTTTCTATACGCCGGACGGCGGCTTTACCTGGGTGAACGTAAAAATAGAAGAAAGCACGCGCAACTTCCTATTTTCACGATTGCTCGCACTTATCTTCGAAACTGACGGCGACCTCTTCTACAAGTTGCTGCAAATTCCCGGCGTGGCAACTGAAAGCGATCTCGAGGAGGAGTCGTATCAAGCTAAATCTAAGCGCTTGCAGTCCGAGGGTTTTCCTAGCGACGATTACGCCTTTGAGCTGAACAGCCCGCTCGATGAGGCGCTATTGCCGAAAGAGCTTTCATCGCGGGCAAAGATGCCGATGAGCAAAGATATTCCGGCCATTGAGCCGATCATTTATGACGGCGTGATGGTTCGACCGCTCGCCGATCTAATTTCGCAGGCGGGCTCGCGAGACGAACTCGAAAGCGAACTTAGCCTCATTATGAATGCCGCTTTCGTGCGCTGGTCGGTGGATCTCATCGACGAAGAGCGCGTACGGCACTGGATAAGCAAGGTGCGCGGAGCTATTAACCTTGGCCTTGAGACGGCCATGAAACGCAGCGGCAAAGATGCGCTGGAAATTTATAATCTGATTGGCCTACAGAAACTGTACCGCTTAGGCTTATGGAAGCTACATTCCTTATATTTGCGCGCTTCTAAGATTTCGGAAGACTCCATTCGCGCGCTCGCGGACGATTCGGCCATCTTTGGCATCGTCGCGGGCGCTCGCGAACGCTTTCCTGAAACCCCCAACTACGTACGAAGTGACGGCACGATAGATGCTCCTGGAGGCGAGCTACATTCTGGCTTCCGTGCGATTGAGCACCTTGGCGAGCTGGAAAGCATTATGCGGTTGCTATCTGACAAAGTGCCGGCCAAAGAGACCAAGTCTCCATAAACCGGGCAAGCCTGCCGCTTACTTCTTCTTCTTGGCGCCCTTCTCTTTTTCTTCCTTGGCAGCGTCCTTTGCGTCAGGTTTCGCGGCTACGACAATCAGACTGCAAGTTGGCTCGGAGACAACGCTCTCCACGCACTTGCCCTGCTGAGCCTTGCAATCAGAGGCAATCGAGTCTTCCAGCAATTTGCGGGAGGAGAAAGTCATTGAGTGGAGAGCTGCCGACATTACATTGATCTTCGCCGCAACACAGCCGGCTTGATTTTCGTGATCGTGAGAGCACTGCTCGGCAGCCTTGGACTTCAAAGGCTCGACCAATTCCATCAAGGCCGCTTTGGCGGCTGCCTCGTCCGCTCCCTTAGCCTCCACGCGGGTGGTGAATACCATGATCTTGGTCATCTCCTTCTCGCGCTGCCAGGCGTAGCTTACGCTGGCGCGGCAAAGATGCTCAGCCCAAACGGCAGAGGGAACCAAGACAGCGACGAGAAATAGATTCAATAGGAGTTTCATATACCTGCTTTGTAACATGGCATGCAGCTTCCGAAGAAGGCTGCATCAAAGAGGGAGGTCGCCGCCAAACCGTGGTTCTACGCACAATGGATTGAGGTAGTTACAGGGTACGAGAATTTTTTATTCCTGACCATGAATATTGGAGCGGCCGTTACGTCTCTCCTGCATGCCCTGCTGACTAGCTTCGGTGGCCGGACAGGCTGCTTTTGCTGAAAAGACAGTGCTTTTTTGGAGATTAAAGGTTTCCCATGCTTTACCCAGCGATAGACGATGAAGCGGTTTCTTTGTTCGATATTCCGAACCAGACAGGAACCCCGGAACGTCGCCTTTTGGCGGCGATCCTCGAGCGCGCAATTCTTGATTTTGTCGGAAACGATGAGAAAGAAATGCTCGAAGCGGAAGAATGGCTCTTTTCGGAACTTGAGACAGCCGAGCAACATGCCGGAGAATTTACATTCCCGTGGCTGTGCCGCGAATTAGATTTGGATGTTCAAACGATAGCGAAGAAAATTAAGTCGATGCCCAAACGAGGTTCGCACCGCATCGCGCCTTGGTATTTTGCCAAAGCGAGCTAAACAGAGTTCCCCAAACTAAGATAGACATTGCACACCCGCCGTTATGATTGGAAACAATCGTAGCGGCGGTTTTTTTTAATGGAAGATGGTGAACGCGGCGCTACGCGCGGAGCCCGGGGACTTCTGAGCAATAAAGTCGGTAAATGCGAACTGCGGATTAGCCGGCTGCCGTGGGCCTTTGTCAGATCCGCGACGTCGCGAAACTTCATGTGAAACTATCTGCGCAAAGCCAATCCGTCTGGTCACCCCGCCGCGTGGCGCATAGTTCCAGAGAACCGCAAACGGCAAGGCCAATGCCGCGGTCAGGGCGAAGGAGGCAAACAATGACGCTCCTGTAGACGCCGCATAAAGTCCAAGGCTAGTGGCCCCAGAAAGCCCCAGCAAAGAGACGAACATCCACTTTAAGTTCGGAGACTCGCGCTTAATAAAGAGGCGGTCTTCAGAAACATCGAGGTCGAGAAGGTCTTCTAAGTAGGACTCCAGCACCTCGACTGAAACGAAGGACACACCTTCACGAAAATGCGAAAAAGCAGAAAACGAACCGCGGCCATAACGCCGCGTACTGGCTTCATACTTTAAAAGCTCAGAACCGATACAACTGTACTGGGAAAGCAAACGATTACAGCCGCCAAAAGGATGCGGCTCAAGGGGGATCTGGCTGTTATTCTGCTCGTCGGTCATATGAACACGCTACGAACGGTAGCTTGACCGCAAATTTCGAACTAAGCAACTAGCGTCGGCGCGACGTGGCGCGAACCTTCACCGGCACCTTAGGCACAAAGAAGTGAAAGTAAGCAGCGTTCAAACTTTCGGTCAGGCGGGATAAAATGGCCCGGATTTGTTTCATAGCCTAAGCTTACCAAATAAAGCTCGCATACCAAAAGGCAGCGAAATGACTCTTCTACTAATTGTGATGTCTCACAGAGACTATCGACGCACAGTTATAGGAGATTGAGCCTTTTTAGATGTATTTTCACCAGGCGTTATTCAACAACACGAGTAAAATAGCGTGGTTGTACGCAAATGGTGCGCTTTTGGCCTAAGAAATCTAGAGACCCGGCTTGGTCATAGCCATAAGGTCGAGGACCTTATCGAGCTCCGCTTCAGGCAGCACTTTCATCTCCAATGCCGCCTGCCGCACCGTCTGGTCATCCTGATAAGCCTTCTTAGCTACCTTAGCCGCCAAGTCATACCCAATTTTTGGGGCCAAGGAGGTGCAAGTAGCCAAACTTTTTTCAGCGTAATCTGCACACTTTTCAACATCGGCCTCAATTCCGCTCACGCAACGGTCGGCGAAATTACTGGCAGCAGCTCCTAAGATTTCAAGGGACTCAAGAACGTTGTGAGCCATCACCGGCATCATTACATTCAGCTCAAAGTTTCCATGCTGTCCGCACACTGTCACGCAGGCATCGTTGCCAATAACTTGCGCGGCGACCATCATAACCGACTCGCAGATTACCGGATTCACCTTGGCCGGCATAATGCTGGAACCGGGCTGAGTCTCGGGAAGCGTAATCTCTGCTAAGCTTGCGCGTGGTCCCGAGGACAACCAACGTAGGTCATTTGCAATCTTCATCATTGAACAGGCTATGGTGCGAGCCTGACCGCTGAGCTCAACGAGAGCGTCTCGGCCGCCCTGCGCTTCGAAGTGATTACGAGCTTCAATAAAGTTCGCGCCAGTCTGCTTATTGATATGCGCGATAGCTCGAGCAGCGAATTCTGGATGCGTATTTAGGCCCGTTCCGACTGCTGTTCCGCCAAGGGCGAGTTCCTGCAATGAGACGAGAGCGCGGTCCAAACGCTCGATGCCATGCTCGATTTGCGAAGCATACCCGCCAAATTCCTGCCCCAACGTGATGGGCGTTGCATCTTGTAGATGCGTACGGCCCGACTTGAGTACCTTAGAGAACTCCTTAGCTTTTGCCTGTAAGGCAGTATGCAGCTTCTTTAATCCAGGCTTCAGCACTTCGACCACGGCCTGATAGGCCGAAACATGCATGGCAGTTGGAATCACGTCGTTAGAGGACTGGCAGAAATTGACATGATCATTGGGGTGAATGCTCTTGTCGCCTCGCTTGCCGCCGAGCAATTCAATCGCTCGATTGGCGATAATTTCATTGGCATTCATGTTCGTCGACGTACCGGAGCCGGTTTGGAAAATATCGACAACGAAGTGCGAATGCAGCTTTCCCTCAATCACCTCGTCACAGGCTTTTGAAATCGCGTCTGCCTTATCGGCGGGGACCAGGCCGAGCTCTTTGTTGGCGTGCGCGGCTGCCTTCTTGATGATTCCGACGGCACGGGTAAAGCGACGAGAGAATCTAAGATCAGAAACGGGAAAATTCAGCACCGCGCGCTGGGTTGAAGCGCCATACAAAGCGTCTTCAGGAACATGCATCTCACCCATCGAATCTCGTTCAATACGCATACGAAAATCCTCTAAAAATTTGCTCAGAGCAGTTTATATTGCTGCCCACATTTCCCGACCTCTTCGGTCAGCGTCGTAATAATAGATCACAGCGGCAGGCTGTCCACCCCCTCGAGGCTGCCTTCATTTAGCTCGAAATCTTCGGGGCTTATGACATTAAGTTCTTCGCAATTCCGGTCGACTGAAGAAGGTATGTGGAAGCTGCCCCAGGGGCATGAACGTAACTAGTTAGAATCTCACGATCTATTCATGGAAGACCAAAAGCCGAATGCTACCAATCCCGACGGGACTGCTGCCGAGGCGCAAGCAGAGGGCGGAAAAGTATCAGGCCGGCCCTTCTCGCTGCTCTTGCCGCCGGATATGGCGATTTGGCAGGAGGCGCGCCGCCTCGTTACAGATAAAAGCATTCGTGTCGAAGATTTGGCCATCTGCGCTTCGCAGGATCCAGTTATCGTAATCGAGCTTCTACGCATTTCAAATGCCATGTTCTTCTCAGGCGGACGCTCGCCGATTACGACGGCAAAAACCGCCATTGTTCGACTGGGCTCCGACGTCGTACTCGATTCTCTCGAAAAGATGAAAGATCGTCCGCGCCTCGAAAACGAGGACGTGCGGCACTGGTTTGAATCCCATCGTAGCCGTTGCAAACGAGTTTCGATCGTCTCAACCATCCTTGCCGAAGCACTTGCTCGCACCATGACTGATGATTGCCAAGCCGCCGCCTTGCTTATGTACGTCGGCGAGATGCTGGCCGTCGCTCACTTGGGCGAAGCCTACGTGAAGATTGCCGAAGAACTTTCCCGCAGCGGTATCATTTATCGCCTTGCTCAGGATCATAAGTTCGATGTTGAGAAGATGGGCGTTACCTATCTTCGTCGCCAAGGAATTCCAGAAGCTCTTTTGTTTGTCCTCGACCGCGACGCGCGTACCCGCGCTCCCGATCGTGCGATTATGAAGCCAATTTGCATGTGCGCCAGCGAGATGCTTGAAGCATTCGACGCAAATCGTTGGGAAAAGCTTGCTCCCGGCAAAACTCTACCGCCGAAGAGCGCCATTCGCATGCTACAGATGTCAGACGCTCAGTACCTGCGAGTGTATGAGCGCGTTTCGGAATTCTTGTTCTCCTTGCGCATGCTCGAGGAAAAGAAGAAGCAAGAAGCGCTCCTGGGAACTCAAGCACAGCAGGCAGCTCCTGTATCGATTCCAAGTGACGAAGAGCAAGTGCTCGACAGTGAAATCCGCAATCTTTTGAATGACTCCAACTCCGAAGAAGACGAGGAGGAGGAGATCGAGGAGGCGCCGAAGCCAGCGAAGGCTGCTCCGAAGCCAGCAGCCAAGGCGGCTCCGCCGAAAGCGGCGAAGGAAACTGTTATCGCGAGCGTCAAGCAGCCGCTTAGCTCCGCAGAAGATCAGTTCAGTCTCAGTAACGCAAAAACAACCTCGCGCACCGTTCCGCGCGTTGAGCCCGTACGTCGCAACATCGAACCGCCAAAACTACGAACTGCGGGCGGAAATAAAGTTCTCACCTCGATTACATCAATGTTCGACAACGCAAAAAGCAGCGAGGAATTGCTATCGCAACTGCTGCAGATGCTGGTCGACGGCGGACCGTTTAAAAAATCCGCCCTGATAGTGGTCTCCAAAGATCGTAAGCACGCTATTGTCGTAGCAGCGCGAGGGCTCAATATCGGAAATGGCCAGAAGCTGCTTTTGGAAGACCCGCTCTCACCTTTGGCGCAATGTTTCTCAAAGGTGCAGTCTTTCGGGAACAAGGGGCATAGCTCCTCGCCCTTCGGCAGCAAAGCATTTGCACTTTCTCCAATTGATGCCGACCATGACACCCCGGTTGCCCTTTACGCTGATTGCGGCAACGACGGCTCTCTGACCTTTGAGGCGCGTCGAGTCTTCCGCACGGTCGTCGACATCTTGAACCAAAAATTACCGCAGATTCCCGGTGGCATACCGGTAGAACTTAATTCCTAGAAATTCCAGCCCGTTACGGCTAGTGGTTGCGCGCAAGGGGCAGCGTTGCAATGCTGATGCGCTTCGACAATAATCAGCCCTCAGTCTGAATTTCTCTTTCGAGTGTACATCATGAAGCTAAGCTCTATCCTTGTTACCGGACTTGTTCTCCTTTCATCCGCCGTTGCGCAGGCCGACTATCGTGTTGCCACGGTCGATGTAAATCGCATTCTCAATGAAACGAAGGAAGCCAAGACGAAGAAGAAGGAGCTTGATGACATCACGCTAAAGGCGAAGGCCAAGATCGAAGAGAAGCGCAAAGTACTAAAGGCTACTGAAGATAAACTTAAGGCAGCTTCTGTGTCTCCCGAATCCAAAGAGGCAGAAAAGTTTCGAACTGACGCACGCGAGTTTGCGCGCTTCGTTAAAGACACCGATGAAGATATCAAAAAGCAATTCATGGTAACGAACAAAGCCTTGACCGACAAAGCCCTTGATATCGTTAAGAAATACGCAGAACAACACAACATTGATTTGGTTCTCGATAAAGGCGAGAAAGGCCGTGGCCCGGTCCTGTTCGGAGATGACTCTGCCGATATCACCGACGACATCATTAAGTCCCTTAACTAACAAACACTGCGCCGCTGTTAGTACTTCCGTATGACTGACGCACCGAGCGTTCTTGAAAGATCTCTACTGCCGGCGCTGGAAGGCGATCGCACCGCAGCGCAGGCCTTTTTTGAAGCATTCCTGCGAGATCCTCTGGTGGTGCCCGAGCGACGTCAGGCTCAAAAGATGAGCGACGAACCGCGCTATCCAAACGAGTTCCTCAACATCTTAGGCGTTCAAGCAAAAGAGCGCGTGCTCGTTCCCGTCTTTTCCCGACGCGATTTGATTGTCGAATGGTGCGGCAGTGAACTTGCGACACGGTCGATAAGCGGCGCTGAGTTATTGACGCTTATGCCTGAAGAGTGGTGGATCTGCCTTAACCCCGGCGCGGAAATTGAGAAGGAAATCTCCCCTTGGGAAATTGAGCAACTCAAAGAAGGGACTGCCGGCATCCCCGCCGTGCTGGATGAAATTTATCAAGACACGATTGTTGAGCCGCTCGAAGTGCAAGCAGTCAATGCTGAGGAGTATCCCAGTTTACAGCGAGAGTTGCGCATCTTCGCCGAGAAGAACTCTGCAATTTGTAAAATGTATTTGATCCGACAGAGCGGAAAGGACGCTGAGGAAGCGCTCATCAATAAACTCTTGCTCGGCCTGGAAATTTCCGCGGCTAACGAGGCCGAGGTTGATAGGATAAAGGCAGAGGCACAGAACGTTTCGGATCGTTGTCAGGTTGGTAATGATAAGGTTTCAGTATTCACCGCGATATCTGGGCAAGGCGATATGTCTTTCGGCCTCTTTGGCAAGTCCACTCCATTTTATACTAATTCTTCGGCTACTAAGCCTAAGAACCTCCTGGCTAAGCTCTTCGGGCGTTAAAATAGCCCCATTCTACCCATCTCAAGCAATTGCCGGACTTTGCCGATCCATTAGGTGAGGGTTTATGCAGATTATAACCATAGATGACGTCGACTTTCCGCGCTTACTGAGCGCTTTCGGTGATGCGAAGTCTGTTGGCCGTTACTGGCGTAACGGACAAGTGCAGGTCGTGCGCATTACCGAGCACTTTGTATTCGTGGTTAGCGAGAACATTCCGGGGAAAATCGCTATCAAACCGGTGCGCTCAATGAATGACGCCGAAACTCTTGGCCGCCAGCTGCTGACACGGGAAGAGCAACGCGGGAATAGGGTCGAACTACAGCGCTAGAGCGATTTGCTCTTCAAACTGCGAACCGCCGAGTCGGTTCCTACCAGCACCTCGTGCGCGTATCCTACAAAAAGACCGCTCTCGACGACTCCTACGATACTCTTAATTTCTGCTTCCAGGTTCGCTGTGATCTTGGAGAAATGCGCATCAAAAACTAGATTTCCGGCCTCGGTAATGACCGGCCCATGCTTGCCAGTACCCGCGGCCCGAATCTCAACCGAGGTTGCGCCGATTTTCATTAAAGACTGCTCCACGAAGGCGGAGGCAGTAGGAATCACTTCAACGGGGATAGCCGCTGTGCCGCCGAGCTGCTTCACGAGCTTTGATTCGTCGACGATAATGACGAAAGACTTGCAGCGTACGGCCAAGATTTTTTCTTGCAGCATCGCGCCACCCTTGCCCTTGATGGCCCAAAGATTTTCATCCACCGCGTCAGCGCCATCAAAGCCCCAAGCCAATTCTCCCCGGTAAGCCGGATACATGACTTCCAAGCCCGCTTGCTGACACTTCCAAGCGCTCTGTAATGACGTAGGCACAACCCGAATGTGCAACTTTTCGCGTTGTAAACGCTGGCGAATCGCATCAAGCGCTGCTTCTACCGTGGTCCCCGTTCCAACCCCGATTATTTCTCCGTCTTTTATGCGTGAAGCTATTTCTTGGGCTACCTTTTCGCGGGCGCTCATACTGACTCTATTGTTTTTTACTTTTCAGCGAGGATGCTAGCATTTTTTTGGTGAGCCAAGTACTGATTTCCTTGGGCGTTAACCGACTTCCCCACACCATCAGCTTTGATCGTAAACCAGTTACGACAAAAGGCTTATTCGCGCGCAGAGCTCGCAGGCTTTCCGAGACGACCGCCTCAACGCTGTCGCGCCGCGCGCCGGTTGGCTGACCAGGCACTCTAGCCACCCCGGAAAACTCGGTCTCAGTCGGTCCGGGGCAAACCGTCAGTACACGCACGCCGAATTCCTTAAGTTCATGGCGTAATGCCATCGAATGAAAAAAATTAAAGGCCTTCGTCGCGCAGTAGGTAGCCATGTAAGGAATCGGCTGAAAACCCGCTACCGAGGACAGGCTAATGATGGCCCCCATGCGGCGCGCCTTCATCTGCGGGATAACGGCGTGCGCCAAGCGCAAGGTGGCTGAAACATTTAGTTCAATCTCACTAATCTCGTCTTCAATATCGAGCTCTTCGAAATAGCCGAAGGATCCACGACCGGCGTTGTTTACCAAGATGTCAATTCGTTGCCCTCGAATGTACTCAATGACTTTCTGCATGTCCGCACGAGCAGTCAGATCAGCCCCCACCGCACGAGCGGATCCCACGCGAAGAGCGTTGAACTGGTCGCATTGTGCTTGAATTGCCGCAACTCGCCGCGCGACGAGAGTGACCGAAGCTCCGGCTTGATGCAGCTGTTTTGCAAACTCAAGTCCGATTCCAGCCGAAGCGCCGGTGATTAAAGCGTGCGCACCTCTGATTTCCATTTATGCTTTCTCCGCAAAGGGAACATGCTGAAACCAGCGCCGCAAATTTCCCGCTGACCAGCGCCGGTCGCGCGCCTTATGAAAAACCCTGCGGCGTCTCTCCCAGGCTCGCCCCGCCAGGGCGAAGGCCTCCGCTAATCCAGAAAGAGAGCTACGTTCGCGAAGCAGCACCCCCAGAATTACCAACAAATTCCGAATCAACAACCCCTCGAGCAGGCAACGCAAACCGAGCCCCAGGGTAAAGTTATTAAGCTGTAGCAAGAACCGATTCCGCACCCCCAGCTTGTTCAGCTCGTCAGGAAGCTCCGAGCGGCGCTCCGGAAGCACTACCCGTTTATGATACGCCACCGCCAGCGGCTCATATATGCATTTCCACCCAAATAGTTCAGCCCGCCATGCCAGATCGGCGTCCTCACGGTAGGCGAAAAAGGCTTCGTCGAAGAGAGGCGCGCGCTGGGCTGGAAAATCCCGCAACTGCGGATACAAACTAAAAAGCGCGGAGGCTCGATCGCCCTCTTCAACCAACAAATCGAGGACACACTCGCGCTTGAGTAGGAGACATGCGCCGGTTCCGCCAAACACATACTCCCGAGTGCGATACTGGCCGCTATCAACTTCCCCCGAGCCGCGATCAAAGTGGCGCAGGGAGGGCGTCATCACGATTCCAGCAGAATCAAAGACTGCTGGATCAACCGGATTAAGTTGAGCGTCGCTGCGCATCAGCCGTGCGCACGCCATTCCAGCTCTCGAGTCGGAAGCCAAAGAGGAGGCCAACTTCCGTAGGGAGTCGCGCTCCAATCGAACGTCAGGATTTAGAATCAAGAGAAAAGCGGCGCTGGAATCCAAAAAAGCGCGTACGCCCTGGTTGTGCCCACCACAGAATCCGAGATTTGCCGTATTGGGATGGATTTCTACCTTGCCCCCGAACTCAGTTTCAAGGACTGCGACGGAATCGTCCCGCGAAGCGTTGTCAGTCACTCGTACAAAGAGGTCCTGGCCAAGCTGATACGAATCCTGCTCAAGAACCGAGCGTAAACATGGAACGAGATACGGCGCGCTGTTGTACGCAACGATGTGAACAAAAATCGACGGAGCAAACTCGCGTGTCACTACAGACCTAGACGCTGCCGCAATGCACGATGCTCAGTCCAAATCTCCTTGGGAAGTTTTGCGCCGATCTTGTTGAAGAACTTCTCTTGGGACTCGAGCTCTTCTTCCCAATCAGCCTTCTTTACGGCGAGCAATTCTTCGACTGCCGCTGCGCTGAGGGTGGCACCCTGCAAATTCAAATCTTCCGCGCGCGGCTGGAAGCCAAGGGGAGTTTCAGCCGCCCCCGCCTTACCGGCCACTCGGCCAAGGACCCACTCGAGCACTCGCATGTTATCGCCAAAGCCCGGCCACAAGAATTTACCAGCGTCATCGGTACGGAACCAATTTACGTGGAAAACTCCAGGCATCTTAGCTCCCGCGCGTTTGCCCATATCGAGCCAATGCTGGAAGTAATCGCCGGCGTGATAGCCGATGAAAGGCAGCATCGCCATTGGATCACGGCGCAACTCCCCGACTTTCCCGGTTGCCGCGGCAGTTGTCTCCGAAGCCATCGTCACACCGACAAAGGTCCCATGTTGCCAATCACGCGCCTGATAGACGAGTGGAGTTGTGTGCGCTCGACGACCGCCGAATATGATAGCGGAAATAGGAACGCCACCAGGCGACTCCCAATTTGCATCGATACTTGGACACTGCCGAGCAGGTGCGGTGAATCTGGAGTTTGGATGAGCCGCTTTCGTCTTGGAGGCCGGCGTCCAGTCGTGCTTCATCCAGTCGCGAACCCGTTTGGGCGGTTCCCCCAAACCTTCCCACCACGGAACCATCTCATCTAGATCGAGGGCCGTGTTGGTGAATATCGTGTTGGATTTGATGGTATCCATGGCATTGGGATTCGTCTTGTACGAGGTGCCCGGTGCAACACCAAAGAACCCTGCTTCTGGATTAATGGCATAAAGACGCCCATCTGAACCGAAATTGAGCCAAGCGATATCATCACCGACTGTTTCAACCTTCCAACCCTGCTCCAAATAGGACTGCGGTGGAATCAACATCGCGAGATTGGTCTTGCCGCAGGCTGAAGGAAAAGCTGCGCAAACATAGTGCTTCTCGCCCTTCGGGTTAGTAATTCCGAGGATCAGCATGTGCTCCGCCAACCAGCCCTGCCGTCGAGCCAGGGTTGAGGCGATACGCAAGGCAAAGCATTTCTTGCCCTGCAAGGCATTGCCGCCGTAATTCGAATTGAAGCTGGCGATGATATTCTGTTCTGGGAAATGGCAGATGTATCGATGTTCCGGATCCAAATCACCAATCGAGTGAACACCGCGCACGAAATCGTTACTGTCGTCTTTCAAATTCCGCAGTGCGGTATCGCCAATACGCGCCATGATGCGCATATTCGCAACAACGTACAGAGAATCCGTCAGCTCAAAACCAACGCGAGAGAAAGGAGATCCGTCGGGCCCCATCAAGTACGGCACCACATACATGGTGCGGCCTTGCATACACCCTTCCATGAGGGAATTAAGGGTCTTGAACATTTCGCGCGGGTCAGCCCAGTTATTGGTCGGCCCGGCATCGTCCTGCGAACGAGTGCAAATAAAGGTGCGATCTTCGACACGCGCGACATCAGAGGGATCAGAAACCGCCCAATAACTATTCGGGAATTTTTTCGGATTGAGAGGAGTAAAGGTGCCGTCCGAGACGAGCTGATCGCAAATGGAACGGTACTCCTCATCCGAACCATTCACCCAGACTACATTAGTTGGTTTCAGTCGGGCCGCTGTCTCTTCGACCCATTTAACAACGAAAGGATTTGAACAGGTCATTCTCAGCGAGCTCCTATGCAAAAATCGAATGAGAGGCCAACGCTCTCCTGGCAAAGCGGCGTAACGTACTGTAATAACTAACTTTAAAAGTGTCTTTCGGTTTGGCTACTATACTCCAAGGCGCTCATTTTGCAAACGAATCCTGCGTAAATCCCGGGCCCTGTAATTTCCGCTTAAGTTTTAGATCGTCATGGACGACTTCTAGGATTGAGTAGAGATCCTTTTGGAGCTCCGCTCAAAGATGCAACGGAATGCGTCTACCAAAACAGTAACGCCCCTTTTTGGTAGGCAAAGTTAATCTCCAAGGAATGGAGTGCTGTATGGAAGTAATAATACCTTTAGGGGTTCCTCGTTCGTTCAACTTCGACTCTGCAGTGAGCCTTGCACGGGCAAAGCTCAGCGCCCCCAGCGTTCAAAAGTCAGTGCACAGTAGCGGTCGCGATTTTCCCGATCCGCGCCTCTTTGACTTTGATCAGAACGGCACAGTCGATGCCAGCGACATAATCCAAGAACGTCAGATTCGGCGCCTCACGCAGGCGGCCGTGGAAGCTAAAACTCCGCTCTCCAAGTACGCGGCGCAAGCCGGCGAACAAGGAAGCGAAGAGGCTTCTCCTCCGACTGCCAGCTCGAAAGAGGAGCAAAGCGGAATTTCGATCTTGGTATAAACCCGAGTAGCTACTTTTTATCGATCGGCGCAGAGGCGAGAATCTTATCGAACATCTCCTTGAGGATGGCGCCATGTGCCACTTTAACCTTGCGGCCATTGAGCCACACCGACGGCGTGCCGGCCACTCCTAGACGCTCGCCCTCCGCAATGTCTTGCTGAATCCGAGTAAGCTGACGTCCAGATTGCAAACACTCCTGTATCGCCTGTTCATCCAAGTTCAATACTTGGGTAGTGCGCAAAATCGCCGCGTCCACTTCCTCCTTGCTCTTCTGCTCATCTATCTCAGGTAATTGGAAGAGATAGTCGATGGCCGGCCAGAACTTGCCCTGCTCCCCGGCACAACGAGCGTACACGGCGGCAGAACAGGCGTTGCGATGCATCTCCATATCCATGGCCGGGTTACACGCGCGATCGAGCGGGAAGTTTCTAAATACGAAGTGAACCTTGTCTCCGTACTCCTTCAATAGTTCTTCGATTGCCAAATACAAATGGCGGCAGTGCGGGCACTCGAAGTCGGAAAATTCGACCAATTGCAGCGGGGCAAACTCCGGACCACGCGTGTAGTCTCTGTTTACTCCCTCTGAGTTGAGAGTGATATCGACCGGGACCTGCTTACTCCAGTCAGCAATCGCCGCTTTGACGACTTCCTCGAACTGCGCGCGGTTTGTTCCCGAGTTTGCAATCATCATTGCAACGAGCGGCGGAGACGCAAGAATCACATACGAGAGCACAGCAATCAGAAAACTCAGGGACCAACGCTTAAGGCGAAGACCGGCTGGGGCAAACACGACGAACTTCGGTGTCAGTGCAAGCGTTGCTACTCCGCGCGAAATCCGCGTGAAGAATCCGCCTGAAGGCCCAAAGGCGAGAGCGAGCATCAAGAGACTGAAATTAGCTATGTGCATCCCAAGGCACAGGATGCAGAGCGCTCCGACCAAAAACTCAGAGATGTAGAGAAGCACCACAGAGAGAGCGCTGGATAATGCACTGAGAACCAGCAACACATCCCAAAAGGTGCGCCTCGGCAGCAAGCGATCCTTTAAGCTGACAAGCGCAAGAATGAAAACACCGACGTAGAACGCCAAACCGAAAGCATCAAGCGGAATGCCAAAAGGAGTGGAGTATTTGCTGGCACTAACCGCATCGCAATTGACTCGATCGCTAATGTTACAGAACGAGGGGCCGCTTTTTAGGCCGTACATCAACTCGATATGGTTAAGGAGCGAGGCTGTCGCAAAACCCACTCCAACGAGACATACCAGAGGGACGCCGAAACGAGAGAGTTTTGAAAACTTATGTGAAAGCTCATCAGACATCGAGTTACCGCTGAGAAGGAAGTTCAAATAGAATCGAGTGGGAATCTTCGAAAAGAGGGAGAGCTTCCCCGGTTTGCTTGATAAAAATCGCAAGAGGATCGTTTGCGGGAAGCAGCAAACGATTCGCCCCACGCTCACTTAAGTATGTCATCCAATCACTTCCCACCTTAAGAGCATCATAATAGGCGTTGTAAAAATCGTCGCCAATCATGGTTCCGCGATCATCGATGATTGCCTTCATCGACCCCTCACCATACAGCGTAATGAAGCCGCCCCATGCTAGAGGTGCGGCAATCACAATCTGCCCCTCCGACAGAGAAGTTTCCTTTACAACGTCAAGCGCCGCATAGGGAAACCTATCAAAGCTCGGTCCAAACGGGCCTTCGTATAATAGAAGCTTACGGTTAGCAGTGCAATCGACCAGCAAAAGCAACAAAACCGCACTCAAGACCGCATATCCATGTAGCGAGCGTTTCTCGCGACTTTCAAGCAGGGAGAGCTTCTCCAAATACCACTCCGCTCTGGGGATGCGAGCGAGCAGCTCACTGCTGCCGAGCGTTTGGAACGCATAAACCAAGGGAAGACTGACTACAATTCCGAAATACGGGACACAGCGCAGAACCGACGCGCCAAGGTGTCCAAAAACTAGAATTGATAAAATCCCGAACCACCCAATGCGCGCACGCAGCGAAGACTCCAAGAAGAAACCAAGCAGAACCATTGCGATAGAAAATTGGAATAACTGACCTTCCAGGCGACGGAAATCTACGGGCGCCCACTCTTCGAAATGGGTAGCTGCGAAATTTCCGAACTGTAGGAAAACCTCCTCGTGCAATCGGTATCCATAGGGATTGCATAGGGTGGCAAGCACACAAACGCCGAGCAATAAAAACAGCGCACGGATAGAAACTTCTGTAGACAGCGACTTTCGAAGGCCACTAAAGCGATCAAGCCACACTCCCACCGGAAGCAAAGCCACAAGGAGTAAGCCTAAGGGGAAGGTCGGGTGAAGGTTTGCCCAGGCCACGAACAATAGCGGCAGAAGAAAAAACATGCGGCGAAGGGAGGCGGAAGTCTCCTCTCCACTCTGGGTCGACCGATACATCTTTGCGACATAGCCGAACACGAGCACAAAGAAGAAAAAACCGAAAACCACCGGTCTCAGGATAAAGTGAACCTGCGCAATTTTAAATGCAACGATGAGTGCCAATGAAGATAGGAGATAACTGCCGCTCACCTGCGTCAGCGTTCTATAGAGCAGCCCAAGGAAGGTGAACGCAAACACGATCGTAAAGAAGCTATACAAGAGCGGCCACGACCCTAGATTGTACAAGGACCACAGCAGTACGTCGCTTAACCACTGAGTGGAAATCCAGGGTCGTGCAGTCTCCAAAGCTAAGAAGGGATCGCTAGTTGGAACGCTCGCATGCGAAATGCTCCAGTGTCCGGCAGCGAGGTGCCATCCCAGCCCGGGATCATCCGCAAACCCAACAAGCTGGACGGCGACAAGACTATGCAAAGCAAGCAGAACCAGGATATCTTGAAATCCGACCGGGGACAGAAATTTATTCGGCGCTTGCGTGGTCATGTCAGTGTTGTTCAGGAGAATAACAATATTTTCGCCCACGGGAAGAGTTTTCGACAGAGCATTTAAACCGCATGGCGCAAGAACCATCAGCCTGTCCGCAGCCCTGCACCATTAAGCAGTTCGCCTTGCTCATAGCTGGGCTTAGTATTCTGGTCGCTTTTACCCTCGGCGCCGCCTGGATTTGCGCAGAGGATGCCGCAGCCGGTCGCATTTCGCTCAGCGTTTTACAACCCGCCGTCGATTTAATTTCGAGACACGGCGAGCCCTGGGTGGCTCAGGCTTCCCTCGTTTTCCCTCGCATCGGGTTCGGGCTTTCCGCTGTGCTCATCCTATTAGCTTTCATTTGTCTCATTCAACGCACCTCGCGCGCGGCGACGCTCCCGCTGATCTGCTTAAGTCTTGCAATCAGCATTCAAGTGCCTGCGCTCATGAACGAGCTACAATGGTGCATTCCCCTACTCACGCTCCTCGGGATCCTAGTTCTGACGTCGCTTCACTTCACCACAGAGGCGCAGGAAGCATCATCTCAGGATTCACGAAGCGGCATTTTTGAAATTACAGTCCTCTCGCTGATCGTTTTTGCAGGCGCCCTCCTGCGTCTCTACGCCCTCAATCAAGTGCCTGATAATTTCGAAGGAGAGCTCACCCCATTTTCAATAGGGGCGACCTCAATTCCTGGAATGGTGGCGGCCAATGCCGGTGTTGGCGGACCATGGGCTCCTCTCGGGTTACTCTACTATGTGCCGATTTGGCTGAGTGCCCATCTTTACGGCACCACTATTGTTTCCTTACGTATTTCGTCCGCAATCGTCGGAATTGTCAGCATTCCTCTGCTTTATATTTTTATGCGCAGCGCATTCAACAAGAGCGCGGCGTTGTGGGGCGCATTCTTTTTTGCGATGGATTCACTGCATGTCGGATGGAGTCGCACTGACGTACACCCACATGATGTAACGACGTGGCCAACCATACTGCTGTGCCTTTGCACGGTGAAAGCTTTCCAGACGGGGAAAAATCTCTATTTTGCGGCGACTGCGCTGCTGATGGGGTTGACGTGGCATCAGTACCCCTCCGGACAATCGGCTTTTCTAATTCCCGTGCTTGCGCTCGTCCTTTCTCTATTCGCAGAGCCAAAGATATTTAGTCGACTTAACTGGCGACTAGGCTGGCTTGCCTTGGGCGTTACCTTGTGGGCAGTTGGACTTCCCGTCAGTTATTACGCGGCGACGGGTGAATGGCACTGGAGCAATCCTTTCACACTGACGGGCGAACGCGCGCTCTGGGCGAATCAGCAAAGCAATCTAGAAGTTGCAGTGCAAATCGCTGAAGCGACTCTGCTGCATAGCGCCCAGTACATCCAAGGACTATTTTATCGAGCCCCCTTCCTCTTTCACCAGGACATCCTTCCGGTTGTCCCGCCTTTCCATCCAAGAACTTTTCCCTGGATGCTGTCCGCCTGTCTTATTCCAGCTAGCTTGCTCTTACTCTCACGCCTCAATCGACGCCACGCCGGATATGCTGTGCTGGCAGCTTGGATAGTAATTGCGATTCTTCCCGGTGCGCTTTCCAAGGAACCATTTCCGAAGAGATCGGCCACATTCTATGTCGCCTTGGATTGCCTGGTTGCCGTCTACGTGGCGTGGATGCTCGCGATTTTAAAGAGACATGCCAGCAAATTCATTGTCATTCCGGTGCAGGTTGGATTGGCATCTCTGTGCGTCGCATATTTCTGCTTCTGCTCAATTCTTTGGTTTAGCGAACGTCAATGGAAGTTCGGAACCCCCGGTGAGCAGATTGTCGCAGACAGAGCTGCTCCGTTTATTCATTCCGGCACCGTGGTAATAACAGATCTCTGGGAAGACTACTCCGAGGGCAAGATCCTGTGGCTGATGCTGGATACCTTAGCCAACCCACACAATCGACCGAACGCTTGGATATTTGCGAGCCCCCCGGATACCGAAATGTGGAAGCGCTACGCCTGCTCGCCGCGCAGTGCGGTGGAGAACCTCAACTTCAGCGCCTGGCCATATCGTTGGAGTAAACTGCGGGAGCAGGTCCCCGAGATTCAAGCCACCACAACCTGGAGCAATTCCGTCTATATTTTCAAGGATCGACGCCGCGAACGCTCGGGAGACCCTCCGCCTGCGCTCGCCGAGCTAATCGGCTGCTGCCCGCAGGCTGCTGTCACCAAGATCCCGCGCCAAGCATCTCTAACAACAGACTATTATATAGTAGAGTGCCAACGCGCATTTTAGTCGCTATATCTGAGATAAATGGCCGCAAACACTTCTTATAATCCAACGGCGCGAGGATCGAACCTCGCTCTTGAACTACTCCTCAACCTCCTGTTGGTGGCCGTGGTGTCGGTGGATCTTATCTCGCCCTGGTCAGTTGAAGTGTCATGGCACGCGAGCTGGATCTGGATCGCAGTTCACATCGTTCTTTTCATCGCCGCGCTCGGATCACTACTGAAGTCTCTGCTAAGACCCGTAAAATTCCTCTCCGTCATCGGCCTGGGAATCGCGCTGGCATACCTGTACCTCGCGATGGTGGATGCGAGAAACATCAGCCACGAGGCTACTCAGCAGGTTGCTTGCGTTCTAAAGAAGTGGGCGGTCCCCGATCACGCTTTTGGAGACTGGTGTTTTTTGGGATATCCGGCTCGCTCGTACTATCTGAATGCTTTCCCCACCCTACTATTCGGTCCGAGTCAGCTGGCGTTAAATTTTGGCTTCGCGAGCTACTTCATCATTGGCTTGCTTGCCTTCGTTGGCGGAATCCTCTCGCTTTTTAAGGATAGACGCGCCGACTTGGTTGCTCTGCTCGCCGTGGCTTTACTCCTGCACTCGAATCACTTCGACGTACTCCTACTAAACTTCGAACAATCTTTCGTGCCGACAAGCTATGCGCTTATGGTGGCGGGATTCTTTCTGCATTTCGTTTCAAGCGGCCGCTCGCGATATCTAACTTTAACTGCGCTGGCATTGTATTTAAGTATTTATGCATACACGCCGGCTCTGGCTTTAAGCGTTCTCGCTCTAATTCTGTTACCGCTCTTCCTACTAAGTCCGCTCAGTATAGGGAATCGTCGCCTGGCATCGCTGCTTGGCCTAGGACTCATCGCGGGAATTATTCGCTCACTGTGGGCACGCGAAGACTTAAAGCTAAACCCTGAGGGAGGAGTAGGCGAAGCTCTGTGGCACAAACTGGGAGAGCTGGGCTCCGCCCTCACCACGTTCACTCCGCCTGATGGGGTTATCTCTCTGGCCTTGGCGGCCGTTCTCGGCGCTTTCACCCTACTTACCTTTGGCATATTTTTGCTGCGCCTCTATCAACTTCTGTCGCGCCGAGGCGCTGCGTCAAGCGAAGGCACATCGCTACTCATAGCAGATCCAATTTTTGCCGTTTCTGGTCTATATCTCCTGCTCTGTGTATGGGCAGCGGCAGTCGCGATTGCCTCGATCCTCTCGCCGGGATACGCAAAACCACCTCCTGCCTTTGCCATACATCGAGCCACTTTCGTGCTACCGCTTTTAATCGCCTGCGGCGCAGTCTTCGAAAGCAAGTGTCGCCGTTTTCTGACTTTGCACTACCTCGCACTCTTGGCTGCTTGCATCTATTTTGGATGGTTGGGCTGCCAGTATCTCGCTCTCCATCAGTCGCGCAAAGCGGCCGATCCAAAGATTGCCTTCTTCAAAGAACTGCGTCGGCAGTTTCCCCACAAAGAACCCGGAGATTCGATCACCATCCTGATGTCGGGCAATCTGCGCTGGCTGCTCGGGAATACCTCCGACTATGCAGAATACCTTTGGCCGCAGCTCGAATACTACTTCTATGAAACGTGCCGAGAGTTTGCGGACTTGCCCCAACGTGCGAAGGCGTCCCTCCTGATCACAGAAGCGCCTTTTCCTGATTGCGCTGCCGAGCTTGGCTGTGAAGTGGAGGCATGCGAGAATTTCTCTACGTTGCAACACACGCTCCAGGCATGCAAACTCTCAGCCTGTCGCGCTGAAACGACAGATCACCTAGAGCCCGTGAATTAGCATCAGACGCTTATGCACCGCATCACTCTCCTTCTGTCTCTTCTCAGCCGCGCGCTTCCGGTACTCGCGCTCATTTTTCTGCTTGTCGTCGCTTGGAACCTTTCCGATTTTATCCCGATTTGGGATGGAGGTTGGTTTTTGGGCTGTGCGATGGATGCCAGCCTCAACCTAGGCGACATCTCCAAGTTCAATTGCGGCGTGCATGAACCTGCGATTTTCTATATGGGACTGCTCGCCCTCGTGCACTACGTGAGCGGCGGCAGCTTGTCCGTGCTGCACTTCTTCAACCTTGCCCTTCTCTTCGTGGCGATGTGGGCGAGCTTCCGATTGTTGCGCAGCCTATTCCCCGCTGAAGAGAATCAACGTGAGTTGGCGCTCGTCGCGGCGATTTCGGGAACCTTCCCCATTCTGGTTGCAATTGTGTTTAACACCAGCTTGGACTTTTCTGTTGCCGTATTCCTAGTGCTGTATGCGCTGGCTATAGCAAAACGCAGCGTGCTGGGGGCTCTTCTTGCGGCGTCAGCCTTGGCCTTCTCGAAAGAGACCGGCTTGCTGATGTATGCCTTAAGTCTGCCCTTTGTGGCGCTCTTTGCAACTGAAGGTCCGCTCTTTTCAAAGCAACGTTTCCGCTCCGCGCTGCGCTACGCACCCCTGCTGCTTCCCGGAATATTTCACTTCGTCTACTTTCTCATGCGCCCCGACGGATACTCGCTGCAGGGAAAAGTGGCGACTCAATTATGTTGGACTGAAGCAAAGGAGTGGTACCAGCTGTTTCTACAACTAAACTTCAGCAGTAAGACCATTCAAAATTATCTCTTCAATATCTTCGCCCTCAACTTCAATTGGATTTTGACGGCGATTATCGCGGTAGCTTTGTTCAAAATACTGGCTGCTTTCGCGCGCGCCAAGTTCTCACGGGCTTTTTTTGCGGTGCCAACTCAGCAAACGAGAGCACAACTGTTCGTGTTGGCACTATTCATCGTTTCAATTTACGCATCGACGCGCTGCCCCTTTTACAACAATCCAAAGTACATCGCTCCGTCACTGATGCTTTTGGCAATTGTTTCTTACGGCGCCCTGCTGCGAGTCGTGGCTTCCGCCCCCCTGCGGCAAGCCTTCCTGAGCGGCTTTTTGATTCTCAATTGCTTTTCTCTCTTTCGAACATTGGATCCAATTTCACGTTCCTACTACGGCACGATTCCCTTCGGGCAGCACAGAATTTTACATATGACGAGCCGCACCAACGAGTGCTGCGGATACGGACAGGATCAGCTCGTATACAATCTAGAATTCACCAATTTGCACTATCTAGTCGGCGAGGCTTTTAAAGAACTCCGCATCAAGGCTTCCGATCCCTTGGTGGTCCCAACCCGAGCTTGGATGTTGCGGTTCTTCGATTCTGAATCTTGGGATCGTGGCCTGAATCCCAAGAACCCCGTCTCCTACTGGGAATTATCGGCTGACGAGGCCATACACAATGAAGACATCGGCTACGTGTATTATATCGACTACGCCTTCCACGATACTCGCGAGGACTTGGAGAAACTTCGCGGCTGCTTCCGGCAGGAGTGGCGCAAGGAATTCTTCCGGGATGGATATAGTCTACCTATATACCGCTTTGTTCGAACGGGTAGCTGCCCCGCCAAGACACCCTAGGAATCCACCCCCAAGTTTCGATCAGGACATAAAGCAAGCCGCCCGGGGCTCCAGATAGTTCTTTTTTCCGAGAAAAAGAGTTAATCTTTCCGTGCACCTATCAAGACTTCCTGCTACGCTCACAACGATGGAACGATTGCGATTCTTAAGCTTCAGAGGCCTGTCCCGTTCGACCTACTGCCTGCTTGGCGTCCTACTCCTCGGCATATTCTTTCGTCTGTACGCGATCACGCATGGCGTGACGTTTCACCCAGACGAGCGACATATCGTCGATGTGACTACCAAGCTGAGTCGTGCGGACATGAACCCGCACTCGTTCGCCTACGGCAGCTTCCCGTTCTACTTCTCATGGGCAGTCGCCCAATTGCTGGGACTACTTTGGCCGAGCTTGATGCGCTACGACGGAATGTTCATCGTCGGACGTTGCGTGGCAGCCTTCTTCGGGGTCGCTTCAATTCTGCTGACCTACCTGCTTGCTCAACGCGTCTATGCTTCGCGTTCTGTATCAATCTTGGCAGCTGCCCTTGTTGCGCTGAACGTATTTCACATTCAACTGTCTCGCTTCTTTGCGGTCGATATTTTTCTGACCGCTTGGTGCATCGCGGCTCTGGTCGCCTGCGTCCGCCTGTCTCAACAAAATCGCGCGCGTGACTATCTGCTGGCTGGCGTCTCACTTGGATTTGCATTCGCCACGAAGATAAGCGCGATGACCCTTTTGGCGCCGCTTTTTGTCGCCATCGCCCTGCATGGCATCGCTTCGAATCAGCTCTTTTCCTGGCGGCGCATTGCTTGGACTGTTGCCACCCTGCTTCTAGCCGGCCTTGTTTTCTTGGCCGTCGAGCCCTATGCGGTGCTCGACTCGGTAACATTCCTGAAGAACACCAAAGAACAAACCGACATGGTGCAGGGTTTGTGGCGTCCGCCCTATACAATTCAGTACGCCGACACGACCCCGTACCTGTACGTACTTTCGCAGATGACCTTCTACACGATGGGCATCCCCTTGGCGCTCGCCGTATTTTTGGGCTTTGGCTACTCCTTCTTTAGACAGTTCTCCAAGATTCGCCCGGCAGAACTCGTACTGCTGGCCTGGGTCATCCCGCTGTTTCTCTCTTTCGGTGGTCTTCAAGTTAAGTTTCCCCGTTACTTCCTGCCCATATATCCCGTGCTATTCGTCTTCGCAGCACACTTCCTTATCGAAATAGGCAGCGCTCTTGCTCGAACGAGAGTCCGCTTCTTGCGCAACGTTCCGACCGCGATCGTCGTGACTTGGTGTTTTGTATATGCCGTGGCGTTTTCGCGAATTTACTCAGTCGATCATGGCTACGAAATTGCCAGTCGCTGGATTTTTCAGAATGTTCCGGCTGGCTCCACCATTTTGGGCGTGGACTGGGATGATAAATTGCCGCTCTTCCTGCCCGGCCTTGATCCACGCCGCTTTAGAGCAGAAGGGCGCGCGTGGGAACTCCCCCTCTATGGAAATGAAACCCCTGAAAAGTTAGCCGAAGTTTCCGAAAAGCTCGCACGCGGTGACTATATTATTTTCCCAACCGCACGTACCTATGGGTCGATCCCACGAATCCCCGAAGAGTACGTATTCACGACCAACATGCTGCGATTACTGTTTGCCGAAAAGCTCGGGTACAAGCTTGAGCAAACTATAAAAATTCGCCCGCACTTCGGCCCGATAGAATTTAATGATGATTTAGCCGATGAAAGCTTGTCGGTCTACGATCATCCAAAAATTTCAATATTCAAGAAAACCGAGGCCCTCTCAGCGCTCGACATTCGCCAGCGCATTCTCGACGCCTATCAGTATAGGCCCCTTCCTACGCTTCAAGATATGTTGTTGGCTGATAGCGGCTCGGGTGAGTTAGCCACGACTACTGTGCGACCGACACTCCTTCCAACCTTCTTGTGGTTGCTGATCTTGGAGCTACTAGGACTCATTGCATTGCCATTTGCGATGAGTCTATTCCCGACTGCTCCGGACAAGGGTTATGGAATCGCAAAAACGGGCGGCCTTCTCCTCGTAGGGGCCAGCGTGTGGATCCTCGGTAGTTTGCATTGGATTCCCACGAATGCGCGATGCACCTGGATCATTCTCGGCATGCTGGCCGCAACGGCAATGTTTCTGTTTTCCCGGCAACATCCTTCATTGCGGCAAATCCTCAAGCAGAATCACAAGCCGTTTTTAGTTGGCGAACTTCTCTTCCTCGTGGGATTTTTCGGATTTGTTATTTTGCGCGCTTTTCAGCCAGAGATTTTTTGGGGCGAAAAGCCGATGGACTTTACCTTCCTCAACTACTTCATTCGGCTTGAGAGCCTACCGCCCCAAGATCCCTGGGCCGCAGGGCAAGTCATGCGCTACTACTATTTCGGATCGTTCTTGATGGCGCTGTTGCATAAGCTGAGCGGTATTGATTCCGCAATCGGCTATAACCTTTCTATCGCAACAATCGCCGGACTTTCTTTGTCAGGCGCCTACACCTTTATCCTTATCTGTTGCAGAAAAATTTGGCCCGCGGTGATTGGCGCCTTGGCGGTGCTTCTGATGAGCAATTTGGAAGTACTACGCTTGGTCTTCTTCAGCGAGAAGAAAGGTTTCGATCTTTTTTGGGCAAGCTCGCGCTTGTACCGCGAGCCCGGCATCACCGAGTATCCGCTGTGGGCATTACTATTCGCGGACCTCCACGCGCACCTGATTGTCTACCCGCTCATTTTCTTGTTGCTCGCTCTGGCGACCCGTTTCCTTCATCACGAGCGGGACTCGCTCACCCTCTCCTTAGTCGCTCATCGCTTCGCCTGCGGCGTAGTTCTGAGCAGCTTGGTCGCCACTAATTCTTGGGATGCAATTTCTTACGGCTTTCTTTTCGGCGTCCTCATGCTCTACCGCTCCTTGCTTGTGGTGGTTGGTAGACGGGGTCGCTTTAAGCGCTTCTGTTCTGCGCTCCTCGATTTGCTTCGTGACATTCCGCTGGTCAGCCTCGGAATACTGCCAATTTTTGTTCTCTTCATGCTGTCGTCCGGATCACAGGTGGCGTTGGGGTTCGGCTTTAATCAAAAGATCGAGTTCGACACTCTCGATCAAGTCCTTCGCCACCTGGGACAGTGGTTGCTGCCTATCTTTTTAGCCTTCCTCCTACTCTCCTTTAAGAATTTACGGAGAACTCCGATCCGAGAAATCGTAGGAAGGCTACTGCTTGGACTGTTCTTCGGCGCCTTCCCGTTGGGGATTTGTTTTCTTACGCTGCTCCCCGCGTTCGAAGGCCGCGTACCAGCTCTTCAAGATTTACCGTGGTCCATTCCGGCGCTGTGCTCCGGGATTTCCTTCTTGGCGGTGTTTGTCGGGATGGGCAAACGCTACTCCCACGCCGTCCGCATGGCTTCCGTGTTCTGCTACTGCGCCATGTTGCTCATTTCGGGTGCCGAGCTGTGTTTCCTGATGGATCACATGAACACGATCTTCAAGTTCTACAACGCCGTGTGGATGCTGTGCGGCTTGTCGGTGGCCTGCCTCCTGCCAACCTTGGTGTTGGAGCTATGGAATTTGCGACCACGACTGCTTGCCTACACCGTTGGAAGGCCTCTGTGCTTGGCCGTCACGTCTGTATTTGCAATTGCGTGCGCCGGCTCACTGATGAACATGCATACCATGGTGACTTTCCAACGTGTGGCCGGGCCACGCCCGACGCTCGATGGCATGGCATATCAGCACTGGATGTATCCGCAGGAGGGCGAAGCCATTCGCTGGATTCGCAAGAATATTCGCGGCACTCCAACCCTTCTTGAAGCGCACGGGGACTCCTATCAGAACTTCACGCGCATAAGCATGAACACTGGTTTGCCAACGGTCTTGGGCTGGAGCTATCACGTACAGCAGCGTGGCACAGCCGACATTTCCATCGCCGAACGTCGCCGGCTTATAAACGAAATCTACTCGGCGCCCGACCCTGAATCCGCAGTGGCGAACCTACAGATGCTGGGAGTCGATCTTATTTACGTCGGACCTCTGGAACGCGAACTTTACGAACGCGGCACGTACAATAGAGCGGGTCTACGCAAATGGGACGAACACCCAGACGTGTTCCAGCCGCTTTTCCGCTCCGGCACGAGCGTTGTTTACAAAACAACCTGGGCAAGGCTACCGTAGAAGGCAATGGAAATTTGCCTGACTGTCGCTCTCATCGCTCTCGCACTTTGCGCCGTAGGAATAGCTCCTTTTGAAGGAACGCTTGCCCTTCTATTGCTGACTCCTATTTGCGCCTACCCTTTGGGTCTGCTTTTACCGGCGGGGAAACCACTCTACGTTATCTCCTTCGCCTTCCTTCTGACCTTGTTGATGGTTCTTAGCAAAGGCCGCTCGCTATATAGCCGCGATGAAGCCCTACAAGCACTTCTTCCCGTCGGCTATTTTGTAGTTTGCTTCTCAGTTTTTTCCTATCTCTGCCACTCGTGGCCGGACTTCTATCAACTAGGCGAACGTCTGCGTGATTTTGCCGTGCTGAGCGCGGTTATCAAATCTCCAATTGAAGCGCGTGAACCCTGGCTTTCGGGGTTTCCGCTAAATTACTACCTATATTGGTATCGCTTTGGGCATATGCTCAGCAGCGTGCTGAAGCTTCCAATCTGGGAAGTCTATCATCAGCTGCAAGCCTTCACCTTCGCGCTCTTTAGCACCTCGATTTTCGTGCTCTTTAGAAAGTATGCGAAGTTTCCAGTCTGGGGGGCGCTATTCACCGCCGCGATTATTACGCTTGGCTCAAACGCCGAGGGAATTTTGTACTTTATCAAGAACGACCCCAATTGGTGGGGGCCGTCACGAGTCATTCCGGGCGCAATCAACGAGTTCCCGGCTTGGTCGTTCCTTCTGGGCGACGTACACCCACACTATTTAAATCTGGGGCTAATTCCTTTTCTCTTGGGTATTTTCCTGTGCGTCTCACGCTCCACGCTGCAAATCGGCGCAAAATTATACTCTATTGTGGGCATACTGGCAGTTGGCACGTTGTGGTCGTACAACGCGAACGCTTGGGAACTTCCCGTATGGCTGGGTTTAAGCGCCGCGATCTTTACGAGCTCGCTTGCCGTTCTGCCTGTCGCTGAACTCAGAAAGATAGAGCGCCGAGACTTCCTGTCACTCCCGGCAGCTCTTATTGTCGCGCTCGTTGTCTACCTTGCTTACTCGCTGGCCCTTTCCTCTCTCAACATCGTTCCGGCGCACATGCCGTTAAAACTCGTCGAGATGCCGGTACCTCGTACCAGCGCCTTAGATTTGCTGCGACATTGGGGAATCCCGCTGGCAATCATCATTTTGAGCAGCATTCTTTCTTTACGAAAAATCGAATGGATGGTGATTGCCGCGCTGGCATTTGGATTAGCTTTCGCCACTCGCAGCGCCATCGTTGTTCTGACTCTTACCTTCGTACTTGCCGCGTTGATAGCTTGGAATTCTCGCAAGGAGCCCGGCAGCGCAAGCTTAAGCAACTGCGTCTTCACGTCGATGGGGCTCCTCGCGCTCTTGCTCATTATATTTCCCGAATTGGCGTTCCTCGACGACTCCTACGGCGGAGAAAACGAGCGAATGAACACCATTTTCAAAGCCTATAGCGCAGCTTGGTTTCTGCTGCACGGCTTTGCATTTTATTTGCTGGCGAAATTGCCGAGAGCTTGGCTCAATCGCTTCCCGGACTTTCCGTTATTGCCCTTGGTGTTGGTGGTAGGAATTTTATGGATTGGATTTTTCTTCCGCACTATCAAACTCAGAAAGTCGAGCGAATTTGGCGTACAGCCTGCGGCACAAGGTCTTAGCGACATTGAAAGACGCTTCCCAGGTTCTGCAACCACGATACAGATTCTCACGAGAAGCCGTCCGGGAATTGTGCTGGAAGCGCAGGGCCCCGCCTATGACTTCACCTCACACATCGCGACTCTTTCGAGCCAGACTGCATACCTAGGCTGGGCAAACCACATCAATTTGCTTTTACAGGTATACCCGGAAGTTTCTCGCCGCGAGAAAATTACAGAAGATATGTACCGTGAAGCTGATTGCGCCAAGAAAAAGACTCTGGCGACTCAGGAACGCATCAACTACATAGTGCTGGGCCCGCTTGAAAAGCGCGCCTTCCCAGAAGCAAATGCAGAGCAATTTTCCTGCTTCAAGGAACTGATCAGGTCTAAAGAGTATCTGGTCTTCGAGAACCAATAGTCCGCTAACGTTCCCGCATACGCGAAGAACTTACTGCGGCTTCTGCGCCTCAGGATTTGCGTTCGCCTTGGGATTCACGAGGAACCATGCGTACGAATATCCGACCGGGCTCCACGGAGTATGATTCAAGGAATAGCCAAGAAATCGCTTCAGGGTCATCAGTCGCAAATCTGGAACCCACCAACCTCGTAAATTAATGCGCTGCGCGCGGAACTGCTCAGGCGCTGGCGGTTCATTGTCTTTCCAGTCACGAATAATGTAGTCGAACTTCGCATACTCTTCGGCAGGAGCCTGGAATTTGTATTGCGGGATATCTCGCATATACCATGTCATTGGCCAGGTTGATTCTCCCATCACCAGGAGCTGAGGTTTGTACCCTTTTGTCTCCGTGGCAATCTCTTCCTTGATGGTGTTGGCGATGCCGTGAATTTCTTGAGTGGTATGAACCTGGCTTATGTACTCACGTGCTTCACCGGCATAGACATAGTTCGTCAAAATGGCCGCACGGGTCGTATAGATACAGAACAGCGCCAGCAAGAACCACTTCAAGTTCACGGTTCCGAGCATTCCAGCCGCGCGAAAGCTCATCCCCAACACGATCAGAAAAACTCCGCTCGCCACCCAGAAGAGATTCTCAGGGCTGCCTTCATCAGCTGTGAAAAGAACGCCCAAGACAAGGACAATGATGCCCGTGCTGCGAATCAGTCGGGCCACCGAAAAATGCTGCCAATCGCTCACAGGAAAACGGCGGAAATAATCATCAAAATAGAGCGCTAGGTAGATCAAACCTGCAATGAAGGGGTACGTGGTCAGCCACGGAACCTTCTCCCCGAGATAACTGTACGTGCAAAAGTTTGCTAAGAACAAATAGCCAAAAAAGGCTAAGCGTCGATTGCGTTCAAGCAGGTGCACGACCGTCGTTAACACCGCCTGCGGCACTAAAATTAAAAAGCCGCACACGTCGTAGGCGTCCTTGAGCTTCAACAATCCGAGATACTTGTAGTCAGCGATCGTCTTGTCACTGAGGTATAGAGAAACGACCAAAGCCATGACGAAAATAACAACGCCGCATACCTGCACCCAGCGCGCAGCGCTTCGGTAGAATGTCCAAAGGTACAAGCCAAAGGCGACAATGAAGGCCAATTCGTACCAGGACAGCATATAGAAATGAAAAAGCCAGGGCCCGGTAATGCGATCGATATTGTGCTGATGCATCCAGTAGCCCAGGCTCTCGCGGTACAAACCGTCCAAGATACCCTGCATGTAACGGAATCCTGCACTGTAAAGATAGCAGTAAATGAAAACTCCCAAGCAGACAGCATTTAGCACCGCAAATGAGTGCGTCTTTATGTGTCGAGCCATCTGCGCAAAGAGTGGGTTCTTATCTCCAAGCGCCTGAGCAGCGAAGCAATATTCAAACACCAAATAGCCGAACAAGATCGCGACCGTCACATAGGCATTCTCTTTAATGCAGAACTGTAAGGTCAGTGCGACAAAAAAGATCAGCGCCTTACGACCGGGAGCGGCCAAGGTCGCGCCGTACAGCATTGCGACCATGCAGGCGATGATAAGCGTGTCCTCGCGTAAGAATCGGGACCAGTAAATTAGGGTCGGAGACAAAGCAACAGCCGCCGTAAGTGCCAATACTGCAAATCGCGAAAAGTAGTGCCGAAACAGGAAAGGAACAAAGATCAGACAAGAGCCAACGAAGTTAATCGGAACTCGCGAAGCCCAGTCTCCCTGACCAAGCGTGTTGTACACGATGCGATACAAATTATAGAGAAAGGGCCCGTGGAGGAGCGCTTGATAGCGATAGTAGTTCTGATCCGGGAAATCAAAAAAATATTTCCCATACATGCCATGCAAGGACTCATCGTGATGAAAGGGACGCATGTCCAGGGCGAACCAGCGCAGCAGCAAGCCCCCGGCAATCAGAAGGACAAACACGCCCCATTCCAGTGGGGAGAAGAAATCACGCGCACGCGACTCAGGGGGAGCGGTCTGCTCTAGACTCATGGCTTTCTTTAAGAGTTCAGGTAAACGCTATAGACTATGAGGTATAGGCTATACTTTGAAGGTGCTCTCCTCAACACCCTTCAGCATATAGTCAGCCCATTCCACGCCCTGCATAAAGGAGTGATCCTGATTGGCGACCTCGTATTTCCAGCCACCGAATCGGCCTCGCGAGTAAACGCCCAGCTTTTGAAGGGCCGGCATCACGTCCTTAATAATGGCATCACGCTCCAATGACGGGGTCGGATACCCGTATGGAGCATGGAAGGTCCACGTCGATACGATCTGATCTTTGTCGGAAATGAGCTTGGTATTACGCAACCCGGAAATGGTCTCCTCCAGAAGCGTTTTGTGGTTCACTGGTTTTGCCGGAGACTCGCTGGTTTCAGTCATCAGAGAAAACTGCGTCTTTATATCAGGAACATTGAGAGGACTGTATTTGGAAAACAAAGTGACGCGGTAGAAGGGACAGTCGCTTTCCGGAAAGTACATCCAGCATTTGCTTTCAAGTTCAGGCTTGGGCTGTCCGCGTAGTCCCACGCCAACAATATTTGTTGAAGAATACTTCAGACCACCTGCGCGTTGCTTTAGGGCATCCGGTATTTCACTAACCAGCCCTGCGCAAATATCAAGCGGCATGGTTGAGAGCAGATGCTCATACTGCACGCTGCTTCCATCCGAGAGCAGCACCGAGCGCTCTTGAGCATTAATTCTAGTGACGGTGCAGTTCGTGCGGGTCTTATCAGCTCCTACCATCTTGCCGACGGCATGCCAGATTGCACCAGTTCCTCCCTGCTTGGGAAAACGAAATTTGTTGTTCGGCCCCCAGGAAACATCATCGCGCTCAAGTATTACATTCTCGAGCACTCGGTTCAGATCAACAACTGAAACTCGCTCCCCGATCCAATGATAGGCCAGCTCAGTAAGCGGATAGGCCCATACCTTGAAGTTATAGGGGTTCATGAACTCTTCGCCGATTCCGGCACCAAAGATCGACTGCGTCCATTCCGCAAAGTTCGCGGGCTTACGGGCAAGTGGATTCTTGGTGATTTCAATGATGCCCTTGAGGCACTTCCACACGGATTCTTTAGGCAGATAGCGAATGTTATTTTGGAAGGGATAGGGCACGAAGCGATTCTTTATCCATACCCAAGACTCTCGTTCATGCTCGAGCCAGCCGTCCTTGCCGAGCGATAAATCCATGACGTCATCGAAATACTTGTAGTGCGAGAACTGCACGTGCCCGCCGATATCCCACCAAAATCCGGCATCATCTTTAAAGCTCGTGGCTAGCCCACCAACCCAAGGGTTTTTCTCCAGCAGTAAATAGTCCTGCTCGCCGAGATCTTTGAGACGATAGGCAGCACCAAGCCCTGTCGGGCCGGCACCAAGGATGAGGTATTTTACTTTCATAAGCGCGTTCTTATTAGCGTCCGCGCAAATTTAGAGCAGCACGCTGGGCTTTAATATCCTTGAGTGCGGAGGGAAGCGCCAATCGAAAATCGATTAATTCTCGCACGCAGCGTAAGCAGGCTTTTATAAGTCGCCAGCGAACAATAGAGACAGTTCCCGTTTCGCGTTCGCGATGCGTTATTGGAATAGCCATCAAGTCTTGACCGTCGCGCGCGGCCAGAACTGCCAAGAAAATGTTCGGTGCAAAAACTGTTGGGTTAATATGCCCAAGCAAAATCTTTAAGTAGTCACCCTGAATGAGCCTGAATGGAATATTGGAGTCCCGCAGCCAGGAGCCAAAGAGCACAAAATTTAAAACGCGCAGAATGCGAGTGATAACGAGTCGATGGAAAGCATCGTGGCGGTCACGACGAAACCCTAAGATAAAATTTGACTGCGAGCGCTTATTCCAAAGTATCGCGAGCTCTGCACTATCGAACTGATCGTCGCTGTCGACATGGAAAACCCATTGCGCACCAAGCTCAACAGCCTTGTCGTAGGCTGTCCGTAAGGCCTTACCATGCCCGCCGTTAGTCTGATGCACCACCACAAGTTTCGGGTAGGTTTTAGCCGCCTCATCAAGCATGGCGCCCGTACGATCTTTTGAACCGTCGTTGACGACGATTAACAGTCCCGATTCGAGACCAAGGCCGTCGATGGCGCTGATCCATTTTTTGACTACGTCTTTAATGCAGCCCTCTTCGTTGTAGGCCGGCATAACGATGCAAAGTTCAGGGCGCGAAGTCGGCATGAGGTACCTGGAATTTAAGGAACTGTATTAACAGCGGTTTTTTCTAAAGCTAGCCGGTTTAGGCAGTAACTTCAATAAGTTAAATAACTTAGTCGTCAGCTTTTAGATGCGGCTAAACGACAAACTCCAGACTCAAATTAACGCAATAATATTAGTGGGTTAAAGATTATTTGAAGCATTGTTATATTTCCTGCTGATAGATAAGTGGGGGACAGGGTGTGAAGTGTGCAATCGCGAGAGATTCGTATGCGTGTGTCATCAAAATCCCCCCTTCGAGAACGCGGCGGCGTTATCACCGAGTGCGTGCTGGTAATCCCCGTCATGCTGGTTCTCTTTACCGGCCTTACTGAGCTGGGTCGAACCTTCTCCCAGATAAACTGGGTCGCCAATATTTCCTACGAAGTTGCTATGGTCGGCGCCAGCGTATCCGAGACTGCCGGTGGCGCGCTTGCAATGGACGGGCGCTATGCTCAGCTTAGTGCGATTCCGTACTACAAAGTCACCTTGCCGAGCGATCCAACCTCCAAGGTCTACAATCAGACTGACCTACACGTCAGCGGGCAACCACCTCGAAGCGTTGAAGTTGCTATCCATGCGACACTACCCACGTTGCTGTCACATGTATCACCCACCTTTGACGTACGCGCGACCGCGCCGATTTTGGTGCTTTCGAATGTGCTCCCGGGGGGACTCAGCACCTTTAGCAATCCAAATCCGCTTTATGACTGCTGCGGCCGCGAGTATTCGGGCGCGCCCATTGATACGTGCTTGAATCCCCCGCCCGCTTGCTAGTTGAACGCTAAGATACTCCATTGAGGAAAGGCGACACGCGCAATAGAATCAATGGATTAAGCGGCCCGCGATCTTTTTAAGCCCTTTTTGATAGAACTGTGTCGTACGCTGGTGCGGCGCTTTGGACTTTAAACAAGTCGGTACATGCGTTTGTTTTCTCGTAGAATTTTCAGCAGCAAGCTTCCCGCCCAAGACGGTGCCTCATTTATTGAAGCGGCGCTGACGTTGCCAATATTTTTGATGGTGCTTCTCTTCACTATCGACATGGCGCGCTTCTTCTTTATTTGGGCAGTGATTAATTTTGCCGCCCACCACGCGGTCGATTACGCTGCGAAGATCGAAGTCGAGGCGCGAACAGATGAGGCAAGCTGCTTCTCGCAACCGGCAAGCTGCACCGATTATCGAAATCGAATTTTATCTCCAACCGGCGTACTCGCCAAAGCCGAGAGGTACGCGAAATATGCCGCAACCGAAGGCCCCAGTGCTTCCCAACTTGTCCCTTTTAATCACTATTGGAACCCGGACTACACGCAAGCACCGCCTGCTGGCCACTATGGATCAGGCCTTGTTGCGAGCGGCAACATTCGATTGGCAGGATTTTTACGCCCTGGCGAGTACATTCGCCGAGAAGACGGGAGCGGGCAGTTTATAGAGCATCCGACCCGTAAGCCTTTAACGGATCACTTGTATTGGCCTGGAATCAGCGAGAACTGGGCGACTATTTTAGAGAACAATCCGCTGCTCGTGCACATCGAAGTGCGCTTCAAGGCAGTAACACCGTTCATCCCTGAGTTGCGCATCGTTGCCAATCAGATTGCGTATCGCCGCAGCCGTACGCCGGGAATCGGCGGGCCGATTACTCCAATTCCATCGAACACCCCAACAGCGACAGCAACGGCGACGGCATCCAACACGTTCACGCCGCGACCTTCAGAGACAGCAACCGCGACCGCTTCTCCGACGGAGACGACCACTCCGACGCAGACGGCAACCATGACACCAACGGGCACCGAGACCCCAACGGCAACTCAAACTCCCACGGGAACCGCTACTCCAACTTTTAGCCCGACTGGAACGGTAACCCCAACGCCATCGCTATCACCAACGCCGACGCAGACGCCAACATTTACGGCAACGCCAACAGCTACCCCAACTCCGACACCGACGGGTACGCCAACGCCGACACCAACGTATACGACTAGCCCCACACCAAGCATCACTCCGACCGAATCGCCAACGGGAACCGTAACTCCAACGGCCACTCAATCTCCCACGGCCACACAGTCGCCAACTCCATCGTTAACGCCGAGTGAAACACCGACAGCCACGGCAACACCGACTCACACGGCCACACGCACGCCTACAGCAACCCCAACTCCGAGCCTCACGGCGACTGCAACGCCCACGCATACGGCAACTATAACACCAACTCCTACTCATACACCGACGGTTCATTGTGGTGATTGCGTAACGAATGGCTGCCAGCAGGACTGTCGTGAATACTGTTGTTCAAGTGGCTGCGGCGATTTGTGCGGAGGATAAGTTGATGCAGACTTTTGACCTGCCTCACATTGCGAATAGTCTCTAAGAGGTTTTAGCTATGCGCCAAGAAAAAGGTCTCTATATCGTATTCTTCGCTCTCCTGCTTTTCGTGCTGCTCGGATTAGTGGCGCTGGCGCTCGGCCTCGGCTACATCGGCACTAATAAGACTCGCCTGCAAAATGGCGTCAACTTAGCCGCTCTCGCGGCGCTTGAGAAATTCGCCGGTTTACCTCAGAGCGATTCGTACCTAGTGCGCGCCGACAAAGCCCGCGATCGGGCGAGTGAGATTTTTGCAGCAAATATTTTACCCGGTGTAGAGCACCCCTTGGGAGAACTTGGCCACCATGGCGCAGCCGGGCCCGGTGGAACAATTACCCTTGGCAACTGGTATCAGAAGAAACCAAATCCCGTCGACGATCCCTGCACGGGAAGCTACCCCTGCTTCGTCGCGAACCCCGATCCAAGCGGTTCCGTGCCTAACAACCAACCAATGAATGCAGTGCGTATTGAAGCCCACAATCAAAGCAACAATCCGCTGCTTTTCAGACTTGGAAGATTTTTAGGAAAAGATAGCTTCATCCTGTCGTCGAGCGCCACAGCGACGGTCGTTCCACGCTGTACCGCGTACTTGATGGACGTTAGCGATTCATCTTACTTCGAAACTCATCCAACGTTGCCGATTGGATCAAGCCAGGTAAATTCCTGCATTACTCCTGGCAGTGTTCCCCCGGCCTGCCCGGACCCTAGCTGCCTTCCCGGATGTTTAGCCGGAGAACCTGCATGTTATGGCGGCTGTAATCCTTACAAAACAGCGAATTTAAGCGTCACACCGATTAATTTTGGTCTTGGCGCATATCGGTATAGCCCTCAGTACACGCCAACTCATTTGGAATGCGCAGCTTCGACGAACTACGATCTGGGCAACCAACTTTCCCGTCAGACAGTGTATTGGTGTAACTCGCCTCATATTGGCGCCCCTGATGGAGCACGTCCCGGCGTTCCACCTTCCTCAGGCATCTTCCGTCACTATCAGTCAGACTATGAACTAGAAGATTCACCGCTTCCAGGAGGCGGCGTTGGTCAAATCTGGGTTGATAAACTGTATGTCGCAGGGGCAACGGCGGCAGACCCAGTGTACGATGGTCCGCAACCCTTCACTCGGAATTTTTTGGCCTTCAACGCCGGGCTGCGACAAGTTCAGTCCACGACAGTTGGCGGAGATCTTTCCTATATCATGGCTTTCACCGGACAGCCGCGCAGTTCAGTTCCAGCCACGGGATTAACTTCGGATTTGGGATTCCTGATTCAATTAACCAATCTCGACAACCGTGGAAAAAGAGATTGGCAAGGCGTTCCTGTAACTACAGAAATCCACCCCAATTTTATTGATTTCGGCTGGGCACCGTTTCCGGGCGAAGGATTCGACTCAACCAGCGCGATTGGAAATGCTGTGTATTTCGCAGCCGAGCGCCTTCACTCCAGCTGCCCGTCGCAGTCGCGCAAAACTATTTTGCTGGCATCTGACGGACAAGCCAACACTCACTTCGGCGCGATTCCGGAACCGCAGGGCCTAAACGGATACAACAACTATGTCGCAGCCGTAAATCAACTTCTTAATACTTCGATCCCGGTACTCGGCGGCGGCCCCAATAAACCGCCGATTCTACAGATGCTCAAAGAGTATGAAATTTCATTCTCGATGATTATGGACGGGTTCCATATTGCACCGAACTTTCTCAACATAGCGAGCGGTGAGTGCGGAGCGGCGTCGACTTGGACACCGGGTTCCGGCTTCGGAAATGACGACCCGAAGTGCTATTTTTCCTTTCAGGAAGGTTACGCGCACGGCTTTGGCGGCAAACGTTCCCCTTCGCCCCTGTTTGACTGGGAAAGCTACGACCCCTCTGGAACACCGACCGATCCAGCGACCGCGTACGACAACGCCGGAAGAATTCCTGGCTGGTCATTCGGAGATCCGATTGGGGTATGGAGCGACGTTGCGCTGGAGACCGGCGGGTATTTCTGCCCACTTCTGGCAGTTGCGCCAGTCGGGCAGTATGTCGACTTTTATGGCGATCGCGGCGGAGCTGCTTGTGATGCTCCCTGTCCAGGCGGGGTAAATTGCAGCCCCTGTGTACTACGCAGCGCGGCACGAAATCCCAATCCAGGTCAAAACATTCAGAAGTTTGCACCGCAGTACACTAGGAAAAGCGAGCAGGCAGCGCAGTGCGCGCGTCAGGCAGTTGGACTCAATCCATTTACCCTGGTCGAGAAAGACAATTAAATCGGGCGTTCCCTAGCGTGCGTTTACGCATCAAAACCTCTTACCGAGGGAGCTGAACGGCTCTGCGCAGGGTGAAAATCTACGAGTTTTTCCTAGTATGGCTACGATGTACTTGGATTTCTCGCCAGTTACCGCACTTCACCTGAAGCAAAAGTAAACTACCCCCTCTAAAGAGCCGATAGGTGACATAGGAGCTTCATGCTGGGGCTTCTTAAACATATTGTGAAATCATGCGTGACTACACTTCATTGAGTCCTCGTTCCCTCAAGCGAGCTAACATGAAAGGTTCAGTCCTGCTGGAGTTCGCTATCGTCGTGCCCCTTCTGGTGGTCTTTTTTCTGGGCATCTCCGGAATTGGACAGCTACTTGGGCATGTAACTTGGATCTCACAAACGACCTACGCTGCGGCTCTCTTCGCAGCCGACGTGCCGCAGCCTGACGGGCCAGCTAAAGTTCAGCAAGCTACCGAGCGTTTAAGCGAAGCTCAAAATCGAGGTCAAGTCAGCGGTGATTGGAATGCGCCAGTCTACACCGTAGGACAGATCACAGGCAAACCCATTGTAAGCGTAAGCGTCCCTGCGAATGTTTCGCCTCTCGTAAGCGCCATGTTTTCATCCAGTATCGGTGTGAGCGTAGCAGCTCCCTACCTTGTACCGAGCCAAGCAGCCTTCGCTGGGTTTAACGATTTTGCCAATCCCTCTGGCATCGTTACCTGCTATGCAGCCTCTTGTAACCCGATCGCACCGTATAATCCCGGGATTAGGAAAATAACCACCTTACCGGGTGAGACGAATTACGCTTACTATAATCCCACGAACGAAGAGTCCACGAGAGCTTTTGAAACCTTTATGTCCACCATGGGCGGCCTGGATCGAAGTAGTCCGACTTACATAGAGGATGCTGCTGCTACGTACGAGAAGCTTATGTCAGCTTTTGAGGGTGCTATTTCCAACGATCCCTCGCTAGCCAAAGCGCTGACTCGATTGGACCCGATGACGACTGAATCGAAAAAAAGCACCCGTACAGAGTATACGATTCTAGATTAGAACCTAAGGGCTTGGCCGCACTGACATTTACCGGGGTGATAGGGGCGTGCTAAGGTAAGTATTCTGTATAAGAATGCGTGCTGATTAAAAGACTTACCCTGGGGAAAGTTTGAGCTTCCCGTTTCGTAAAATTTTCCGATTGCCGCCTGCCTTGGCCCGCTGGGGTTCCCAGCGCTCAGAGCTTGGCGCCTCCATTCTGGAAGCGGCTATCTCCCTGCCGATCTTCTTCTTATTTATTTTCTTCTTGATCGATCTCGCCCGGTACTTTTTCATCTACGCGATTCTGAACTATGCGGCGTACAGCGGAGTGGATCTCGCTTCAAAACTCGAAGTTGAAGCCAATACAACTGTCACCGGCTGTGCCGCAGAATCGACCCCCTGTGCTCGTTATGGAAATTCAGTCGCCTCCATTTTAGATCGCACTACACGCCTCGCGTATTTAGTTGCGAGCCCCTCAACCGTCGCAAGCGGAGCTCGACTACAGTCATTCGCTCACTACGTTCCTTCGATGTACGACAGTGGGCAGAACAATTCGGGCCTTAGTCCGTTTTTAACGGTACCCTTTTCAAAAGATGCTGCTTTTCTTCGTCCGGGAGAAGTCGTTTGTCGTAATGGAACCTGCGATTCGCCTAACCAGGTTCAGCACAACTTTCGAGAGTACGGAACCGGAATTGGAAAAGGCTGGCCTTCAGACAATGAAAACTGGGCGTCGATTCTAGAAAGCTCCCCCTTAGAGATGCGACTTGAAGCAGAGTTTACGCCGGTTACTCCATTCTTCCCACACCTTAGAATTCACGCCGTGCAGTACGCCTACCGCAGCGTGAAGAAGGCGGGCCGCCCCTATAGCTTCGTCTCGGCACCCACAAATGCGCCTTCAGCAACTTCGACGATGACACCGACCTCCACCCCGGTGCCGCCTTCACCGACACCGCCCGTCACGCCTACGGCGACCCTCTCTCCGACGACGACGGTAACTCCGACAGCCACCAGCAGTCCGACGGCAACAACGAGTCCGACCGCGACCATTACGCCGACTAATAGCCCAACAGCCACGCAGACCCCGACTGCAACGAATTCGCCGACGGCCACAAACAGCCCGACGGCGACGAGCACTCCGACTTTGAGCCCAACTGCGACTAGAAGCCCGACGCCAACTCAGACCCCCACGGCGACGAACAGTCCAACACCAACTGCGACACCTTCAAATTCGCCAACATTTACGTACTCGCCAACTGCAACACACACGCCAACGGCGACTAGTACGGCAACGCCAACCGTCACTCCGACTTTCACCCCGACGGCTACGTCGTCGCCAACAGCAACACAGAGCCCGACGCCAACGTTATCGCCAACCCCAACAGCTACGGGAACTGTTACTCCGACAGCGACACTCTCGCCGACGGCTACCATTACCCCAACGGCAACTTCAACGCCGACAGCGACACAGCGTCCTGAGTGCGCCAACTGCGCTTGCGGAAACACCGGGTCATGCTGCAGCCAGGCGGGGATGATGTATGTGTGTAACGTACTTTGTGGTGGCATTCCGCTGTGCGGTCAAGCGAATTGCTGCCCAGGAACGGGCGGATAGTGCGCAAATTGCTTGGCATAGGATAGGATTTTTATAGTAAGAATTTTTATGAAAATCTCGGCGAATCACTCCAAGAATGAGAAAGAACGGGGACTATATCTAATCCTCGTGGCTTTTTTCATTTTCGTTCTTGTTGCCCTGTGCGGCCTGGTGATTGGTCTTGGGTTTCTCTCTACCAATCGCTCTCGCCTTCAGAACATTGCTAATGTCAGCTCTATAGCGGCACTCGACGGCTTCATCCAAGCTCGCAATCCTTCTACAGGGGATCCCTTGGCGTACGATGTTCGAAAGACTGTCGCGATGAACCGCGCCAATGAACTAATTGTGGCGAATAAGAAACTACCGGGAGTCCGGTTTGATCTTGGGGAAGTTGGACTGGCCCCTGCAGGAGGCAATGGCGGTAAACTAACAGTCGGAATGTGGTATCCGGAAATACCCGCTACCGGAACACCGTGCGGAGCCAATGCCTCCGACTACCCTTGCTTCCGGGAGAATCCGGTCGTGCCCACAGGAACGCCGATAGCCAATGCGGTGAGACTCGAAGTATTCAGTCAACCGACAAATCCTCTAATTGCTCCCTTCGCATCCTTTTTTGGTCAACATGGAATTACTCTTAACACGACCAGCATTGCCCGCGTCGTTCAACGTTGCGTAGTGTTCCTGCTAGACGTTTCACTATCCACAGTTCAGGAGACTCATTTATACGGCAGAAATGCGCCTGCCCCGCTGCCTCCCGATCCGGCATGCATTCCTCCGGAGCTCGGTGGAGCCTGCACGCCGTTGATGCAGGTGACGCTCGCTCCGACGCCGGCACTGGTTATCAGCGAACCGCAGCCGCCATCGCTTTTTGCCTATCGCGTAAGTGCGCTTGGCCCGCTTGCATCGCGCACTCCGCCGCTGACTCCGCCACCATTTCCAACGCCGAACCCGTGTCAGAATCTGACGAGCTATTGGGCGGCCAATTCCGGGGAAGATCTGCTCTATTTTTGTAATATGAAGACTTCGCGTACGGGATTTATGTCCCCGCCGTATGTTCAGCATTATCGCTCAGATTACCGGATCCACCCCTCGATATTTGGCGACGTCTTCATTGATAAATACGAGGAGAATATCAACACGTACGTTGGTCCAGAACCGCTTAGCCGATTCTTCCTTTCCTTTAACGCGGGGCTGCGTGCGGTTAATCAGGTGCGATCGCCTGGCGACAAGGCGCTGCTATACGTGTTTACGGGCAAAGCAGTCGGCACAGAGCCGCAATCCACGCCTCCAACCTACGAACTGACCGAGAACCTAAATTCGCTTATTCAACTGACAAATATTTACAACCGTGGAACCATCGATCGAAACGGAGCCATCGTACACCCAGTCGTAACTCCGAACTTCGTATCACGCGGATTTTTCCCGATTCTTGCTTCGAGCGCTGACACCATTAGCACCACTACGAACTTAGGCCTGGCACTTTGGGACGCGATTGGAGCCCTCAGCAGCTGCCCGGACTCTGCTCGACGTTCCATCATCGTAGCCACAGACGGGATTCCGAGTTGTGGTTGGAATACACAAGGCAGCCTTAACGGCACCCCGCGTCCCGATCCCATTTTTGACTGCCCTCCACCGACGAACGGCGATTACTACACCAATTACCTTCAGGCAGAACAATCCATTCTTGGCCCCATCAAGGATGAACTGGTCCGACGCGGCATTTCAGTGACTGCGCTGCTCGACGCTGAAAACATTCAACCAAATTTTATAAATGCAACGATTCCTCCCGGAGCCGGCACACCGACAGGAGACTTTGTGGACCCTGAAGATGCCGCTCAGAACGGATTCTGCGCCGGAGTTCCAACTCCGATTGGAGGCGGCGCCGCACCTTGCGATAAACCATTCTTCCTCTCTAGCCCTGTAATTCCTGACGAGGCACTGGGCCCGTACAATGCCTGGGTGGCAGGCGGACCCTCAGCCCCCGTGGACTACGATCATTTCGCATTCAAGTACAGCGACACCCCAAATTTAGGAGTCAAATTCCGCCGTCCCAACGCACTATGGGGACAGCTTGCACTCGACACCCAAGGCGTCATTTGCCCGTTATTGCCAGAGTGTCCTCCACAGGCGTACGCTCCGGGAATTCCTCCAAATCCGCCGCAGATATTGCCGACCTGGAGACAAGGTATGTCCGTTATGGACTGCTCTCCAGCCAAACAGAGTAAGGCGCAACAAGCGGTGAACTGCGTGCTTGCAGCGATTGGCGTGAACCCATATCAGAACGTCGAAGAAATTCCTCCAACCGTTGCTCCATAAAGAAAGGGCTGACCAGTATTGGTCAGCCCTTTCTTGTAGAAGCCAGTTCCCGATCCGAGCGGATTACTTCAGCCAGCCAGCAATCTTTGTAGCTACCGCAGCCGGAGTGAACCCGAACTTCTCGGCCACCACTTCGCCCGGTGCGGAGGCTCCGTAGTGATCGAGCCCGATTAACAAACCGTCGGCACCAACCATGCGCTCCCAACCCAAGGTAATACCGGCCTCAAGTGAAACCTTTTTGGCTTGCGGTGGAATCACGCTGTCGCGATAAGATTTATCCTGCGCACCGAAAAGCTCCCATGACGGCAGTGACACCACTCTCACCTTGGTTCCCTTCTGTTCAAGAATTTTTGCAGCTTCACAGGCCAGCCCCACTTCAGATCCCGTCGCGACAATCACCAGACTCTGGCACTCCGCACCGTACGCGACATAGCCGCCCTTCAGAATGTCGTCCGGCTTGAATGACTTCGGCCTCTCGAACGGCATAATGTTCTGACGCGTGAAGAGCAAGGCACTTGGTCCATTCTTCTTGGTAATTGCTGCGTAGTAGCACATGCCTACCTCAAGCCCATCGGCTGGGCGGAAGACATTTAGCTTGGGAATGGCTCGCAGCGCCATATAATGCTCAATCGGTTCGTGAGTCGGACCATCTTCACCAACCCAGAAACTGTCATGCGTAAACAAGAACAGACTCTGTAAGTGTGAGATCGCGGCCAAGCGCATCGGCGGTCGCATGTAATCAGAGAACACCAAAAACGTGGCCGTGTATGGTAGCCAAGCCTGGCAGTATGCCAGGCCGTTCGCGATCGAACCCATGGCGTGTTCCCGTACACCGAAATGAATGTTACGGCCGGCGAAGCTTCCGGTCTTTACATCACCGCAGTCCTTCAGATAGGTCTTGGTCGATGGATCGAGGTCAGCAGAACCACCAACCAGGAAAGGCACTTCCTTGGCAATAACTTGCAAAGCCTTTCCCGACAGATTTCGCGTCGCATCCTTCTTATTGTCCGAAAAAGCAGCGATCAGATTATCTTTCAACGTGACAGGAATCTCGCGCGAGAGCTGATTGCAGTAGTGCTTGCCTTTCTCCGGATTTGCCTTCGACCAGCTCTCAAAGTCAGACTGCCATTTCGAGTACACTTTCGTTTTCTCGGCAACAAGCGATCCAAGAAAGTCCTTCACATCATCTGGAACCAAGAACGGAGGTTGTTCCGGCCAGCCTAAATTCTTCTTAGTCGCTTTGACTTCATCCGCGCCAAGCGGCGAACCATGCGCCTCATGCGTATTGGCCTTATGCGGACTTCCAAATCCAAGCGTCGTGCGGCAGCAAATAATGCTCGGGCGCGAAGGCTCGGCAATGGCTTTTTCCAAACAAGCTTGGAAGGCCGTCATGTCGTGACCATCAACGCTCTGCGCAAACCAGCCGTAGGATTCGAAACGCTTCGGGACAGACTCGGTGAAACATACGTCAGTGCCACCAGCGAGCGAGATATGGTTATCGTCGTACAGATAGACAAGATTGTTGAGGCCCAGATGCCCCGCTAACGAAGCGGCCTCAGCGGCGACACCTTCCATCAAGTCACCATCGCTGACGAGTCCGTACACACGATAGTTGAAAAGCTCCTTCGAATAGCGTTCACCGAACATCTTTCCGGATAGAGCGATACCCACACCATTGGCGAAGCCTTGGCCAAGCGGCCCGGTGGTGGTCTCCACTCCTGGGGTCATTCCAAACTCAGGGTGACCAGGCGTAATACTCTCCCATTGGCGGAAGCTCTGCAGAGCAGACATAGGAACGTCGTAGCCAAAGAGGTTTAGAAGCGAGTACCACAACATGCAGCCATGGCCGGCTGAGAGGACAAATCTGTCGCGATTAGCCCAGCTCGGGTCCTTGGGGTTAAAGCGCAAATAGTTCGCCCACAGCACGGTGGCGTAGTCAGCGGCACCCATCGGCAGCCCGGGATGGCCAGAATTCGCCTTTTCAATGGCGTCCACCGAAAGCATTCTAACCGTCGTGGCTAAACGCTTAAGCTGCTCAAGTTGAAGCTTCTGCATGGGCTCTCTCCTAATCTAACAAATTCAAGTAGTTAATTTACCTAGTTCGCCTACAGCTGTTTTTTATGTAAGAGCCCGGAAGGCAGCGGGATCAGTAACAGGTGCAGTAACACAGAAAATCCTGTGTCCTAACCAGGTTGGCACGTTTTTGGCTAATTAGCCTGGTAACCCTTTAGTTCGTCGCCTCAAAAGCGGCGAATTCATAATGCCTGACTCCTGGTTAAGTGGGTTCCCCCACCCACTTAACCTTTTTTTCTTTCAGGCCGCAATTTCTGATTACATCAAAGACCGCAAGCGCACTAAGCGCCGCTACCCTACAGTCGCCACTTAATCGAGCAGCCTAAAGCATGAGTATAGGCCGGGCTTGGGTTTTGTCCCTGTAGGGTTTGGGCAATAGCCGTAGAGAGGTAGTCCTTGGTGACTTTGGCCGGATCTCGAGGGCTGTCGTTGATTGTTCCGTGATACACCAAGGTCTGCGAAGCATTAAAAAGATAGAACTCCGGAGTGCAAGCAGCGTCGAAAAGCTTAGCTACCGCTTGAGACTCATCATAAAGGTACGGATAAGGTAACTGCATGGCGCGAGCCTTAGCCTGCATATGGGGAAAGCTGTCGTCCGGATACTGCACAGCATCGTTCGAGCTAATAGCAATCGTCTTTAGTCCCTGCCCCTCAAATTTCTTCACAATAGAAATCAGCATCTCTTCGCTGCCCTTAACGTACGGACAGTGATTGCAGGTAAAAGTGACGAGACAAGCCTTAGCGCCCTCAAAATAGCGCGACGAAACATTCTTTCCGTCAACGTTCGGAAGATCGAATTGAGGGAGCTTTGATCCAAGAGGAAACTTCTGACTAGCTGATTCGCGCTGCATGCCCGACTCCGCTTACGTAATTAGGCTTTTTTGTAGTACCGAGAGTGTTTTGCCAAGAAATTCTTGGTCTGCTCTGCAAACCACTCCGGATGTTCAATCATCGGAGCGTGGCCGCACTTCTTGATGGTTATCAAGGTCGAATTAGGAATATTGGCATGAAACTGCTCGGCAACATCCATGGTGGTGACCAGATCATCCTCGCCCCACAGCAACAGCGTCGGCACTCGAATCTGCTTTAACAAATGCAGAAGATTATCGCGCTTGGCGCTGCGTGCCGCATGGATAATATTCAGCACGTTCATGCGATTGGAAAGAATCTGATAAATTTCTTCAACAGCTTTATCCGTCACGAGTTTCGGATCGCAGAACACGCGCCCCATGTGCTCGCGAATATAATTACGATCCGGACGCACCGGAAGCGCGTCTACCGAGTGTTCGTAGAGACCAGAAGTGCCGGTAAGAATCAAACAATCCACCAGCTCAGGCGCGGCCAAGCAGAGCCGCATAGCGACATGCCCGCCCAATGAGTTGCCGCAAATCGCAGCCGGCTGCAAATTACGCTGACGAATAAAAAACTCAGTATAAGAAGCGAGCGACTTAACCTTCACTTCAGAGCGGTGCGCCGTGAGTATCGGAAGATGCAAAGCGAGCGGACGGCAGAAATGCGTCAAATGCGGGAAAACGGAATCCCAATTAGAAAGCGCTCCAAGCAGACCATGCAACAAAACCAGTTCAGGCCCCTTGTTGCCCGCACTGGAGGGATCTGCTTCTACGACTTGAAACTGCGGAGTTTCTTCAGCCTTTAGCCAATGCGGGTCCGAGCCTGAACGAGCAGCAGTATTTTTTACTTCTTGGAAGATCTTGCTGAGCATTACATCATCTTTCTTGCTGAACCCGCAGTGATGGTAGCGACAGTTGGAGTTCCACCTTCATGGCCGGCCTCTGCAGTGAGGAGGGCGTCGCGTGTTGATTGAGAGTTCTAATTCCTAGCCTTTTGCGGATAACCAGTAATATTCAGTGGTTATACATAAACTTTTTAGACATCCAGTTCAAGTCTATGGGCGTTTTCCTGGATAAGCCTATAGCGGTCACCGGTATCTTTCCCTAATAAACTCTCGAACATAGAGGCCGCTTCAGCCGCATCATCTATCCGTATTCTCAAGATATTTCTGGTGCGGGGGTTCAATGTCGTCTCCCAGAGCGTCGAGGGGTTCATTTCACCAAGACCTTTGAAGCGGGTGATGTGAACCTTAGCTTTTGCTCCAAGCGTCTTGAGCATCTTCTCTTTCTCTTCATCAGAATAGACCCAATGATCTTCTTCCTTGGCACCCGAACCAACCCGAATACGATAGAGCGGTGAAAGACCAATATACAAATGTCCGGCATCGATAAGCGGACGCATGAACTTAAAGAAGAAGGCCATCAGAAGAGAGGAGATGTGCATTCCGTCTGCATCAGCATCAGTCAGTATGATGACTTTGCCGTAGCGCAATTTAGCCAGCTTCAACGACTCACCTAAACCACAGCCCAGCGCGGAAACTAGATCTAACAACTCTTTATTATCTTTAAGTTTGCCTTCGCCAGCCGAAATCGAATTCAGGATTTTACCGCGTAACGGTAAAACAGCCTGAGTTTCGCGATCGCGCCCTTGCTTAGCACTGCCGCCGGCGGAATCACCCTCTACGATAAAAACTTCGCATTTGTCCTGACGATTCGATGAGCAATCAGCTAATTTTCCGGGCAGGTTCAAGCGGTGACTGATGCCGACCTTGCGAGAAACTCCTTCGGCGGCACTACGGGCCGCCGCGCGCGCCTTCGCCGCCAGCAATACGCGTTCGACGATCTGAGAAGCCACATTAGGCTTAGAATTCAGCGAATTCTCAAAACTGCGCAGCAACGCTTCAACCGGCGGCTCAACTTCGGGATTATTCAGCTTGTCTTTGGTCTGACCTTGGAATTGAAGTTGAGCAACAGCTCCCGGCACGTTCACGGAGAGTACCGCGAACAGTCCTTCACGCAGATCCTCTCCTCCCAGCTTCACGCCTTTGGGAATTAGATCGTGTACGGACATGTAATTTCGCAGCGCCTTGGAGAGCCCCGAACGGAACCCGTCTTCGTGGCTTCCGCCCTGCGCCGTATGAATGCCGTTGACGTACGAGAGCACTTTCTCTGCCGTCGACTCAGTCCAGCAAAAGGCAACTTCGATTTTAATCCCATCGGCGCGTTCGAGATAAAAGCTTTCATCAGCCACGGGTTTTAGCGACTGTTTCTCGAGCATCGCGCCGAGGAAGGATTTCAGTCCATCTTCAAAACAAAAAGTCTTCTCGGTCTTGGCAACTTCATTCAGAAACTCAAGTTTAAGACCCTTATTCAGGAAGGCTTTTTCTTCCAGCAACTTTTCCAGACGTTCCGCGCTGAACTTTATATTGCGGAATATCTCAGCATCCGGCTTGAAATAAATCCGCGTGCCGTGCGCCTTAGTCTTCTCCCCACGAATCAGCTTCGAGGTAGGCTTGCCACGGGAGAAAGTCTGCTCCCAGGTATAACCGTCACGCTGAATGCAGGCTTCAAAATCCTCGGAAAGAGCATTTACCACCGAAGCGCCCACACCGTGTAATCCGCCGGCTGACACATAGTTGTGATCAGAAAACTTTCCGCCTGAATGCAGCGTTGTCAAAATAATCTCGAGCGCCGACTTTTTGAATTTCGGATGAATGTCGACCGGAATGCCGCGACCATTATCCTGCACGGAGATGCTTTCCGAGTCTTCATGCAAGGTCAGCGTAATCTTATCGGCGTGCCCGTTCATGGCTTCGTCGATGGAGTTGTCCAGAATTTCCTTCGCCAAGTGATGCAATCCGGCAGGCCCTTCAGTTCCGCCGATATACATGCCGGGTCTACGCCGGACAGGCTCCAAGCCCTCCAACACTTCGATGTCTGCTGCACTATAATTTGAAGCTGGCTTTGCCATTACTACGCCCTTTGAACCATTTTTATCTCACCGCGCGAGATCACCTTGTTACCCTTGAGGGCTCGATGCCCTGCCAACACTTCCGACGAAGCCAAGTCGCTGGTCTTTCCGGAGTCAAAGGTTAAAAGCAATTTTGCCGAGGTGTTGAAGGAGATTGCGGAAACGAGACGATCCTCATCGCGCACGCCAATAAGGGAAACACCAATCGCGGCGCTGTCACGAACGGGAATCTCCTTTCCGTCAATAACCAAGCCCGAACCGCGCTGCGTGAACAGCGCCAGTTTCTTATCGTGCGGAGCCACTGCCGCCAAGAAATCTCCATCACGAAGCTTCAGAGCGCGTTTTCCGTTGCGCTTTACCGCTTCGAGTCCGGTAACCTTGAGGGCAAACCCAACGCCGTTCTTCGAAACGAGCGTCATGACGTCATTCTCTTTGATGAGATCCGAGCCGGGAACGGCCAGCTCTCCCTGCTTGCCTTCGGAAGCCTTCATGCCGAAGCAGGCTACTATTGTTTCACCGTCCTTGAACTTCAGAATCTTCTGCACTGGATCGCCGTACCCGCTCGAGGACGGGAAATCGGCGACTCGTAACGCAAAGAGCGAGCCTAAGTTGGTAAAGAATACGACCGAATCGAGGGTTGAGAGCGGCAGCGCCTTTAAGATCTGATCGCCTTCGCGCAAACGGGTCGAGGCAAGCTCGTTGGTCTGACGTACACGCTTGAGCCAACCGTCGGAGGTGATAATGGCATAGACATCCTCCTGCACGACGTAGTCTTCTTCGCGGAACTCGATCTCCGCACTCTCCTTGACCATCTTGCAGCGTCGATTGTCACCATAGGTTTCGCTGACAAGCTCCAAATCCTTACGAACGATCTCGAGCATCTTCGCTTTGCTCTTGAGAATCTTTACGATCTCATCGATGCGCTTGAGCTTCGCTTCCAACTCCGCGCGAATCTCGTCGATGTTCGTTTTGGAGAGCTGATAAATACGCATGTCTACGACGGCGAAGGCCTGAATGTCGGTCAGCTTGAAACGCGCTTTCAGTTTCTCAGCTGCGTCGGTTCTGCCTTCGCTCTTGCGAACAATCTTCAACGCTTCATCAAGTGCGTCGTAGATTTTTACCAGTCCTTCCAGAATATGAATTCTGGCTTCAAGCGTACGCTTCTCGAACTCCAAGCGGCGCTGCACGACGGTCTGCCGGAAGGTAAGAAATTCGCGTAAACAGTCCTTCAAGGTGAGAAGCTGCGGAACGCAAGCTCCAGTCGAACCAGGAATGAGTGCAGTTAAATTGACCGGGAAACCGCTTTCAACCGGAGTATGTTTATAGAGATACGCCATCGCGACTTCGGCTTCAGCGCCACTGGCAAGCTCTATGACCACACGCACTTTGTCAGTCGATTCATCGCGAATGTCGACAAGCTGCGGAACTTTCTTGTCCACGATCAAGCCGGCAATCTTCTCGACAAGCTGTGATTTATTCACGGCGTAAGGAATGGACGTGATGATAATGTTTTTCTTGCCACGCGCCTCTTCCTCGACTTCCCAATCCCCGCGCATGCGAATCATGCCGCGACCCGTGGCATAGATATCGTCAAGTTCCTTGCGCGAATTCAGAATCTGGCAACCAGTTGGGAAATCCGGGCCCTTAATAATCGTGGTCAGCTTTGAATTGCTCATCTCAGGATCCTGAGACAATTCGATCAAAGCTTTGCAAACGTCGCGCAAGTTATGCGGCGGTATGCTGGTGGCCATGCCGACGGCGATACCAGTCGCCCCATTCACCAACAAGTTTGGGATTCTGCTAGGGAGAACGATAGGCTCAGTGACGGTCCCATCGAAGTTATCGCGATAATCAACCGTTTCTTGGTCAATCTCTCCGATCACTTCAATCGCTAAGGGGAGCAGTCGGGCCTCGGTGTATCGATAGGCAGCTGCATTATCGCCGTCGAGTGATCCGAAGTTTCCCTGTCCATCGACCAGCGGATAGCGCAGCGAAAAATCCTGCGCCATGCGCACCATTGCTTCGTAACAGGCCGTGTCGCCGTGCGGATGGAAGCGTGCCAACACCTCACCGACAACAGCGGCCGACTTACGGTGGCTGTGCGAGGGCGTCAAATTTAAATTGTTGAACATTGCAAACAAGATGCGGCGCTGTACGGGCTTCAAACCGTCACGCACATCAGGCAAGGCTCGACCGGAGACTACGCTCAAGGCGTACGTAAGATAACGATCGCGTGATTCTTGGGGGAGTTGTCGGTCTATTACAGCCATGGATGAGCGCTCTGGGATGAAACTACATGAAAATAAGCACGAAGCAGCGTACTAAAGCCTCTGCACGACGTAAAGATGGGCCTTTCTAACTACCTGCAGAATCGTGGTTAATTCGACTTTGCAAATGAATGATACCTAGGATGAAAGTCCACACGATGGAAAGGGCTCCCTCACTCGCAGGCTCCGCACGAAGTAGTTTATTGAAGCGATCACGAAACACAAGTGACAATCCCAAGAACAGCGCGAAGTATGCCAATTCAGTACCTATATCTTTAAGGACACCGAAGGCCATGTCCCGGACTAACAGGTCCGTATCAAGCGCAAGCGACAAATCGGGGACACTCAGATCGAAGGAGCTCAAACTGCTATAGGCGCTCCATAGAGCGAAGAAGGCGAATCCAGCCACGACAGTCATTGAGACCGGCGGGACGTCCGGCCGAGCAGTTCGAACAATACGATTCAGGATTCTGGCGCTACGAAAGAACCAATACGGTGCATACAGACCGAGCGTGCACAGCAATAAGATTGAGAGCACGAGTAAGTTCTCATAGGGGAATTCTTGAAGATTCTTTTCGATGGCGCAAACCTCCGCGTACCCTAGTTTGACGCACTCCCTGGCAGGGGAACACCCCGCAAAAACGCATCTTTACTGGGGCCGGGCAGCCGTGTCGGGACGCCACTTTTTCAGAAATTTAGCGCCGCCGCGCTGCTTTGGTTCATAGCGGAAATACATTAGTTCTGAAGCAATTCCGCGCAGCCGATCCTGAACAGAAGCTTCGGCACAGTCATAGAAGGAACGTCCGGGGCTACCCCACTCCCGCCCGCGCTCTGAGAAAGGAACGACGAAGAGAGTCGCATTTGCCGGGAGAAATCCCGCGCGTTTTACCTCGCTTTGAATGTCTTGGGGGGAAATAAGGCGTCCCGTATAGCCATTCAATAGAATTGACCAACGAGAGAAGTCAAACTCTGACGGCTCATCAGACTCGCGCTTTAAACGTTGCAGGACTTCAAGTGAGCGATCTACCGAAACCGGATCGTCGTCGGTTACGAGCACTACGTGCTGACAAAGAGGCAAGGCCGCAAAGGTCGCCAGGCCCCAAGACCGACCGAGATCCAGAACGACTACGTCGAACTGAGCAGAAAGCTGCCCTACTAAAGAGTGAATGAACTCACTGGCGCTGGCGGCCCCTTCGATTACCTTAGCCTTGAAGTGAAAACTTTCGTGATAGGAGTTGGGCTGGCCGACTGCGAAGAGCTTGCCGTTGTATCCCTCGACTGCAAACAGAATTTCCGTCAACCGCTGGGCCGGCACCTCGCCCATTTGCAAAAATTCAGAGGTAACCTTGCGGCAGGATGTATCAACGCGAGCCCAATCGCTGAGCTGAGGATTTACGTCATCCAGATCAACGAGCGCCACCGACAACCCATGACGGGCCCAGCAGGAAGCGAGCGCAGCAGCCATCGTCGAGGCACCAACGCCTCCCTTGAGCTGACAGATGCCGATAACGCCTTTTGCAAAATCCAACATGATAGAAAGGAGATCGGCTTATGCAGCGGAATTCTAAAAGGCAAAGCTGAAGCCCAATAAGACTAGCGCATTTAGGCGGTTAGGCCCGTTTTTACTGATTACCGATTGGTTTGATTGTGCCGGAATCGGCAATGCCGAACCCGCGGCTCTCGCCTGGAATCCAGGCATAGCCCTGTTGCTTTCCTCGCGAGGCGGGCCGCAGCGAAGATTGCGCAGAGAGAGGTGTCATGAGGCGCGCCAATTGATCACTGTCACGCACCCCCTTTCCGATATAGGGACTAGCGCCCTGGCTGGGAATCTCAATGAAATGGAAAGATCCGTATGAGCGCGCCGACTGCAAAACCAACGCCTGCTCCGGATGAAGGCGAAGCACGACTTCGCGCCCAACTGATTTTGAAACCCAAGCATCCTCAATTACGACTACCGTATCACCGCGTGCATCGTTGAGAGTTAAAGCAATACGCGCTCCACGTCCCGGTGCTAACGTTTCAAAGGTCAACGGCACCGCAACAGTTTGCTGCTCCACTTCACGCAGGGCCGAATCGACCTGCGCTTCCAACTTGAGTTCACTGGGAGAAGTTCTAGATTGAACTGCGTTCACAACCTGGCTTGGTCCGCGCACGACCGTAAAACCAAGCAAAACAAGGAGAATCGCTACGTACGCAGGAAAGCGCCAGGCTGGTGTTTTCGGTGTTAGAAAATCAGGATGAACTCGCATCTCTATTCGCGTGCCTCAAGTTGCAACATGTCTACGCGTTCAGGCACCGGCTACGTCATCGAGCACACTCGCGACGCGGCACAGAGACTTCCTAAGGGTGAGCTGCGCCGTGCTGTTCAACCGCGGCATTGGTGGCCTGCTTTTCCACCTGCGGTCCAACATCACCTAAGAGAGGGATCGCCAACACCACAATAAGTGCGGCCAACAATCCGAGGACGACGAGCTCAGTTGATCCTTGTTGATACTCTTTCATGCTAGTTCCCAAAATAAACGACGCACCCGTGTGTTAGTCGCCAAGCCTCCCCGAAGGCCTCGGCCCCAGCTGCGTAACAAGCTGCTTTAGAGCCAATCGACGTAATACCCTCAACTCTTTAGATTATGAGGCGAACTAAATGATGCTCGCGTCGCTAAAACAGCGTCACGGATAAGTGCTCGATTTAACTAAGGGCACTAGGGGCCAAGCAAAATATATCTTTGCTCTTCCACGCTCATGGGCTTTTCGCGGGGTGGAGTTTGCTGTCCCGCGTAGACGATTCCGAGTGCCACCACCCCTGCCAGCACTCCCATTCCGGCAATCAGAATGCGCCGCTGTAAGGTACGATTCTTGGGCCTCAGCAAGTGCGCCTGAGGAGGAAGCCGCATCGTCTCGATCAATGGATCGGGCGCTGACAATCGTGCCGCTTTGGGAGCCTCAAACTCCGCTTCATCGAATAAAAGTTGATGTTGCAGGCGTTCCAGGTCTGCGCGCATCTCAGTCGCACTCTGGTATCGCTCGGCTATTCGTATCGACATCGCTTTCTCGACGATACGCGCTAATTCAGGGGGACAATGGGCCAATAGCTCACGCAGCGCCGGTGGACGATTATTAAATCGCTCCAACATTGCTGTCACCGTCGACTGCGATTTAAAGGGGGAAGTCCCCGAGAGCATCTCATAACCAATAACCCCAAGCGCATAAATATCGCCGCGATGATCACATTCACCGGTTTCGATATACTCAGGCGCCACATATTGCGCAGTCCCAACCAGGGCACCGACATGCGTAACAGCCTGCGCTCCTTGTAAACGGGCCACTCCGAAGTCGCTGATTTTCACGACTCCCTTTTTGCTCATCAGCAGATTTTCCGGCTTCAGATCGCGATGCACGATGCTCTTGGCATGCACCGCCTCAAGGCCGGCACTTACCTGCAACAAAATATTGGTGGTGAAAGTTGGATCTAAGGGACCCGATTGCAAGAAATTCTTGAGCGTTCCGCCATCAACATATTCCATGGCGTAAGCTTGAAAATCAGCCTGATCGAAATACTCATAAGCGCGAACGATATTGGGATGATCCACTCCGTATGTTGCAACAATCTCATTGCGAAAGCGCGTCAGAGCTTCCTTCGAATTCAACATCGAGGCATCCAGGACCTTCAGGGCGACCAAGAAGTCACGCTTGCGCGGATTGCAGGCAAGGTACACAGCACCCATGCCCCCGGCACCGATTGGTGCAAGGATCTCATAGCGCTCCGCGAACACTGAACCCGATTGGAGACCGATCATATATCCCTCGCCCCTTGGATCGGCCTAAACCGGGAAGATCTTGAATATTCAAACGACGTTGGCGCGATAAACCCGTAAAAAGTGCTCGCTCTTGGAGGAATTTCGGCCTCCTAGGCCAAAACGAGAGCTCACTACCGCTTATTCAAATCTTCACATAACGTGGATACATCGAAATACAGAGCTAGCATTTCAGCCGGTTAGAGCCATGAGCGTTTGCCAAATTTCCACGAAACCCAAATACGAGGTCTTAAACCGCTTCCTCTTGGACGAGTACGTGCTCATTCACCTCGATCCTTCGCGAGCCGGCGTCGTGGTGCCAAACCATCTAACCAAAAGTCAGGTGCTGACCTTGAAGCTCAGTAAACTGTTCCGCGGAGCAATGGAGCTAACGAAGGAAAAGGTGACAGCCGATCTTCTGTTTGAGCAGGATTACTTTAGCTGCACGGTCCCCCTGGATGCAGTTTGGGGAGCGACTAATGAAAAAGGCGATACCGTCGTATGGCCTGAAAGTGCCCCACCGAATGTTTTAAAGGGTATGCCGGCACCTCAAGCTGCGCCCAGCGAACCCGAAAGCGCCGCAGCACCGGAACCTCAGGTCGCCGAAACCGTTCTGAAGAAAAAAGGGCACCTTACTCGCGTTAAGTAACGCTGAGTTCGTGAACTAGCGTCTTTTCTTTAGGAACTTTGAAAAAACATTTAGCGTCTCTTTGCTAACGTGGTGCTCGATGCCCTCAGAGTCGGATTCCGCAATTGCGGGCGGCACCCCCAAGGCTACCAAGAAAGTACGCACTATTTCATGGCGCGCGCGTGACTCTTCAGCTAAAGATCTGCCCGCTTCCGTAAGAAAGATGGAGCGATAAGGCTGCGCAACTACCAATCCCAAACGCTGCAGACGACGCACGGTGCGGCCCACCGTTACATGCGAAACGTGAAGCACGCGCGCAATATCAATAGCGCGCGCCTCTCCGGTTTCCTTTATCAAATGCGCAATTAATTCCACATAGTCTTGCGCAGTTTCTTGAGAATGCTCTTCGCGAGTTTGAGGACGTCCTCCGCGCGAAGGATGAGACTTGTGTTTTTGCTTCTTAGCGGGAGTGGACGGGGAATGTTTCATGAACGGAGTACTACAGACAATTGAATAAGACAGGCCCATCGTAGCAGAACAGGAGAGGTTTGACAAAAGAATAAATGTAGCAGATGCTACATTTATAACCTTCTACTACATATTCACACTCTTATGTGCCGACTGCGCCTGTTCCATTCTTCGTCTGTCGCTATTGCGTTACTGATGAGTTTCGCCCAAATCGCCTCGGCAGATACATC
>JAFLCA010000020.1 GCA_017302875.1 Deltaproteobacteria bacterium
CAGAGCTGCGCGGGCTTCTTGCATATTTCGAAACGTTTGACAGCCGTTTATGTTGACGTTCAGGCAGGAGCCTTCCGCATTGATGCAAAGCTGGACTGCAAAGTTAAGAACCATTGGACAAAAATCCGCATGGGAATGTCCATTGAGAATGAGGCGCTGTGGACGACCGCGACATTCAGGCGGAAAAAGCGCACTGCATTCTTCAAGCGTGGATGGATCGTTGCAGTAGCTAACATCCGACCTTCCAACATTTCTAATGATAAAGACTTCGCAATCGGCCTGGGTCTGCTCGAAATCGCAGGAACGATTTGGCACTCCTGGAAAGATCGGGTCTTCAGTGGGCTGCACACAGAGGCAGCAAGCTTTGGCAGGAGGAATGTCACTTCCAATCGGAGTAATCTCGGCTACAACCGTGGTTTGCTCGACAGTTCCTTCCTGGTTGGCTTGATCTTCGCCCTCCCACACCGTGCCCGAGATTCCGATAGCGGCTAGGAGGATCGAAACGAGAAGAGCCGAAAGAAGCGCTGGATGTTGGAATGGTGGCCGCGGGGTCATAGGTATTGCTCGATTAGATGGAGGTACCTGAATAGGATGCGCTGAATGGTCTGTGCGTTTTTAATTTGATTTCCTCCCTAACTGTCTGATAGAGCACGGCTTATTGCCCCTTGGCGTGCCTCCGTGTCCACTCAATGATGCTTCACGCTGCAATAGGTCAGCGCGGAACTTTTCCTAGTAGAGCTGGGCTACTTGAACCCGCAGCTTTATTTTGCTGTGCAGGAAACCCGACAAATGTTTCTCGATTAGAAAAACCCTTAACTTACGGGATTTTTAGACGGAGCTCGAGTAGCCCGGCTACAGCAACACAAGTCTCTGAGCTACCAGTAGCGTCGCGGTACATGGTAGGCTCTTCAATCTATGGAACGAATTTTTCTTTGCTGCGCTTTTTCTCTTTCCGTCCTGCTCCTCTCGTTCTCCGCGAGCGCGGGTACAAGGGCCTTACGCATAGGTCTTATCGCACCCATTAGTGGAGATCTGGCTCAATATGGAGTTGCAGCTCTGAATGGTATGAAGCTTGCGAATGAGCAAATCGAGGGCGTCCCTGCGGAGATCTTTCTTGAAGACAATCCTTCCTGCGGGCCCAGTGATGCAGTGACCGCCGCACAGAAGCTAATCAACATCGAGAAAGTGGATCTCCTCGTGACGGTTTGCACGGGTGCGGCTCAAGGAGTTCTTCCGATCGTGAAGGCTCGTTCTATCCCGCTGTTTCAGCTCACCGAATCTGGGCCGGATCCTGACAAGTACATGATCAAATTAATGCCCGATGCGGTTGGACTTGTTGATCTATTGGCAGAGCGGTACGCAAAACGCTACCCGCAGATCGCATTAATAGGAGCCACCATTCAGGTTAATAGCGGCGAGCGCGGAAACCTCGCACTCTTTAAAAGTCAGTTTGAAGCGTTGGGCGGCAAAGTTGTCTTCTATGAGGAGTTTCCTTCTGAGACTCTCGACTTTCGTTCGACCATCGAGAAGATTCGCCGCAGTGGGGCTCGCGCGGTCATTCCATTTTTAGCACCGGCTCAGCAGTTGGCGGCCTTTCTCAAACAGGCCGACGAGCTGCATCTATGGAAACACACGGCATTGGCCGGTAACTTCTTCTTTGAGTTTATGTTGAAAGACCTGACAGCTTCGTATCCGAACTTGAAGACGCTCGATGGTCTTGAATCTTCGAATCTTGAGCAGGCCACTTCGCCGCAGTTTTTGGCATCCTACAAAAAGAAGTATGGAAGCGCCGCACCTCAGTTTGCAGATTATGCATACGATGCCATGACGATCATAAAACACTGCGGGCTCAACACTCCCTGTTATCGTCGTCCATTTGACGGCGTGTCTGGAAAAGTCGAATTCGATAAAGAAAGCGATCGTAGACTGGGGCAGGTTGTATTGCGAGTGTTACGGAATGGAACTTTTGTAGACGCTCCGCGCGAGTAGTTCCAAATTCCGGCCGAGCGGTTCGATTCCCTCCGAGCGTGAAGGCTGTGGACTAAGAAGCAGCAGAGGTAAATTCAAACGAAGGGGAACTGGCACGCCCGGAGGGAATCGAACCCCCAACCTACGGATTTGGAATCCGTTGCTCTACCAATTGAGCTACGGACGTGCATGATTTTCCACTTTTTTGCAAAGATATTCGTTTGCCACAAGTGCACTCGGGGTTAGTCGAATGCTCTCAAGGCCCACGAGCCCCAATGCAAAAAAGGGGAGAATGGAGCCCAAAATGGAACTCGAATCCATGACCTCTTCCTTACCAAGGAAGTGCTCTACCGACTGAGCTATTTGGGCCTACCAAAAAACGTTCGCTAGTATGAAAGATTATAACGTCCTTGTAAATGATCCTAGGCTAGGGAAAAACAGGCAGGTAGCTTCAATTCCTCACGATTTAACCCTCCCTGGCGTGACAAGCTGGTAGGGACTTGCTATAAAACCGTCTCCCCGAACCAAAGTACCCTGACCGGCACGGTAGGGCGGGGATACGTTTTTTGGGCTTTAGTTTCCATGTGCCGTTCTAGCTCAGCTGGTAGAGCAGCGGTTTTGTAAACCGCAGGTCGTGGGTTCGAATCCCACGGACGGCTTACATTTGGAATGTGAAGACTATATATATAGTCTTCGGAAGTTGCAGGGCCAGCTTAGTTGGAAATTGTTTGTCTGCGGTATTTTTGCCAGCGGCGAAGAAGAACCTACTAAGGTGTTTCTGCAAAGAAATATCAATGGGCGGGAGTAGCTCAGTTGGCTAGAGCATCAGCCTTCCAAGCTGAGGGTCGCGGGTTCGAGCCCCGTCTCCCGCTCCATTCTTTCTTTTTGGTCTATAAGTTTCGTCGCAAGGCGAATGCTTGTCGAGAAGCCCCAAAGAGTAAGTAGTTCCGATCTTGTGGCGAGGTTCCCGAGTGGCTAAAGGGGGCAGACTGTAAATCTGTTGGCTTTACGCCTTCACAGGTTCGAATCCTGTCCTCGCCACCATTTTCTTCCTTCTAATTTCCCTCTGGATTTCGCCGTTTACGGTTGATTTGATTAGGCACATGTTCTGGCCTAAGCTCCTCACATTTCCAGTTTGGGTAGAAGCGTGTGCTCAGTATCCTTGAGGTGTTTTTCGCAGCTCAAGGATGCTGACGTATCCTAGAAATGGTTTTACTCCGGCTGTGTCTCCTGTGCTTCGTGCGAGGATAGAAGACGCAGCCGGTAGTTCCCTTACGTTGAAAGCATACTTGCACCTTTCGGTGCGGCTATATCAACGTCCGGTTTGCGTGAGGAGTCTGCTCTCATGAGCAAGCAAACACGCACAAGAGTTCATGAACGAATCGCTGGTCAGCGCTTCACGAGCCCGTTCACGGATGGAGCTCGCGAGGTTCTGACGACCGCCAAGAGCTGCGCGCTCGAGCGCGGCTTCAAGTCCTGGTCACCGGCCGATGTGCTCGTGGCTCTGTCCGAGGCCTCAAGGTGGGTGCCCGGTACCTTCCTCTCCGACAAGCTGCCTGGAGGTGTGGCGCTTCGAACTAAGCTTCCGAAGAAGGCGACGGCAGAGGCTGTGCCTGAGACTGCGAGCAGAGCTGGTCGAGGTACCAAGCTTTTCGCCAAGACGCTGCAATCGGTTCATCGACGCACCGGGCATGATCGAGTGGCAACCGAAACGCTCCTGCTGGCAGTGCTTTCCAAGCCTGATCGTGGAGTTGACCGGCTGCTCGAAGGCAAGCGCGCCGAGCTCTCGCAGCAGTTCCAAGGCCTGTGGCTGGGAACCAAGAAGCGCAAGCCGAAGCGGGCGCGGATTCGCAAGCTTGTCAGTACCCGACGCGCGCGACGGTGATTGACATGGGTGTGGTAGGGACGTGTTCCTGCTACGCCCTCTTTTTCAAGAGGTTGTTGCAGGGGTACGTCAGTATCACATCTTTTCTTTTCCCTGGCTTCTTCCGTCGGACTAAGCCTCAAGGATCACTAAACTAATCAGAGGCCTTTGAGTAGAATTTCTAGCTGCCTTAGAATGTGGCGCCCCGAGTAGCTAATAGAAGTAGGAAGTGTGCGAACTCAAACCGAAAATGTGATGCCGGACCAGCAGCTAGCTGCGGACGGAAGCCTCCAAGTATCGTCTTTAGTCTCTGGAGTTACGCAGCGCGGAGTCGATCGAAGTCTCATTGCGCCAATACTTTTAGATGGTCTTCCGAATTCACCGGTCGGTGCTCCTGTTCGTCGTGCGACGGCAGACGAGGTGTTTGCGAATCTTAAAGGGCCTCAGATTTTTGGCAAAGAGGGGCGGGCGCGCGTTCAACAGCAATTAGACACGCTCGTAGAAAGTGGCGTTTTAGTCACCAAGCGGGCGGATGGTAATACTGTTCGCTATAGCATCACCGCGCATCCCGAAAAGATCGCGGATCCCGCCATGAGGCAGGTAGTCGAGGCGGCAGTTGCAGAAAGGCTTAGTCGAGCACCGCTGCCTGTGAAAGAGAGCAAGCCGGTTGCCGCAACCGGCACTTCCCCCTCCATTACCTCGCAGGACCCCGCTGATCGTGCTCGTAAGAGTCAGGCGCGGCTAGAAGCCGCGCTGCGAAACGAAGTCGATGTTGCAACGAAGCACCTCACAGCTTCGCTCTCGGGTTTGATGGAAAAGTCTCAGGCGATCCTTACAGCCTTCTTCGTCACCGATTGCATTGTGAATCGTCCGAATCTGGTATTTGAAACCGATGCCGTGCATTTGCCGTTCCCGCAACGTGAGCTACTGCGTGCGTGGACGACAGAACTTCGAAAGTTTGGCTCCACCTTTCCAGATCCCGAAACAATTTTTGCCATTGTCGAGGATCTCCCCGGGAATACTCGGCGGTTGCATATCAGTGCATCAGCATTCAAGAACTGGGATGCAAAACATCTGGAACCAAACCGTTCGGCGGCCTTTCTCGCGGCTCGGGTATCGTCTTCCATTGCCGGTAAACTTCAAGGCGTTCTGACGCGCTGCCAGGAGCATGGCATGCTAGACCCGACTATTGCTGCGGATGTGACTCAGAGTTTGAAGAAGCTCGAGATTGCGCTACGTATCTATCCTAACCAGGAAATCAGTGAGATTCGAAGGAACTTGGTTGCGCTCCTCGATCCCCCGCAAAAGCTGATCGGGGATAGTCTTCTTGCAGTCGAATCTTTACGCCGCAGCTTCGCGCTGCCTGCTGTTGCCGATGCCAAGCTACAGTCGATTGAGGAGGGGCGCGCCAAAGAAATTGCACGTAAGTCCAGCGTGCTGCGCAGCGCAGAGGAACTTCTCGCAGCTCACGAGGTATGGTGTCGTGCAGAAACCGCATTCAAAGAGGAGTGTCGCGTTATCCTCGTTGCGGTCGGAGGTGCTCCTACGGAAGAGGCACGGGCTCTCTCATTGCGACAGACCATGCACGATGAGATTCGGGCAGCTGTGCTCAAAAAATTTGCCAGCGTACCTTATCTATCCCAGCCGCTTAAAGCCCTGGCCCCAATGGCTGCTGGCTCTCCGGCGCCCGAGTCCGTTCGTCAGTTTGTTTATACGGAGAAAGAGCGTTGGCTTAGCGAGAAACTGAAGGCTGGATTTGAGCCCCTCACCGCGCATGCGGGAACTAGCATTCACCTTTTGGCGAAGCTTATTATGGAAATGGACGCAGCGCCGCACGTTTCTGAGCAACACGCCGAGGCGCATGAAGGCTGTCGGCAGGTGCTAACCGAGTATGCCACTGGCAAATCTTCTCCGCGGGCCAAGTCTCAAACCTCGGCTCCCTCTGCTCAAGAAATTGGGGCTCGCATGCGAAGTGCGGTTGGCAAAGTGCAGGAGGTTTATGCCGGGGAACTTGCGGCGATGCTTCCCAGAGCTGAGTAAGACTTAGAAGGATGGAAGTCTTCAGGCAAGATCTTTGACGATCCACTGCTGTTGAATTTCCGTTTCCTTTCCTTCGGCCACTCCATGTCCAGTAACAAAGGCATCAATCTTACGCCAGCCGCGGCGCTCCGCCGCTCGCCAACCGCGAGAGCCTTCATGTAAATTGACGCGGGCAATCATGTAATCGCACCCGCACTCGCGCGCGATATTTTCCATGGTATCCATGAGTGCTGTATAGGCTGCGCCCTTCTCCACCAAGGAAGAGGCTTCTTCGCTGACGACTATCAAGTTTGGACGCGCGGGCCGACCAGCCGGTAGGAGATTCTTAGGTATTCGCGCAATCTCGGCCTTGTCAGGAATATGTTCGGGATCGACGAACATGTAGCAAAATCCCACTTCACGGTCCCCGCGCTCCAAGGTGATAAACTTGGCTCCCTGAATAGACATCCTGTCTGGGATTCTATGTTCGCCGAGGGTGGTGCCTTTTTCAACGAGTTCGAGGCGCGCATGGTGTTGCAGTAAATCAATCTGCTCTAGCACCTTCTGAGCCAAGGCTGGCTTATTCGGATCAATCTTCCATTCCTCGACGATTGCCCCCTCATGTTGCCATACCCCCAGGGGCTCTGGGCCGTGGCTCCTAACCCAGCCTCTAAAAATCCGAGCGCCTTCATGATTTTTTACCTGCCAGGCTGCAAGCGGGTCACCGTCCGTCATGAGTTGCGTAGCAACTTCCATGAAAGTTGGCCAAAGTATGCCATCTCCTTCGGTCCCGTAGCCCGCCGCACGCATCGATGCGTTCATTGCTTCAACCGGAATGCGGCTATCCACCACCCGCATAAGCGACGAGATCCCCCAGGCGTCAAAATAGCCAGAGTTCGGAGGGAGGGGAGGAGAAGCCTGGGCTTGTTTAAACGTGATCGGATCAACGGGGCCCTGTTCGGCGAAACTCTTCTGCGTTCCCAAAAACAGAGGATCTGAAAGCCGTAAGCGCGCAGCGATGCTCATGCTGATGAACTCAAAATCTTCCGCAAGTTGCGGTAAAACTTCACGAGCTGTTCTTGTATCCTCATCCGAACCCGCTAATCTTTCTGCGACTGAGTTCAGTATTTTGGAGCCGTTGAAAAGATTCCGAAGATCTGTCTCCATCTTTTGCAGCGCGGTGAGTTTCAGGGTGCAGATGTCCTGCGCAAAAACATATACCACAGGATCGACTCCTTGTTCTCCGCGTCGAGGAAGGGCTGGAAGTAATTGGTTCTTGTACAAAACGATGCGTTCAAATTGTACGGGCAGAAATTCGCCAAGTGCGAGCACGATATCTCGCAGTCCGACTGCGATGGCGCGTGCGTCAGCAGTGCTTATCGGTGTTGTCGTATCCGCAAGCTTCTTGCGCAGGTCAGCCGTTAGCTCTTGGAGCTTATGAGCATTTTCTTCAGCTTGTAATTGAAGCTGCGATGAGTTTTCAAAACGTAAACCTTTCGTGCTGGCTTCGGCGCTGTTGGGGCTAATTCCGAGGAGCCAACGATAGGGGTCGCTAGGCAGGTTCTTGCCGCTTAAGGGATCTTCAAGAATCTGAGAGTATTCAATCCTGAGCCAGGCATCTTCTAACTTGGAAAGATTCAGCCACGCAGTGTTGACATGCTCAGATTCACTCGCGTGTTCTCCCTTTTTACGCGCACCGAGGGCTGCATGTACGGCTGTCGAAAAATCCGTGCAGGTACTTAGAAAGTTGGCTAGTGACTGTTGGATCTCACTTTCCTTTTGGGGATGCGCGAGTATCTCGCGCTGAGCAAATGCCTCACGCGCGTGACGCACCTTTGCGACCGCTTGATCGATGGTACGAGAGGACAGGTTTTTTTTAACCTCAATCAGGTTAGAGAGCCCCGGTTGCGGTGGCTCTAAGGGATTGGGGTTTATCAGGGTGGTGGTGAAGAGATCCTGAAGCGCGTGGCGCAGGGCGTCAGTGGTCGGGTGCGCCGTTACCGGCACGCCGACTTCTAATCCGATTGGTCCGATTTTCAGCACAAAAATCTCCCCGCTATGTTATGGAGCATTTGGTGCCTCGGATGTCCTCGGCTTCCAATCGAAATCGCGAGCGTTTACAGATGGCTATCTGAGGTGCCGCGTCGCGTCGGTTGAGATATCGGCGCAGGCGCTCGGGGTGGCAGGGTAAGGTCCAAGAGGGCTTCAGTGCCTAAGATCTGAGCAGTAAGCGCTTCGATATTAGTGGCTCCCTCGCATAATTCAGGTTTTGTCTGCAGTACCTCGCGGATGCTAGTTCCTGACTTCAGGGCCTCACGAACTACAGCGGCAGTTTCTCGATATCCAATCTTTGGTTTGAGCGCTGTTGCTGCCACCAGACTGCGTTCAATGTTCTCCGTGGCTCCCTCAACATTTACCGTAATGTGTGAGAAACAGTCCCGGCGTGCACGGCCCAGAGCATTCTGGAGGAGGGATATAGATTCGCTCAATTTCCAAAGGACTGTCGGTCCCATCACATTTAGTTGAAGCTGTCCGGCGCGCGCGCAAAGTGCGACCGTCAGAGCATTACCCTGTATGATAAAGGAAGTTTGATCGAGCATTTCCGGATCTACCGGATTCACCTTTCCAGGCATAATTGAAGAGCCGGGTTGAAGCGCGGGGAGCTTCAGTTCGCCGAATCCCGCGCGAGGGCCGGAAGCATAGAGCCGAATATCGTTTGCGATTTTTTCAAGCTCAACGGCGTACGTCGCCAATGCATTTGAGTATGCCGAGAAGGGGAGCAGTGAGCTGGTGGTTGCGAAGTAGTTATCTGCTGGGCGCAGTTGATAGCGTGCCCCACTGCTTTCGAGTAGTTCGTTTAGACACTCAACGACTCTTTCGCGATAGCCGGGAAGAGAAGTAAGCCCGCTACCCACGGCAGTGGCACCCAGAGTGCACTCCTGAAGTCCGCGAGAGGTGACCTCGAGATGCCGGCGCGCCGCTGCCAGGGTGTCCGCATATCCAAGGAACACTTGAGCCATCGTTACCGGGACTGCATCTTGAAGGTGTGTGCGGCCGACGAGAGGTGTCGTTCGAAACTCATCCTGTGAGGCTCGTTCACGCAAGGTGCTCTCGAATTCGAGCATTTCGGTGACCAGAGATTCGGTCGCGCTTAGAACCCCTATACGCGCAGCGGTTGGAATAACATCATTGGTCGATTGCCCGTAGTTTACGATGTCATTCGATTTGATTGGCAGCACGGCAGGATCGCCTGGTACGACGTGGCCGAGGTGACGCAGTAAGCGCTCGTTGGCGTGCAGCGCGATTACCTCGTTGGCGTTCATATGCAAGGAAGTTCCGGCCCCGCCTTGCAAAACATCGACTACAAACTCGTGATCATGTTGGCCCGCGGCCATGGCCAGACATACTTCGGCGATGGACTCGTAAACCGCTCGAGCCGAGATTTCCGCACCAGCGAAGTGCAATCCGTTAAACGCGCCGAGTTCGAAGTTTGCACGCGCCGCTGCTGCCTTGCAGAGTCCGATGGCATGAAGCACGGCGGGATAGGCTTGAGAGGGGAGAATGTTCGAGAGATTCCCCCAATTCTGGAGGGCAAGATCTGTATCCGGGCCGGGCGGAGCATCAAGGCGTCGCAAAGCGTGAGAGCCGCTCGGTTGCCCTTCGAGGATAAACTCTCCGGATAGACTGCCGGTTGGAATAGCGGGATCGGAACCAGGCTGGGTCGACACACCGCAAATGGTGATGCGTGTTCCTAAAACTTCAGAGGGCTGATTCATACTGCTCGGGTCCTATAAGCGGGTTTTTGGTGTGGTTGATATGATTGCAATTTGCACGCAAATATTGTCGCTAACCTAGAGCGGAGGCGCGGTCTACTCAAGCGGATGCTTGCTGCCAGACCAATTCTAGTGGCCTAAATTATTGATTGTGTTATCTGAAAACGTGTTTGGGTGGAATGACTAGTTGCGAATTAGTTGCAAAGTCGAGGATATCGGCGGTACAATATATGCAAAGCGCACCTTTATGGCTCACCCCAGGGAGAAGAATCAACCACAGTCCTCTGCGGAGCGACTCTATCGAGCCTTCCTTCTTTTTCAGCGCCGCCGTGGCATACGAAAGCGTGTTGTTGCCAAGCAGCGCTTGTCCTTGCTGGGTGTTCGCTTGCTTGGAAACCTGGACGCTTCGCCTGGATTAAGCGCTGCACAGCTCGGAGAGACCTGGCGGGCTGAACGGAGTGTCATCTCTCGCACCGTTTCAAAGCTCCAGCGACGCGCGCTTATTGCGGTAAAACCGACTGAAGATGGACGTCGTCGCGCTCTAGAGTTGACGCCTCGAGGCAGAGAAGTAATTCAAGCTCTGGATGCGGAACTTACTCGTGTAACGAATGAAAGCATCGGAATTCTCAGTGCCGCTGAGTCTGATGAACTTACTGCGTGTATTGAACAGTTTTCGACTGCTTTGGCCGCCTGTTCTTCCCTCGAAGCGGCGCCGGTACGAAGAGACACCGAACACCCGATTAATTTTGCGCTCATGCTTATTTCCATGTGTGGCGGAATGTACGGGGGGAGATTCTTCGGCTCTGCTCTTACCGTTCAAGATGCTCAGCTACTTGATGTGGTAGCATTGTATGAGCAGGGCATAGAGATCTCGCGGCTGGCTCGTGAAACCGCTATGGAGCAGAGCGCGGTCTCGCGCGCTACAGCATTCCTTTTTCGTCGCGGACTTCTCGAAAAACGTATTTCGCAGAGGGATCGTCGCGTAGTGCTCGTCGATACAACATCGAAGGGAACCAAGCTGTTTCAGGAACACTGTCAGGCGGTGGCTGAAAAGTTTGCGCCAGCGTTGCAGGGCTTCTCACCGAAAGAGGTTGCGAACTTCTGCTCTCTGCTTGAACAGACCTCGCGCGGGCCCCGCAACTATCCAGAGAGCGTACTTCAGGAGCGAATCGAAGTGCGTCGCATTGAGGGTGAATCTGAACGGTATTTGGCGCGCGGGTTTATCTTGCTGCAAGCCGAGCGGCGGCGAATTCACGGCCACTTACCCGAGAGTCTTGTATCGAAGCAGGGCGTCTCGTTCGGACTCTACATCAATAACCATATGCAGGGAGTTTGTGATTGCATGCTCCAAAGTGGTCGATGGACAGTCCAGGTATTTTTGATCGCCTCCGAGATTGAAACTGAAATTATTCGTAAGCAGTTTCAGAAATCTTGCATCGATCAACTTGCGGATTTGCATGACGGGGCCCGCCTCAAATTTGAATCTTGAAACCTCTGCGCTGCCTGGCTATTCGTCGTAGTACTCGGGTTCGTACTCTTCCATTTGTTGCGGCATTCCCTGCGGACCAACTTGATTGAATTGGCCCATGGTTCCACTCGTCCAGGTTGAACCTTCTCCGTTCTGATACACGCCAGGGGAGCCGGCGAAGGGCAGTTCAGCGACTTCGCCCGTCTCCGTATTTTTATAGTACTGATTGCCCTGGATCGCTTGCTGTACGAAGCGGTTATTATTGCTATCGATTTGGCGCTGTCCCTGCATCCACGCTTGGTTGTTATTGTCTATCTGCTGCTGTCCTTGCGCCCAGGCCTGATTACGCTGATCAAAATTCTGCTGCCGTGCTTGGTAGGCTTGCTGCCCGGCCTGAAAATTGCGTTTTTGCTGCTCAAAAATTGGATTGGAGTACGGCTGTGGGTTTGCAGCCGCATTGCGGCGAGCTGCCTCGGCCATAATCTTTGCATGTGTATACTCTTCAAGTGACATAGTAGCGCCAGTGGATTGCATATAGGCCTGTCGTTCCTGTTCAAGCGCGGGGCGGTTCTGATTGATGTATTCACGCATGGCGTGCTGCATCTGCATTTCAGACTGTCTCATGCTGGCTTCCATTTGAGCTTGCAGGGCCTGCTGTTGCTGCATGTTTTGTTGCATCATGCCTTGGAAGTCTTGAGCGAGGGCAGGGGAGGAATATTTCCCGATGAACAAGGTGAGAACTATCACGATCGTCTTTCCTGCATTGCACGATGTCTGCATAGATACTCCAGCTGCTATATAAGCCAATAAGTCTTCGCGCATCCTAGCATGGGCATGCGGAGTTTCGTCGTTATTTCTGCACTATCATTAGAGATTCTCCCGCGTAAGGAGCCGCTTATCCGATAGGGCAGAAAGTTTTTCTTTAGATTCCGTCTCGGTGTAAAGTTCAGGGAGATAAGGTCCTCTGTTGTTGAATTAGTTGCCCCACCTATCGATGTCGCAATCTTGCTTTTCGAAATTGCCCCTAGAATCAGCTAGCGCAGCGCCGGTTGCTTCAGCGCTTACTGCGACATCTCCGGTAAACTCGGAGCGCTCTCACCCGGCTTTTCTTGCTGGGCCGCATCGTATCTCGCATCGCCTATCTCTGGCGTTAACGGAGGATCTCTCCCCGCAGCTCATACTACGGCTACCTCGGACTGAATATCGAATCTGCCGCGACTTATTGCGCGAGCACGAACGGAACATCTGTGAAGGTATTCCCCAGATCCGAACAGAGCTCGGAATAGCACATGAACGAGTGCTGCGAGAACGAACGAGCAGGGCGGTAAAAGCCTTGCGTTCCGAACTCGGCCCAGTGCCGGATCCGTTCGGGAAATTACCCTACCTCATTTTTTGTGTACGTGAGTTCCAGGAGTTCTTAGCAGGAAGAAAGCCGGAACCTCCGGCTACCACGGTCTCGTTAGCCCTTTTGGAAGAGGGGCAGCTTTCTCCTGAGGTTTTCCTTGCGCCTGTTGAGGGTCGAAGTATGCGTCTCATTCGAGCTCATTTCGAGGAAAGAAAGGCACGCTTACTGCGAAGCACCACGGGGCGAGAACTTTCCGTTGCGGAACAGCGACGTCTCGGGGCTGCTGAATCTACTTTGAAGCGCTGTGAAGAAATTCTGCGGAACCGGGCATATGGGATGTCGGGAGCGTCTGTCGCTCGCCGCTTGAAGATCGATGTGACCTATGTGAATCGGGTTATCGAGGGTCGGCCCCCCGCGGTACTCGATTCTTTCGCCCGAGCGAGTGGAAAACATCGCTCCGAGATGTTGAGCAGTCCACGTGTGGCATCAAACGATTGGGCCTATGTTTGTGGTGCTTACCAAGCCATCACCGATCGGCCAGATGCTGCGGGCAGAATTATTTTCACGCACTCCGACAATTCGGTTTTGACAGCGCTTGCGGCACGCATTCGAAGTATCGCTCCACAGGCTTCTCCGGTAATTCGCGATCAGCCGCTGTCTCGACGTAGTGTGGAGGCAAAGCAGGAGTGTCAGGTTCGTTCGGTCGCTCTCGTAAGGGAAATATCTCGGGTGACGGAGCACAGTTCTAAGATTCCATGGATCTTGCTTGGTACCGCCGAGGAGCGCCTTGAATATCTGCGTGGATACTCTGCATTTGCCGCAAGCTATTCCGCCGGAGCGGTCACTTTTTCATTTGCTGCTAATCGATCTTTCGCGGTGCAGCTGGGCGCGTTGTTTGATTTGTGTGGGATGCCTCCTACCCTAAGCTTTTCTACTCTGGCGAGCGTGGTATTTCGGGACTGCGAATCGCTGCGTGCGCTCGTGAAACACAACATTCTACCTGCTCGTCAACACGGGGAAGCGGAGACGCAAGCAGCGCGGTTGGCGAACGGTCGAACCAGTTATGATTTGGAGACGTATGAAGCAATTGTATCGAAGTATCGGGGGCAATCTGGAGTATCCTATCGCGCTTTGGAGCGCACGACGGGCATATCAGCAGCGACTCTTCGCAATTGGCTCCTGGGCATAAATCGCCCGCATATGGCTGACCGGCGCGAACATATTCGTGCGGACGCCAAAGCCTTCGGCGTTCCTGACGCGGGGGCTGTGGCGCTTCTTTACCGGAAATGCGGGTTATCCGCCGAGGATAGTGTTCGAATTGCCTCGTGTGCCGACTTTAAGCAAATCGAAAGTCTGGTTCATGAGTTCCACCTGGTTGGTGCTGCGCCGGGTCAACTTTCTGGATTGCTTAAGGGCAGGCTCAGGGTACCAGAGCTATAGCCGCGAGGCGCTTTCCCTTCGAAAAACACCTGCAAGGTTTTTTTTCTTAAGACCAAGTTTCGAGATAGACTCACCTGGGGTAGGGCGTTGATTTTACGCTTCCGTGCCGCTTAAGTATATGCGCGAACCAGATCAGCATAGCTCACAGGATCGAGAGGGAAGGGGTAGCTCCGAGGTTGAGTATCGTCCAATTTCTATTGAGGTCGCTTTGCCCAAGGGGCGAAGCGAAGTCATCATCGCGGGGCCGGTCCCAATATCCGATCGTTTGCAGCTCAGTCTAGCTGCTGACTTTTCACCTCGCTTGAGTATTTTTTTGCCAGCGCTGACGGTCGAGCACTGTAGCAAGGTCATTCAACGAAGTACTGACCCTTTGTCAGCGCTAAGATCCCTGCGCAGCGAGCTTGGGTTCGACTCTGAGCAATTTTTACGAACCCGTGTCTACCGAGCCATAACCACTCTGCGTGCGGAGCTAGGCGAAGTGCGGGATCCGCAAGGACGTCTTCCATATCTCGCAGCTTGTGTGCGCGAGTACACAGAATATCTGGCACATAAGACGGATACGCTGCCCGCCACTCAAGTTACCCTAGTCATGCAATCGCTTAGTGATGGGCCAACGTACGGGGTGCCTCCGGCGGCGGAGAATAGATTCGTCCGTCATTTCAAGACGGAATTTCAGAAGCGCAAAGATAAATTGCTGAAGAATGCGCTGGGACGCAAGTGTTCCGAATCTGAAGAGGCGCGACTTGCTCAAGCCGAGAAAGCAATTCAGCAGAGTGAGAAAATTTTCGAGCTGAGAAGTTTTGGGATGCAGGCGCAGTCTATTGCCAGGCGCATGAGAATAAATCGTTCAACAGTTTCACCTATACTACGCGGCCAGCTTCCTCCCGCTATCGCTTGCCTGGCGCGTCCCGGTGGCCGTAAGGCAACAGAAGTGCTTACCGTTCCGCGAGGGGAATCGAAAGAATGGGCCTTCGTAGCTGGTGCATATCAAGGCATGACGGTTTCTCCTGACATGCGGGGCAGAATTGTTTTCACGCATGAAGATCGGCGCTTCTTGGAACAACTATCTTCATGCATCAAAGTAATTGCACCACGCTCCAATCCGAAAATTTATGACCAGCCTGCCGCGCGTGGTGGCAGGGAGCCGAAACTTGAGTGTGCCGTTAGCTCGGCAGCCCTGGTGCGCGAGCTTTCTCATGTGACCGTGGGCTGCACACAGGTACCATGGGTGCTTCTCGGTTCCCAACAAGAGCGTTTGGAATATCTTCGAGGGTTGTGTTCAGTAGGAGCTACGGTCGCCGGAGATGTTGTTGCATTAAACAAGCGGGGGCGGCGGGCGCTCGCGGTCGACGTGGCTGCAGTTGTCGATGCCTGCGGCATGCCGCCTCGCATTAGCTTTTCCGGAAATACCGCTGTTGTTTTTAGCGATCAGGCTTCCTTGCAGTGGTTAGTGAATCACGATCTGCTTTTACCAAAGGAGCTCGATAAGGTACTTGGTAAGCTTGCCGTAAGTCCAAAAAGCAAAGCTAATTGGGAGCTCGACGTTTACGAGGGGATCGTGAAGCGCTTTGCTCCAAACGCCAATGTCGCTTATGCCGCGCTCGCCGCTGATACCGGAGTCCCGGCCAATACTTTGCGTAGTTGGATCCAGCGAACGGCGCGACCTACTTCTGTGGACCGACGAGAGGATGTCGCCCATTTCGCGCGAGTTTTTAAGCTTCCTTTTCCGGATGTGGCAGCCTATCTCTACCGCACCCATAAGTTCTCGGTAGAGGACAGCATGGAGTGTGCAAAACTAGGAAATCTTGCTGCGGTCAAGCGATTGGTCGTGGAACTTCAGTCACTAACACATACGCTGGTCGACCTGAGATCTTTTCTCCTCAAGAACCTGCCATTGGCGATGGCTCAGAAGAAGTCTTAGGCCAACTAGCTTACGACGTGTAGTTTGGGTTCGCTCTCGTCGAACGCCGGAGTCGTTTTTAGATGCGCGCGTTCCTTTGCCACGAAAGTGTAGATCGCCGGTACCATGAATAGAGTAAAGGCGGTTCCGATAATCATTCCCGTGACAAGCACCATACCGATACTATTTCGCGAACCAGCCCCGGCCCCCGAAGCGAGAATCAGCGGGAAGTGACCGACGACGGTAGCGACCGAAGTCATAAGCACTGGTCGCAGTCGGGTTGAGGCTGCCTCAATCGCGGCTTCATACTTGCTGCGCCCTTGTTCTTGCAAATGATTTGCGAACTCCACTATCAAAATACCATTCTTCGCGATCAAGCCGACCAAGGTGATTAGTCCAACCTGCGAATAAATATTTAGTGTCGTGAAGTCCAGAAATACGAACGACAACGCTCCGGCAAGTGCGAGCGGAACCGATCCAGCGAGAATGATCAGAGGATCGCGGAAGCTCTCGAACTGCGCGGCGAGCACCAAGAAGATCAAGAATATTGCCAGGAGCAAGGTCGTCAGCAGAGTGTTCTGCTCTTTTCTTAACTGTCGCGACTCACCGGCGTAATCGATGACGAAATCTTTGGGCAGCACTTGCTGAGCAGTACTCTCGAGGACTTTTAAGCCCTCATCGATGCTTACTCCCGGAACAAGCGCGCCTTGAATCTTCGCAGAGTTTAACTGTTGAAATCGATTGAGCTGTCGGGGTTCAACCGAATTTCGAACGTCGGCAAAGGTTGAAAGCGGAACAAGGCTTTTGTTGGGCCCACTCACGTACATATCCGAGAGCTGTTCCGGATTCAAACGATCGGATCGCCGAACCTGAGGAATTACCTTATAGCTGCGGCCCTGAATATTGAAACGGTTTACATAGTTTCCGCCCGTCATTACACCCAGGTCATTTCCAACGTCAGCCAGACTCAAGCCCAACGACGCGGCCTTATCTCGATCGACATAGATTTCGCTTTGGGGAAGGTCGTACTTCAAATCCGTATCGGCAAAAACAAATTTGCCGCTTTGAAATGCCGCGCCCACCAGCTGGTTTGCGTAGTCGACGATCTGATCTGGTTCAGCGGTCGAAGAGATAACGAATTCAATCGGGAAATCACTTCCACCTGGGAGGGGCGGAGGACTCGTGATGATAACACGCACTCCCGGAATGGAGGACATCTTGCCCCAAGCTTCGCCTTCCATGTCGGCAACGGTTCTTTCTCGCTCGCTCCACGGCTTAGGCAGCATGCCTGAGAATCCGCCGGTCGGATTGATCAGCTGGAACGAGTTGGAATACTCAGGAAAGCTGCGGTAGGTGTCCGTAATTGCCGAGGCATACAGCAAGGTCTGATCGAGCGAAGAGTTTGGAGCTGCCTGCACAATCCCAAAGAGAACGCCTTGGTCTTCCCGCGGTGCTAATTCCTTGGCGGAAAACATATAGAAGGGGAATATGCATAAGATAATGAGAACCGCAGCTGTAACAATGCCAACGCGATAGACGAGAGTTCTGCGCAAGACCGCTTCGTACTTGTTGCGAAGCGCTTCGAGAAATCGCTCTACCCGCAATTTGAACCCGCTGGCTTCACTTGAGGATCGCAATAGCTTCGATGACATCATCGGAGAAAGCGTCAGAGCGACGATACCGGAAATGATGACGGCACCAGCCAAGGTGAAAGCAAACTCGCGGAAGAGCGCGCCGCTCAATCCGCCCTGGATTCCAATTGGGGCATAGACCGCAGCCAAGGTAATAGTCATCGCGATAATCGGCCCGACCAGTTCGCGCGCTGCTTTAAGTGCAGCATCGTAAGGCGTCATGCCCTCATGCACGTGACGCTCGACGTTCTCGAGCATGACGATGGCGTCATCGACGACCAAGCCGACCGCCAACACGATTGACAAAAGGGTGAGCAAGTTAATGGTGAATCCCATCGCCAGCATCAAGGCCATGCTTCCGATTAACGAGAGAGGAATCGCCACAACCGGAATGAGTACTGAGCGCAGCGATCCAATGAAGAGGAAGATCACCACGATCACGATGCAGATCGTTTCCACTAAGGTTTTCACCACTTCGTGCAGAGCGTCACGAATATAGGCGGTGGAGTCGTAGGGGATTCCGACCTTCATGCCGCTCGGCACGCGCTCACGAATAACTGGAATGAGATCTCGCACGCGCTTGATGACTTCCAATGAGTTTGCATTTGGCAGTACCCAAATACCCATGAACGTGGCGCTTTGACCATCGAAGCGCACGTCCTGGTCGTAGTTCTCGGCACCAAGGACGACATCAGCAATATCAGAAAGGCGCACGAGGGTGTCGCCGTCCTTGCGAACAACCAAACGCTCGAATTCCTCCTTCGAACGCATATCGGTATTAGCGACGAGGTTAACCGTTAGCATCGATCCTTTGGTGCTGCCGACGGCTGACAGGAAGTTGTTGTCCGCCAGCGCTTTTCTCACATCGCTGGGGGAGAGGTTAAGCGCCGCGAGGCGATCGGGTTTCAGCCAAATACGCATGGCGAAAACTCGTCCGCCCAAAATCTCGGCTTTTTGCACGCCGGCCACTGATGAAAGCTTCGGCTGTACGACACGAGTTAGATAGTCAGTGATTTGGTTTTGCTCGAGTTGATCGGAGTAAAAACTCAAGTACATCGAGGCGAAGCGATTGTCCGCGCTCTCCACGTTAATGGTGGGAGCTTCCGCTTCAGGTGGAAGTTCGTTGCGCACTTGCGCCACCTTTGCCTGAATTTGAGTAAGAGCGGCATTCACATCAAAGTTCAGGCGCAAGTGAGCGGTGATGGTGCTCAGGCCCTGGGTGCTCGTTGACTCTAGATAGTCGATACCGTCAGCGCTCGCGATTGAGCGTTCGAGGGGCGTGCTAATGAAGCCGCGGACGAGATCGGCGCTGGCACCGACGTACACAGTCTGAACAGTTACAATTGCTACGTCGCTGCGCGGATACTGGCGCACGTTCAGGTTCTGATAGGCTTGGTACCCTGCGACGAAGATGAGCAGGTTCAAGCAAATCGCCAGCACGGGCCGTTTGATAAAGAGGTCGGTGAATTTCATACAAACTCAAATCTAAATGGACATCCAATTATGTATTCGGCGGCTTCGGCGCGAGGCTATTGCCAGGACTAAATGAATTATTCACCGACACGGCTGCGCCTGGTCGCAATTTGAAAACACCGGAAGTGGCAATTTGTTCGCCGGGTTTCAAGCCTTCGAGGACGGCAATTTGGTCGCCTTGTCGATGGCCGAGTTTGACAATCTGTTGGCGCACTCCGCTGTACTCTTGTCCCTTCGGGTCTTTCATCTGTTCGATCACGTAGACCGCATCACCGTAGGGTGCGTAATGAATGCTGGTGGCGGGGACTGCGATGACCGTATCAGAGATTGGCAGCACCACTTTTATTTCCGCGAACATTCCCGGACGCAACGCCTGATCCGGATTCGGGATCGTGGCGCGCACGCTGACATTTCGGGTGCTGCTATCGATCTGCGGATTAATCGCGCTAATCTTTCCGGGGAATATGCGTTCCCCGAAGGCGTCGATCTTCACATTGACTGACTGCCCGACAGCGATATGCGGAACTTCTTGTTGGGGAAGAGTGAAATCGGCGTACATCGGGTCGAGGCTGTGCAGCGGAACGACCGGGGTACCGGCAGAAATGTACTGACCGACATTGACCTGACGAATGCCTGTGCGGCCGGAGAAGGGGGCTGTAATCTTCTTCCGTGCGATGACCGCGCGCAAAGATTCTACCTCGGCCTCATTTTGCTGGGCGAGTGAAACTGCATTATCTAGCGTTTCTTGGGAAACGGCATTAGTGCTGCGCAGGCGTTGTGCTCGCGCTAAATCTCTGCGAGTTCCTTCTGCCTTTGCTAATGCAGCAGCCAAATTTGCCTGTTCCACCGAGGTGTCCAACTCAACAAGAACATCTCCCGCTTTGACTTCTGCACCGGACTCGAAGGCAACGCGCGAAACCTTGCCTGGTTCTTCCGCGCTCAAGGTAACGCCTTGCTCCGGGCTGATGCTTCCGATCGAAGAAAGCGTGCGTGGCCAAACCGCCTCTTCCACCACGATTGAGGTGATCGCTTCAGGAGGCGGCCCGAAAGCTTGGCTGGCGGCGATGGCGCGCGAAATTTGAATGTACTTGATGAAACCAAGCACAAGGATAACTGCGCCAACGATGGCGAGCGTTACAAGAATCTGTTTCTTTGCCGGTGGCGAGGAAACTGCAGCCGTGGTCATACCTTCTCCGATGCGTTTGCGATGACGTTGTCTATAAAAGTTTCAGGAAGCCGCAACCCGCGCAGCGTAAACCGGCAAATATGCTCGGCCAGCTCCTCGAGGGCAGGCGACTTGGAAATATCTTCGTTCATGATTCGTTCAATGAAGGGGCGATGCGTCGCGTAGAGCGTGCATTGTCCGAGAATGCAGCGCGCAAGGTGTTGCAGCTCTCGTTGAGACTTGTTGTCTGCAAGCAAACGCAGATTTGCGATCAAGGTGTCTTCGAGCGGCTTTGAGTATTCGTCTGCAACGGTGGACACCAAGGCTTCGTACATTTCTTCGTCGCGTGTGGTCTCGGTAAAGATTTCTCGAATCATCAAACGACAAGGTTGCGGTCCCTGCGGACGTAGCATGTAGCCAAGAAAGGAGTAGACGAATTTGCAAAGTCGCGTTGCCGCATCTTCCGCGGAAGTGGGGGTGGTGGTCAGCGCAAACTGAGCTCGTGCGCAGCCGCTGCCGCGCATCATGCGATGAACAGTTTCAACGAAGAGTTTGGCCTTGGACCCGAAATGATACTGAATCGCGCCCAGGTTTACCCCTGCGGCCTCAGCCAGTTCACGCGTGCTGACAGCTTCATATCCCTTTTCCGCAAACAGCCTTTCAGCGGCCTCGAGGAGCGCTTCGCGGGAATGCGATTTCTTAGTGGGGTCGAGCTCTTTATCGTTCATTACTGTATTTATTAACTCAACATTAAATTAAGTCAATCGACTGAACTACGGATTTTGACGATACCTGCACTAGGTCGTGTCAGTAACTCCTTGAAACAATTGATTTAATTTGCCTTTATTAAATCTGAGTGAAATCTAGCCAAAATCTGGGTCGAAAACCGCTCCTTAGTCCAGCCCGGCAACCTGGTGGCAACTGGGTAGCAGCTTCTTCTTGGCATTTCCTTACACGCGCAGGGCAGGCTAAAAAACAAGCCCAATTGTTTGCTCTGATAAATGATTTTTGCTAATGTCCCGCTCTACTTCGTCCCCGGCAAGCCTTGGTAACGCTGAGCCGGAGTTCCCAATATTGCGCGCAAGCGCATTAGATGTGGCTGATGAAACTGCTGTGTTGCTTCTAAACCGGCAGGCGCGGGCTAAGTTAAACTCCATATACAATAGATCCCCAATGTCGGGCGATCTCTTGATCAATGCTTTCTCGGCTATGGGATCGCATGTGCAAGAGAAGCTGCTTTGGGAAGTTTTTACTTCGGTATGGCAACAGAAGAAGCAAAGAAAGAAGTCTCGTTCATGTCTCGACCGTTCTCCTTTATTTCGGAGAGCTTCGAGGAGCTGAAGAAGGTGACGCATCCCACGCGTCAGGAGACCATGCAGGCGACTCTGGTCACCTTATTAATTATCGTGTTCGTGGCAATTTGCCTTTTTGTATTGGATGTAATTTTGAATCGCCTGATGTTGGCATTGCTTTCATAGAGCGAAGCTAATTTAGGAAAACGTTGGAAAAATATGAATTCTGAGAATTCTCAAAATCCAGATGCAGCGACTTCGGGAACACCGCACCCCGATTTGAAGTGGTACGTCGTACACGCGCATTCCGGTTTCGAAGTGAAAGCGAAGCAGGCGCTTGAAGAGCGCATTCGCACGTACAAGCTTGGCCATCTCTTCGGTGACATTCGTGTCCCGCAAGAAACCGTTGTCGAGCTCGTGCGCGGACAAAAGAAAACTTCGAATAGAAAGTTTTTCCCTGGGTACGTGCTCGTGCAAATGGTTCTCAACCAGGACACATGGCACTTGGTCAAGGAAACGCCGAAGGTCTCAGGATTTATCGGCGACCCTTCGAATCCTTCTCCTCTCTCTGAGGAAGAGGTTTCGAGGATCACGACGCAGGTTGAAGAAGGAACTTCTTCACCTCGTTCAAAGGCGAATTTCGAACAAGGCGAGACGGTCAAAGTGATCGACGGACCGTTCACCGATTTCAACGGCACTATCGAGGAAGTAAAGCCCGAGAAGGGCAAGGTCAAAGTGTTGATAAGTATATTTGGCCGTGCTACTCCCGTAGAGCTCGATTTCATACAAGTGGAGAAAAGCTAAATGGCAAAAGAAGTTACCAACGTTATCAAGCTCCAAATTCCTGCGGGCGAAGCCAATCCAGCTCCTCCTATCGGACCTGTTCTCGGCCAAGCCGGCGTGAACATCATGGAATTCTGCAAGCAGTTTAATGCGAAGACCATGAAGCAGAAGGGCGAAGTGACGCCCGTGATCTTGACGGTCTACAAGGATCGCTCGTTCACCTTCGAGTGCAAAACTCCTCCGGTCTCGTATTTGATCAAGAAAGCATTGGGCCTCGAGAAGGGCTCGGCTGTTCCGAATCGCGACAAGGTTGGGCAGATTACTCGTGCGCAAGTAAGCGCGATTGCGAAGCAGAAGATGGCGGATCTTAACTGTGTCGATGAAGACGCAGCGTTCAAGACCGTAGCAGGCACTGCCCGCAGCATGGGTGTGGATTTGAAGGACTAAAGTCCTTCAAATCCATTGCGAGGAGCTTTAGCTCCGCGGCAACCTCCAACGAATCTGAGTTGCTGTGTAGGATGGAAGTAAAAACCGAATTTCGTAACGAAGGTTAAGTGTATGGCAAAAGAAGGCAAAAGAATTAAAGCGCAACGCGCCAAAGTAGAAACTGAAAAGCTCTATGATTTGGAGAAGGCGTGCGAAATCATCGCGAGCACTGCTTCGTGCAAATTTGACGAGACGGTTGATATCGCTCTGACGCTTGGTGTTGATCCTCGCAAGGCTGAGCAGAATGTGCGCGGCAGCGTTCCGCTTCCTCACGGTCTCGGAAAGAGCATCAAGGTTGCCGTCTTCGCGAAGGGCGAGAAGGCTCAAGAAGCTCAGGAAGCCGGTGCAGATATCGTCGGCGCGGAAGATCTTGTTGAAAAGATTAAGGGTGGCTTTTTCGATTTCGAAAGCGTTATCGCTACACCGGATATGATGGTGCAGGTCGGTAAGGTTGGTAAGTTGCTCGGACCGAAAGGTTTGATGCCTTCCCCGAAGATCGGAACGGTAACCTTTGATGTCGGCGCAACGGTGCGCTCGATTAAGGCAGGCCGCACGGAGTTCCGCGTTGAGAAGACCGGTATCGTGCATGCTCCTGTCGGTAAAGCTTCCTTCGGCGCGAAGAAGATTTACGAGAACTTGCAGGCACTGATGACTGCAATCAATAAGGCAAAGCCGGCGACTAGCAAAGGTATTTACCTCCAGAAAGCAACCTTGGCATTGACCATGGGACCTGGGGTGAAGCTCGACCTCGCTCCGCTTCGACAATAATGCAGCGGCCGGGTAACCGGATCGGCGAGAAAGATCATTTGGGAGATTTAGAAAATGGACCGTGCAGGAAAACAAGTTGAACTAGAAGCCATCAGCAGCGCCTTCAAAAGCGCGCAGTCAACGCTTTGCGCTGACTACCGCGGATTGACCGTTGCTGAGATCACCGAACTTCGCAAAGAGCTTCGCCGTAACGGCGCTCGTGGCAAAGTGGTGAAGAACACCTTGGGCCGTCTCGCTGCTGAACGCGCGTACAAAGACGCGGATGCTGCGCAGCTCAAGAAGTTTATTGAGCTCTTCGGTGGTCCGAGCCTTATCGTGACTTCTGATTCTGATCCCGTCGCCCCGGCTAAGATAATGGCCAAGTTCGCCAAGGATCATAAGAATCTGAAGATCAAAGGCGGCTGGATCGATGGGCAGTGCTTGGATCAGGCTGGCGTTGACACGCTTGCCAAGATGCCTGGCCGCGAAGAAACACTTTCTAAATTGTTGGCTTTGATTGCCGCTCCGGCAACTCAGCTTGTACGTTTGCTCGCCGCTCCGGCCACGCAGGTGGTTCGTGTCGTGGATGCGCATCGGCAGAATTTGGAAAAGAAGGGATAGGGAATTTTTTACATTAGATATTTGAGGAAAGGAGAAGGAAAATGAGTGACGTGAGCATGGAACAAGTAAAAGAGTTTATCAAAAACATGTCCTTGATGGATGCTGCTAAGCTCGTCAAAGACCTCGAGACAGAGCTTGGCGTAAGTGCCGCTGCTCCTGTTGCGATGATGGCCGGCGGAGCCGCTGCTGGTGGCGCTGCTGCAGCTGAGGAAAAGACTGAGTTTGCTATCTGGCTCGATGAAGCTGGTCAAGATCGCGTTAAGGCCATCAAGGTCGTTCGCGAAATCACCGGCCTCGGCTTGAAGGAAGCTAAGGACTTGGTTGACGCTGCACCGAAGCTCCTCAAGGATGGAGTTTCTAAGGCTGACGGCGAGAGCTTCAAGAAGAAGCTTGAGGAAGTTGGTTCTAAGGCTTCTCTTAAGTAGTCTTTGGTTCTCGATACGCGGTTGGCGCAGGGGGACGGGGTCGGTAACGGCCACGTTCCCCTCCACCGCGTTGTCTGCTATCTGGGTAACAGCTTGAAATCGTTCCTACTCTGAGTCATATCGGAGTCGGAAATCCCCGCCGGGGCAGCCCTCGTGAGAGGTCGGCCTGCGTTAGGGGAGGTGCTATTGCTACTCTAAGCGCTATCATCCTATAATCGCTCGCTATTGTTGGGCTTTGTAGGATTCGAAACGGTTGGTCTTAGCGGCACCGCAGCATCAGAAAACTGCAGTAACGATCAAAGCGTCATTCGGAAATTCTTAGCGCAGGCACGTAATTAAAAAATTACGAAATTAAAATTTAGGACTGATGTTGAATGCGAAGATTTTTTTCGCGTTCACGGTCGCAGTGTTGAGCTTTCAATCTGCGAACTTCAGTCTGAAAAAAATTTCCTCACTCGGGAAGATTAGTTTGCTCCAGCTAACTCGATTTTTAATCAGTCATGAAGTTTTGAAAAATCTCTCGGCGAGTTTTTCGTCAGGGGACTTTCATATCATGCGCGCATCAGAGGCGTGAAGGCATTACTTTGTCTTCGCGCCTACATTTGTTGTGGGCTGAAAAGTTTATCACACGGCTACTTGGATCGATAGAAGAATATGGCATCAAAGATTAAGACAAACCTTCGTCTTCGTCGCAGCTACTCAAAAATTCGTGAAGTCGCAGAGATTCCTAATCTCGTTGCGATTCAGCGCAAGTCGTATGAACGATTCTTGCAGGCGAATGTTGAGCCGGATAAGCGCGAAGAAATCGGCTTACAAAAAGTATTCAAGTCCGTTTTCCCAATTAAAGATTATAACAACACTGCGTCGCTCGAGTTTGTGTCCTACACCTTGGGCACTCCGAAGTATGACGTTGATGAGTGCCGCGATCGCGGTATGACGTGGGCCGCGCCGTTGCGCGTGACCATTCAGTTGGTTTTGTGGGATGTCGATCCTGAGTCCGGCGCGCGTAATTTGAGCGCCCTCAAGGAAGACGTCGTATATTTCGGCGAAATTCCTCTGATGACCGACAAGGGAACGTTCATGGTGAACGGAACCGAGCGCGTGATCGTCAGCCAATTGCACCGTTCTCCCGGCGTGTTCTTCGATCACGATGATGGCAAGAGCCACGTTTCCGGGAAGCTCTTGTACTCTGCTCGTATCATCCCGTACCGCGGTTCGTGGATCGATCTTGAGTTCGACGTCAAAGATATCCTGCACGTGCGCATTGACCGTCGCCGTAAGTTGAACGCCACTGTTCTCTTGCGTGCACTCGGCATGAGCTCCGATGAGATCTTGGCTACGTACTACAAGTTCGACACGATCACGTTCGGTAAGCGCGGTTTGATCACCAAAGTGTTCAATCCCGATCAGCTCGAAGGACAGAAGTCGTTCCGTGAAATCAAGGCGGGCGGCAAGGTTATCGTGAAGCAGGGTGGTCGTTTCAATCGCGCCGTCGTGCGTCGCTTGAAGGAAGCCGCCATTGATGCCATCGAAATTGATCCTGAGTCCATCCCAGGCATGGTGTCACTCGACACTATCGTGGAAGCGACCGAAGACGTTGTTCATTCCTCAACCGGAGAAGTCATCCTTGAGAAGGGTGAGGTTCTCGTCGGCTGGGATCTGATTAAAGAGAAGTTCGGCGCATTGGTTGAAAAACTCGACGAGGCGCACGCCTTGAAGGTGCTCGCCAATTGCAGTGTTATCATCAACGCCGGTGAAGAGTTCGTTGCCGATAAGGTGAACTCGAAGGGTGAAGTAGTCGAGCAAGGAAATCTGTCACGCTTGCGTGATAAGAAGGTCGACACCATCCGCGTACTCTATCTTGACGACCATCACATCGGTGAGGCGCTGTGGAGAACGCTTGAGAGCGACAAGATGTCGCCGGAACGCGGAGACCTCTATACGCGCTTGGTCGAGAAGCCGACCACAGACAGCTTGATCGAAATTTATCGTCGTCTGCGTCCAGGAGATCCGCCTCGTCCTGAGACCGCCAGCGCCACGTTCAAGAACTTGTTCTTCAACGCGGAGCGTTATGACTTGTCGGACATCGGCCGCTACAAGATCAACCACAAGTTGTACATTTCGCAGGGCCGCGAAGCGCCTCCTCTGGATCAAGGCATTTTGACTCCGGAAGACATTAAGGAAGCGATTCGTTACTTGCTCGAGTTGAAGAACTCGAACGATCCTGTTCGCTATTCGATTGACGACATTGATCACCTCGGTAACCGCCGCGTTCGCGCAGTCGGTGAATTAATCGAGAATCAGTACCGTATCGGTCTCGTGCGTATGGAGCGCGCCGTCAAGGAGCGCATGGGTATGCAGGACGTTGATACGCTTGTTCCGCAAGACCTCATCAACTACAAGCCGGTCGCCGCAGTAGTGAAGGAGTTCTTCGGTTCTTCGCAGCTCTCGCAGTTCATGGATCAGACCAATCCGCTTTCCGAGATTACCCACAAGCGTCGCTTGTCGGCCCTTGGACCAGGCGGTTTGACTCGCGACCGTGCCGGCTTCGAAGTGCGCGACGTAAACCCGACGCACTACGGACGTATTTGTCCGATTGAGACTCCGGAAGGTCCGAATATCGGTCTTATCGCTTCATTGTCCGTCTACGCGCGCGTCAACGAGTTCGGCTTTGTCGAAACTCCGTATCGCGTGGTGGACAACAATAACCGCGTAACTGATGACATCGTGTATCTCTCCGCGCTTGAAGAAGAGCGTGAGACGATCGCGCAAGCATCGGCCGCCCTTGGCGACAACGGCAAGTTCGCTGATCCTTCAGTTCCTTCAAGAAAGAGCGGTGAGTACGTACTCGCCGGTCCTGAAGAAGTAACCAAGATGGACGTCAGCCCGAAGCAGATCGTATCGGTGGCTGCAGCGCTGATTCCATTCCTTGAAAATGACGACGCAAACCGAGCTCTGATGGGTTCGAACATGCAACGTCAGGCTGTACCTTGCTTGAAGACGCAGGCTCCGCTCGTCGGAACCGGTATGGAAGGCATCGTCGCCAAGGACTCCGGCGCAACGGTAGTCGCGAAGCGTTCAGGTCGTATCATGTCAGTCGATGCAGACCGCATCGTTATTAAAGCTGATAAGACCACGGATGACTCGCTCGACACCGGCGTTGATATCTACAACCTCGTTAAGTACCGCCGCTCCAATCAGAACACCTGCATTACGCAGCGTCCGATTGTGCGGGCTGGTGAGAAGGTTGATTCCGGTGAAGTGATCGCAGACGGACCGAGCACCGAGATGGCCGAGTTGGCGCTCGGACAGAACGCGCTCGTCGCCTTCATGCCTTGGAACGGATACAACTTCGAAGACTCGATTCTCTTGAACGAGAATATGGTCAAGCGTGACATGTTCACTTCGATTCACATCGAAGAGTTCGAATGCGTAGCGCGTGACACCAAGCTCGGAAAAGAAGAAATCACTCGTGATATTCCGAACGTCGGCGAAGAGGCTCTTAAGAACCTCGACGAATCCGGAATCATCCGTATCGGTGCTGAAGTGAAGCCGGGTGACATTCTCGTCGGCAAGATTACGCCGAAGAGCGAGACCCAGCTCAGCCCTGAAGAGAAGCTCCTCAGAGCTATCTTCGGTGAAAAGGCCGGTGAAGTGCGTGATACCTCCCTCAAGCTCCCGCCTGGAGTTGAAGGAACGATCATCGCGGCGCAAGTCTTCTCACGAAAGGGAACTGATAAGGACGAGCGCACGCTTGCCATCGAGAAGCGCGAAATTGCGCGTATCGAGCAAGATCAACGCGACGAGATCAAGATTCTTCGCGACGCAGCTTTGAAAGAAATCAGAGAGCTCTTGGTTGGCAAAACCACCTCGGCTCGCTTGGTTGATGAAAAGCGCGCCCAATTGATCGGAAAGGGTGAGGCAATTACCCCTGAAATGCTTGAAACGGTTCCGTTTGAATATCTCCGCGATATTCAGATCGGCGACGAAGCAGTGCAGGAAACTTTGAATCGCATCGTCGTTCGCACGGGACAGCTTATTAACAATAAGCGCGCATTCCTGGCGGAGAAGATCAAGCGCCTCAAGGAAGGTGATGAGTTGGCTCCTGGCGTGATCAAGATGGTGAAGGTATTCGTCGCCATTAAGCGCAAGATTCAAGTCGGCGACAAGCTGGCCGGACGTCACGGTAATAAGGGTGTTCTCTCGAAGGTCGTTCCTCCGGAAGACATGCCGTATATGGCTGACGGAACTCCGGTCGATGTCGTATTGAATCCGCTCGGCGTGCCTTCTCGAATGAACGTCGGACAGATTCTCGAGACGCATCTCGGATTTGCGGCGATTCAGATCGGCCGTCAGATCGGGAACATGCTCGATAAAATCGTTGATCCGTACACGGGCGTGCCACGTCAGGAAGCGACGCCGGAAGTTCGTAAGCAGGTCATCGCTGATTTGCGTCAGTTGATGTCGACTGCAATGAACGACCCGAAGACGGTCAAGATGATCGCCGGTTTGTCGGAAGAAGATGTCATCAAGCTCGGTCAGAAAGAAATGGCCGGTGTGCATGTCGCAACTCCGGTCTTCGATGCTGCGTCTGAGCCTGAGATTAGAAATCTTCTCTCTGCTGCAGGTATGGATGAGTCTGGACAAGTTCAGTTGTACGACGGACGTACCGGTGAGCCTTTCTCTGAGAAGGTAACGGTCGGCGTGATGTACATGCTGAAACTCGACCACTTGGTCGACGACAAGATTCACGCCCGTTCAATCGGACCATACTCGCTCGTCACGCAACAGCCGCTCGGTGGTAAAGCACAGTTCGGTGGTCAACGTTTGGGAGAAATGGAAGTGTGGGCGCTTGAAGCATACGGCGCTGCATACACGCTTCAGGAATTCCTAACCGTGAAGTCTGACGACGTAGCTGGCCGCACGCGCATGTACGAGTCCATCGTAAAGGGTGAACACGTGCTTGAGCCGGGCTTGCCGGAATCCTTCAACGTTATGATGAAGGAACTTCAATCGCTGGCTCTCGACGTTGAATTAGTCGAGGACAAGAGCGAAGAAGAAGAGGAACAGGTTCCAGGGCAAACCAATGCCACAACCACTCCTCCTTCTGCAGCGATCGAGGCGTAAAGACCGTACGAGTCCCCAACCCGAAATGGGTTGGGGACAAAGATTTTTATTAGTTTTTAGTTCTACAACCACTCTAGAGGCCTGACATGGACGATCTCTTTAGTTTATTCGAAAAACCAAAGAATCCTGTAAAATTCAACGCTCTCAAGATCTCGCTTGCGAGTGCTGAGAAGATTCGCAGCTGGTCTTTCGGCGAAGTTACCAAGCCGGAAACGATCAACTACCGCACGCTCAAACCCGAGCGCGATGGTTTGTTCTGCGCAAAGATCTTTGGTCCCGTGAAGGACTATGAGTGCATTTGCGGTAAGTACAAGAGACTTCGTCATCGTGGCGTGGTCTGCGAAAAGTGCGGTGTTGAAGTAATTCAATCCAAAGTTCGCCGTGAGCGCATTGGTCACATTGATTTGGCTTGCCCCGTCGCGCACATTTGGTTCTTGAAGAGCTTGCCGAGCCGTATCGGTTCCGTGCTCGACATCACCCTGCGTGATCTCGAGAAGGTTCTCTATTTCGAAAGTTACATCGTTGTCGATGCCGGCAAGACCGAGCTCGAAGCTGGTGAGCTGCTTTCGGATAAAGAGTATCGCGTTGCTCGTGAGCAGTATGGTTCAGGCTTTACTGCCGGCATGGGTGCCGACACGATTCTTGAGATGCTCAAGAAGATCGAAGTCGAGAAGCTCTGCGTCGAATTGCGCGAAGAAATGCGCAATGTAACCTCGGAAGCGAAGAAGAAGAAGCTCGCCAAGCGTTTGAAGGTTTTGACTTCCTTCAACCTCAGCGGCAACCGTCCTGAATGGATGATTTTGACG